>CAZTVO010000021.1:15418-22538 GCA_964617075.1 uncultured Jutongia sp.
TTTTCTGTTCATCGGTAAAAACCTGATTGTCGGAAATCTCATCGACAAACTGTTCCACGTCGCCATCGCACCAAAACTTAAAATCGTCCCGAAGCACGCTGCATCTGTAATCATGCTTGTCAACCAATATACGATAATAAAAATATCTTCCATCTCTGTACTGCTCCAAAAAGCCCTTTCTTACCAGCTTTCCCAAAAAAGTGGATACCGTCTGCGGTTTCCACTTCTTGCCGTATCTTTCATTTGCAACTTCCATTATATTGGCAAGCCTCGCGCCATCTCCCAAATCCCACACGCTCTTCATTGTAACCTTTTCACTTTCGGTAAGACTATTGATTTTCATATAATCACCATTCCTTTTCATATATTAATAGCGATATGCCCCGCCCGTGCGCGACAATTGCTTTTAAACTATAAATTGCAACTATATAAAACTAACACTGGCCTATATGCTATCATACTAAATTCACCTTTTCAAGCACTTTTAAAATAATTTAATAAATTAAACAAAAGGGAAATCGCATCGACACATTGTTGACACTATCTGGCTGTCTTCAATGTCTTTACTTATGCGTCTTTAGCGACTGCTTCAAATAGTCCTCGTATTTCTTTATAATCAACTTTCTTCCGCTCTTCCTTATTGGCACCATCCTGTCGTCTATCATTATAAAATCAGAATCCACTAGACCCGCAACGTACTGCATATTCACAAGATAGCTTTGATGACACCGCAAAAACCTTACGTCTGCCAGCTCGTCCTCAAATGTATCAAGCTTGCTGTAAACTTTGACAGGGCCCAAAGTTGTGGTGTATATATATACCACTTTATTGTCCGATTCCATATGAATTATATCCTTGTACGGTATAACAAGGGACTTGCGCTTGGACTTGACCTCAATGAAATTCATATTTTTCTGCGGATGCTTTTGGACATAATAGTCAATCATGGCCCCAATACGCAGCACTTCGTACGGCTTTAACAAATACCCCATCGCGTGCACGTCGTACGCGGCTATCGCAAAATCCTTGCTTGACGTGCTGTATATGATTTCTACGGAGTCGTCCATCTCCCGTATAAGCTTCCCTGTCTCTATGCCGTCAATGTCGTCCATCATAATATCCAAAAATATCAAATCCTGCGGGCAATTTTTGTATCCGGAAACAAGTTCGCGTCCATTGACGTACGTTGCAATATCGTACGTCAGCCCCCTGTCGTCCATAAGGCAGCTTACAATCTTTGCGAGCATCTTTCTGTCCAAATCGCTGTCTTCGCATATCGCAACCTTAATCATTATATCGAAACCCTCTCTCTAACCCCTCAAAAAAGCAAAAAAATTACCAAAACCACCCTTATACTAGCCAAAATCACCCTTTTTGTCAAGTTTTATTTGATTTCCGACACGACCTGGTTCTTGCCGTTCGCTTTTCCGGAATACAGCCTTTCGTCGGCATTTTTAGTTACGTCCTTTATATCGTCGCCTTCAGCTGAATCGGCGACGCCAAAAGTCATCGTCACTAAAATCCTTGATCCGTCTGAATTTATTATCGAGCGCTTCCTTATTCCGTCGGCTATCCGCTCCGCAATCTGTGCCGCGGCGCCTCTGTCGCATCCGGGCAGCATCACCAGTATTTCCTCGCCGCCCCATCTGCATACTATATCCTCCTCCGTACGGACATATTCTTTGAACAAATCGGCCACGGTCTTTAAAACCAAATCGCCGCAGGCATGACCGTAAGTGTCGTTTATCTTTTTAAAATCGTCAATATCTCCCAAAATAATGGCATAACTCTCTTTTTGAGCCGCCAGCTTGGCGTAACGGTCGCTTACGCATCTTCTGGTAGCCAGCCCCGTAAGGGAATCCTGCATCGACATGACTTCCAGTTTTTTGTTTTTCTTTATCATCTGGTCTTCGAGAGTCCTTATTTGAATTAGGAACGTGCTCATAAAGGCCACTATCGTAACTACGACCAATATATAGTTAAACGTGTAAATGACGTTTTGCACCACTTCGTCGCCCATGACATAGATGGGATCATATTTCCATGTAATATATTTTGAGATTAAAAAGCCGACCATCGTAATTATAACGTAAATGATAGGATTTACCTTGCGCTCATCCGTCTGAAACGCGTAATTCGCGTAATACGCAAGCGGCATAGTGCAGAGCAGATACAAAACAAAGCCCGGCTCCGTGCCCACGGCAATCGTAGCAAACATGGCGTGGACGACTACCTCGGCATAGCAGTAGTTAAAAGCGCCAAAAGGGCTTTTTCCCAAAAAAAGCCCCAAAAGGCACAGCAAATATCCTGAAACGCTGACGACGTTTACCGCCGCCATCATGTATACCTTAAAATACAAAAACAGGCAGAAAAGCAACGCATGGACGGAAGCCATAATCGCATTGAGGCATATCATGATCTGCTTTAGAGTAAGCGCCTGCTTTTTTCTGCATGATATATACTCCCATAGACTAACTATAAACATGAATATTTTTCCCTACCTTGCCAAATGCGAAAACAGCCCGCCAAGCTCCGGCCGCGGCCCTACCGCGCCTGTGCGCGGTAGTAATTTATAAGGCAGCCTCTCGTTATAATTTCACGCTCGTCATCCGTAAGGCTTCCAAGCTTTAATTCAAACTCAAACATTTTCCGGCCCACAACGTAAGCTTTTACCGACTCTTCTTTATTGACAATGGCTTTTTTTATGTCCTTGATGAATATATAGTCGCCCAATGAAAACGGAAGATTGTCCTCCTCGAAAATGAACGGAAGCATTCCCCAGTTTATAAGGTTGGAGCGATACCTTTTTGTGGCGTATTCCTTGGCGATGTTTGCGAGCCCTCCAAGAACCTTCTGGCACGACGCCGCCTGCTCGCGGGCCGATCCGTCTCCCGGCTTGACCGCGTAGATGAGGCTTCCGATCTGCGTATCGGCGGGTCTTGCCTCAAACTTGCCGTTCACTATGTCAAACACTTCCTTTAGCTCGGGACACGCGGCAAATATGTCTTCGCCGGACGTCCTCGCCTTCTCCGCAAGCTGAACCGCCTTTGCGCGCCCCACGTATTCGGGATCCTTGCGCGAAAGCGTATATTCGGCAAGACCCAAAGGATTGGAACGAAACGACGACGTTTCTCCCGATGGGATAAGCTCGTCAGTCGTGGTCACAGGATCGTGAATCTCCGATCCGACCTTAAGCGCCAAATCGTCCGTAAGCTCCGACATTTCAGGCCAATCTTTGATGTTTGGCCCAAATTTTATCTGCACGTTCGCATCCGGCCTTCCTATGCCGTTATAGACGCGCTTTTCATATATAGTCGCGTCAAAAAAGTATTTTGGCATTCTAAATTCGCCGTCAAATTCCGCCGCGGAAGAAATCCGGCCCCCGTTCGCGGCTGTCGCGGCTATGGAACGGGCGTCCATAAGCGCAACTGACGCAATCTGCCCGCTCGTAATCTTAGAACCCTCCCTGTTAGGGAAATTGCGCGTGGAATGCCTGATTGAAAGTCCGTTGTTCGCAGGTACGTCGCCCGCGCCAAAGCACGGACCGCAAAACGCGGAGCGAATCGTCGCCCCGGAAGATATAAGATCGGCTACGGCTCCGTTTTTAACAAGCTCCATAAATACGGGCTGGCTCGAAGGATATACGCTTAACGAAAATTCATCAGCTCCAATGCTTTTTCCCCTAAGTATATCGGCCGCGTCGCATATATTCTCGAAGCCGCCGCCGGCACATCCCGCAATCACGCCCTGTTCCACGCAGAGCCTGCCGTCTTTTACCTTGTCCTTAAGCGTATATTTAATCCCGCTTCCGCCTAGGCTTACGAGCGCCTTTTTCTCGACGTCGTCAAGTATGTCCATAAGATTTTCGTTAAGCTCGTCGATGGTATACACGTTGCTTGGGTGGAACGGCATCGCAATCATCGGCTTGATTTCCGAAAGATCGACATAGACCATGCCGTCATAATATGCCACGTCATCGGGCTTTAGTTCCTTATACTCGTCGGGACGGTTATGCATATCATAAAATTCCTCGATCTTAGCGTCCGTAGCCCATATAGAGGACAGGCACGTCGTTTCCGTGGTCATTACGTCAATGCCGATGCGAAAGTCCGCCGAAAGGTTCGACACTCCATCGCCTACAAATTCCATTACCTTGTTTTTTACATATCCGTTCGCGAAAACCGCGCCTATTATGGCCAGCGCGATATCCTGCGGCCCAACTCCCTTCTGCGGCTTTCCCGTAAGGTATATCGCCGTCACTTCCGGCATGGCGATGTCGTACGTCCTGCCAAGCAGCTGCTTTACAAGCTCCGGCCCTCCCTCTCCCATGGCCATCGTTCCAAGCGCCCCGTATCTCGTATGCGAATCGGAACCTAATATCATTTTGCCGCATCCTGAAAGCATCTCGCGCGCAAATTGGTGAATAACGGCCTGATGCGCGGGCACGTACATCCCGCCGTATCTTTTCGCGCATGAAAGGCCAAACATATGGTCGTCCTCATTTATAGTGCCTCCTACTGCGCATAGGCTGTTATGACAGTTCGTAAGAACATATGGCACCGGAAACTTTTCAAGGCCCGACGCACGCGCCGTCTGGATAATCCCCACAAATGTAATATCATGCGACGTCAGCTTGTCGAATTTAATATGCAGATTCTTCATGTCGTCTGAAACATTGTGCGATTTTAGTATTCTGTATGCCATGGTTCCCTTCGCCGCTTCTTCTTTGGCGAAAACCTTTCCGCATTCCGCATTCAAAGCGGCTGCCGCGTCCGCGTTATCCTCAACAATCTTAACGCCGTCAACAAGATAGACGCCGCCGTCATAAAGCTTAATCATGAACTGTACCTCCCGTACCAATATTAAAATTTGTCAATGCTTATCCCGCATTTTTTCGTCTCGCGCCGTATATCGGAAAACGGCGCGAGACGGTTCTTAAAATCAACCTTTGCAGTACGCGTATATCACCTATTATATAAATCTTACGACATAAAAGTCAAGGTTTATCGGACGGTGCCGCCCCGTCGCGGCCGTTTCGTTCGCGTATTCCGTCAGGCCGGCCGCCATGCATTCCTCCCATGCCTTCCCTGCCTCCCATATCTTTGTGCGCGTCAAAACCTCCGTCCGGGGCCTCTCCCGCCGCGGCTTTTTTTGATTTTCCGTCTATGTTAATCTCGTATTCTTCTCCATCCTTAATATCCTCCGAAGAATAAAAAATGAAATTCCCGCTTTTTTTAAGAACCGCCGACGCCAAAACTTCGCCGCCGCGGGATATCTCAAGCCTGCTTCCTTCCGAGTATTCATCAACCGTCGCGGCCAAAAAAGAGCGCTTAGAACTTTCCGATGGAACCTGTGCCATGCCGGAACTGCCATACGCGAGCATTTCGCCCCCATCCATCTCAAATGCGGAATTGAAGTCAAACGCGCCGTTGCCGTCGTCTGTCGGCCCCGCTACTTTGACGCTGCCGCCAGTCATTAAAATGCCGCCGTTTGAATCGATGCCGTCGCCGTTAGCGTCAATGTCTACGTCTCCTCCGTTTATGACAAGCGCCCCGTCAATCGGCGCATCCATGCCGCCCATTCCCGGCGCGTCTTTGCCGGATTTTTCGCCCGCGCCGGATATGTTGATGCCGTCGTCTGAAGAAACAATTAAGACCTTCCCCGCGTTTACGCCAACGTTTAAGCTTTCAATGCCCTCCACGCTGTTTTTAATATCTATGCTGCCGCCATTTATCACGATAGCCGTTTCGCTGTGCATCCCGTCGTCTCCCGCGTTTATTTCAAAGCTGCCTCCGTCTATTATTATGTATCCTTTGCTCAAATCTCCTTCCAGACTTGATTTTATGCCGTCGCCGCCGCACGAAAGCGTGATTTTGGGATTTTTAAAGGCGGCTCCGTCCTTTCCAACTATCGCGTCGTCCTTTGCGTCTACCTCTATGCTTCCCTCCACTATTGTCAAATCGTCCCTGCACGTTATGCCGTCCTTATAATTTCCGTTCACAAGGAGGCTTCCGCCGCCGTTAATAATCAAATCGTCCTGAGAAAAAAGGGCCGCGTTTAAATTGACGTCTCCTCCTACATCCTTATAATCGCTCCCGTCTGATATTTTATTCGCGCTTCCATCGGCCAAAGTCAGATAAATATTTTTCGCATTTTTGACCCATATGGCGGGTCCTTTCGAGTACGAAATGTCGGCGCCGTCCAGTACAAGCCGCACATCTTCGTCGTCTGAAACGTCGACCGCGATTTGAGTTTCGCGAATTTTTCCGCGGACGACATAGACGCCTTTCCGTGTAATTGACACGATATTATTTTTAACCTTTACGCCCCTGCCGCCTTTTACTTTTACAGATTTTTTGTTTGACTTAATTACGGCCGCGCCGTCTTCGCTATAAGAACCGTCGAGAGCGGCGCCAGAATACTCTCCCTTTAAGCTTATATCCACCCCCTCGGTTGGAGCCGCAGCGTCAGCCGTCTTTGTTTGCGTATCCGCGGCTGCCGCGCCGTCGTCTCCCTCGCCGACCGAACCGCAGCCGCACATAAATACGGCGGCCGCCGCGACAGATATTAACGCGCCGCGCTTTTTAAACGTTTGAGAAAAATTTTTCTTTTTCAAAACATCCTCCGTCCTTTCACAAAAAAAAGACGCGGTGCTTAACAAAAAGCATCGCATCTTTTCGCATATCTCGCCATATTGTTAAAAAATCATTTTCTAAGTCCCAATCTGTCAATGAGGCTGCGGTAGGCTTCAATATCCTTTTTCTTTAAATAAGCCAAAAGATTTCGTCTCTGTCCTACCATCTTTAAAAGGCCCCTTCTTGAATGATGGTCCTTTTTATTTACTTTTAAATGCTCGTTCAACTCGCGGATGCGCTCCGTAAGCAGCGCTATCTGCACCTCGGGAGATCCCGTGTCTCCCGGCTTTCTCGCGTATTCACTAATAATCTCTGCCTTTTTCTCTTTGCTAATCATGATGATTTCCTCCTAATCTGCGCCTTTTACACAAGATACGCGTCAATAACTGTTCGCCTTCCACCAAGGACCGGGCGGAGCGTCCAGATCCTGAGCGGAGGTGAATTCAACTATGACATAATAGCATAAAAAACGCGGCGCTGCAAGA
>CAZTVO010000022.1:0-22315 GCA_964617075.1 uncultured Jutongia sp.
GCATGCTCATGTTCAAGGATTTGCCGAAGCGCCGCGGACGGGTGAAAAGCGTGACCTGCGTTTTGTTTTCAAGCAGCTCCTTGATAAGGCCTGTTTTATCGACGTAGTAAAAATCGTCGCTTCGTATGGTCTCAAAGTTGTCATAACCGATTGGGAGCATCTTTTTCTTTTCCATACTGCCGTCCCTTCCCAAGGTATAGTTTCGCATAAATCACATTTATTATGGTACCTCATAATGGGAGGCGGTATCAAGATATTTTCAAAAATTCGCGCGAATTACCCGCGCGGCCGCAATAATTGACGACACTTTTTATAAACTTGTCAAATAAGCGGCGAAAAAGTATAATGGATATGGCTTATGGCAGTTGCGTTTTGCCGTAATTCGAACTGAAAAATTTCTCTCAGGCAAATGAAAGGGCAATGCGGCCGCGCACGGCCGCAGATGTTAAGGTGGCATTTATGATTTTAGACGCAGATGTTGTCATTGCAGGCACGGGCGCGGCGGGCCTTTTTTGCGCATTGCATTTTCCAAAAGATTTGAAAGTGCTAATGGTAACTAAAGATTCCGTGGATAAAAGCGATTCGTTTCTGGCTCAGGGCGGGATGTGCATGCTTAGGGACGACGACGACTACGACGCTTACTTTGAGGACACTATGAGGGCGGGACATTATGAAAACAACAAAGAATCTGTAAAGATAATGATATCGTCATCTCAAAAGATTGCGGCCGAGCTGATTGATTATGGCGTCGACTTTGAGAGGGTCGGCGGCGAGCTTGCTTTTACCAGGGAAGGAGGCCATGGCAGGCCGCGCATACTTTTCCATGAGGATGCCACGGGAAAGGAAATTACCGGCACGCTTATAAAAAATGCCATGTCCAGAGAAAACATAAAAATACTGGAATACACCGCCATGATTGACATTTTGTGCGATGACGACAGATGCCGGGGAATAGTCGTATGCGACAGGGAGAAAAATATTTCGCTGGTTCGGGCGCAGTATACGGTATTTGCCTGCGGCGGGATAGGAGGACTGTATAAGCATTCCACAAACTTTCGACATATAACCGGGGACGGAGTCGCCATAGCGTATAATCATGGCATAGACGTGCAGCATGTTGATTATATACAGATTCACCCGACAACTCTTTATTCCGAAAAGCCCGGCAGGAGATTTTTGATTTCGGAGTCGCTAAGGGGCGAGGGCGCCGTTCTTTTGAATAAGGATAAGGAGCGGTTTTGCAACGAGCTTTTGCCAAGGGACATAGTTACGGCGGAAATAAAAAAGCAGATGGAAAAGGATGGAGAGCCTTACGTATGGCTGTCCATGGAAAATGTCGCGGAAGATGAAATAAGGAATCATTTTCCAAACATACTTGAGCAGTGTCTGGAATCGGGATACGATCCCACGAAGGATTGCATACCTGTAGTTCCCGCACAGCATTATTTCATGGGGGGCATAGCTGTCGACAGAGACAGCCGTACATCGAAAGAGGGACTTTACGCGGTGGGGGAAACTTCGTGCAATGGCGTACATGGACGCAACAGGCTTGCGAGCAATTCGCTTCTGGAGTCGATGGTTTTTGCCGAAAGGGCCGCCGCGGCGATAACGGACGAGATTGCAAAGAACGGGCGCGCGTCTATCGCGGACGACGATTTTTTAAAGCTCGCGGACATTGACAGCTACGGCGATGTCGACGCCATCTACAAGAGGTACGGAGAAAGGGTATTGGAAGAAATAGAGAAGGAGAAGAAAAGGCATGAATGATCCTGTTGCTTTAAAATTAAACGCCGACCGTTACATACGAATGGCCCTTGAGGAGGATATTTCGAGCGGCGACCTGTCTACTAACTGCGTCATGAGTGAATATAAGGAGGGCGAGGCGCAGCTTATATGCAGGCAGGACGGAGTCGTGGCGGGGCTCGGCGTTTTCAGACGCGTGTTTGAGATGCTTGACGAAAAGGTTCGGTTTGATATGCGCGTAAACGATGGCGATAATGTTGCGGACGGGCAGATTATGGCCACGGTTTCAGGCGACATGAGGGCAATGCTTTCCGGAGAGAGGACCGCGCTCAATTTCTTGCAGCGCATGAGCGGGATAGCTACATATACCCGTTCAATGGCAAGACTGCTTGAGGGAAGCGCTACGATTCTTTTGGATACAAGAAAGACGACGCCAAACATGCGCATATTTGAAAAATATGCCGTAAGGGTGGGCGGCGGCAGCAATCACAGGTACAACCTGTCGGACGGCGTACTGCTTAAAGACAACCACATAGGGGCCGCCGGCGGCGTCGCGGCGGCGGTAAGGATGGCAAAGTCATACGCCCCGTTTGTGCATAAAATAGAGATAGAGGTGGAAAATCTGGATATGGTGCGCGAGGCCGTCGACGCCGGTGCGGATATAATAATGCTTGACAACATGACTGTTGACGAAATGAAGGAAGCTGTAAAAATTATAGGAGGAAGGGCGCTTACGGAGTGCTCTGGAAATATAACGGAGGAAAATGTAAAAGACGTCATAGAGACGGGAGTTGACTATGTGTCGAGCGGCGCGCTTACGCATTCGGCGCCGATAATGGATATTTCTCTAAAAAACATGCACGCGGTGTAAAACGCTTTTTACTTTCCCCCCTTTTGATTATTGGTGGGGTTGACACGCGTTTGTACAGGGTGTACGCTTATGGGTGTCGGACTTGGGTATTTGTACCGACCTACAATTAAATACATTCAAGGTGTCGGCGGAAAGCGGCTTGAGATAGCCGCGGACCGTCGGTGAAAAGGGAAACAGGTGAGAGGCCTGTACGAACTCGTCACTGTAAGACGCAGCCTGCCGCGTCATGCCACTGGCTTGCAAAAGCCGGGAAGGCCCGCGGATTGAAGGCGCGCTTATGCATAACAGAAAATGCATAGCAAAAGTCAAGTCAGGAGACCTGCCTTGAATGAAGAATGTTTGGCCACGAGCAACTGGTTCAAATAATATGACGTGGACGTCTTTGGTGTTCCTTTTCCTGCGCGTTGGAGCTTGCCGCGCGTAAAGAGGACGTTTTACGTCTTGTTTGAGTACGCTTTAAAAAGCCTGCCAGCCTCGCGGCCGGGAGGCTTTTTTGTATACTCACAGTTTTTTTATCGACGCGCATGCCTACGATTCGGGCATGAGGAAATGGAATATCGAGGCTAAGCTTATTTTCGCGGCCGCGGCGGCTATAGCCGTAGTCGTTTTGAACCGACCGTGCGCATCGGCGTATACATTTCTTTTTATGGGGACGCTAAACATAGCCGTATCCAGGATTCCTATAAGGAAATATATAAGGGCTCTAAGCATTCCGGCTGTTTTTATCGCAGCGGCCGGCATAGCGGCGTGCATAAATTTTTCAACGGCTCCGAAAGGGCTTTTTTGCGCCGACCTAGGGTTTGTATGCGTCTACGTGACGAAAGACGGGATTTACGAAGCTTTTTGCGGCGCTTTGAGGGCTTTTTCAGCGGTTAGCGCGATGTATCTTTTCACGCTTTCCACGCCTGCCGGGGAGTTTGCCGCGGCACTGCAGACTCTTCATCTTCCCGCGGCCGCGGCGGATCTGATGCACTTAATTTACAGATATATATTCATAATAATCGATATATGGCGCGGCATGCGTGCCGCACAAGAATCCAGGCTTGGGTACTCCGATTTTAAAACATCCATGAAAAGCTTTGGCATGATGCTTGGAAGCCTTTTTATCGCGTCAATGAAAAGATCCGGGGCCTGCTTTGACGCGATGGAGGCAAGGAGCTGCGGCGGATGCAGGTTTTATGTCGAAAAAAGGAGATGCACGGGCGTACAGGCTGCCGCCATGGCCGCTTATTTTGCGGGAATGGCGGCGCTTGCGGGCATATGAGGCTTTGCAGTGCGGGGAGGGCTGGCAGGTGTCTGACGCGATATTGGAAGTGAAAAACTTATCTTTTTCATACGATGGGAAAGACATGGTGCTAAAAAACATAAGCCTTGAAATAAAAAAAGGTGAAAAAATCGCGCTTCTTGGAGCCAACGGCGCCGGGAAATCAACCTTTTTTTTAAATATAAACGGCGTGTACGAGAGGACACGCGGCGATATTTTTCTTCATGGCGAAAAGATATGCAAAAAAAATATAAACAGCTTAAGAAAAAGCGTCGGCGTAGTTTTTCAAGAGCCGGACGGCCAGATAGTCGCATCGACCGTTAAGGGGGACGTCGCCTTTGGCCCCGTGAATTTGAGACTTTCCGACGAGGAGGTTGAGGAGAGGACTAACGAGGCGATAAATTCCATGAATCTTAGCTCCATAGCCGACAGGCCTCCGCACTATTTAAGCGGCGGCGAGAAAAAAAGGGTCGGCATCGCCGGCGTTTTGGCCATGAAGCCCGAGATAATCCTGTTCGACGAGCCGGCGGCTTTTCTTGACGCGAAAAATGCCACAATGTTTGAAAAAAGCCTGGCCGAATTTGAAAGGGAAGGGAAATCGCTCGTCGTTTCCACACATGACGTGGATTTTGCATACAGATGGGCGGACAGGGCGATAGTATTTAATGGAGGAAGTGTTATATCCGACGACGTTCCGATAAACATATTTACAAACGAGCGTGTATTGAATGAAGCGAATCTTTCCAAGCCGATTCTTTTGCAGGTTTGCGAGGCGATTGAGGATGGATGGGATCTGGACTGCACAGGCGCGCCAAGAAGTATCGATGAATTTAAAAGATGGCTGGATGTGCTGCGCAGGGAACATAAAAATCAGGGAGGAATTTTAAATTGAGAAGAAAGGAAAAAATAATATTTTTGGCGCTGTCGCTTCTTGCGGCGTTTTTGGCTGTCGGCCGTCCGGCCGGCGCGATGCACATAATGGAGGGATACCTGCCTATAGGCAGCTGCGTAGCGTGGGGCGCGCTTTGCGTGCCTTTTTTGGCGGCTGGATTTATAAAGATAAAAAGGGCGATTGCAGACAACCGCAAAAACATCACACTTTTCGCTATGGCGGGGGCATTTATATTTGTTATATCCTCGCTTAAAATCCCCTCCGTCACTGGGAGCTGTTCGCATATGACGGGAACCGGACTTGGCGCGATTTTATTTGGGCCGTCGGCCGTGAGCGTGCTTGGCATTATCGTGCTTATATTTCAGGCAATGCTTCTTGCCCACGGCGGAATTACTACGCTGGGGGCAAATACTTTTTCGATGGCCATAGCAGGGCCTTTTGTAAGCTTTTGGATATATAAGCTGTGTCAAAAGCTTAAAATGGGCAGGATCGCCGGAGTTTTTTTGGCGGCCGCCGTGGGAGATTTGTTTACGTACTGCGTAACAAGCCTGCAGCTTGCACTTGTCCACAATAAAGAGGGCGGCGTATTTGCCGCCGCGCTGAAATTTCTGGGAGTTTTTGCGCCTACGCAGCTGCCGCTCGCGGCGCTTGAAGGTATACTTACGGCGCTTATGATGATGGCGCTTGAAACTTACGGCGCAAATGAGCTTACTCTAATAGGCTTTTACAAGGAGGGAAAGCATTATGAATAAAAAAAAGAAGGCGGCACTTCTGCTGATTTTGGCCGCGCTAATCGTTTTTGTCCCGCTGTTTGCTCTTAGGGGAGCCAAATTTGGCGGTTCGGACGACGCCGGAAGCGAGATGGTGGCCGAAGTCGACGAAAGCTACGAGCCATGGTTTACGCCGGTGCTTGAGCAGGCGCTTGGCGGAGAAATTCCCGGTGAAATGGAAAGCCTGTTTTTTTGCATACAGACCGGCATTGGCGTTGGAATAATAGCATTCTGCATGGGGCGCCTGGTTGAGAGGCGGCACTGGGAAACGGGGGAAGGAAAGGAATGAACGCCGGCATATTGACCGCGAGTTTTGGCACATCCTGCGCGGAGGCGGAAAGGCTTTCGCTTGACGCGATACAGAAGGAAATAGAAGAAAAATTTACGGGATACGGCATGTATACGGCATATACAAGCAAAATAGTGAGGGACAAGATCTATGCCGGCAAAAAAATCAGGATTAAAGACGTTAAGGGCGCGTTGACGCAAATGGCGGGAGACGGCGTTAAAAACGCCTATATACAGCCCACGTATATAATACCGGGAGCCGAATATGATAAAATGGCCGAGGAGGCCGGCGCGTGCAAGGGGATGTTTTCGTCCTTAAGGATAGGAAAGCCCCTGCTTGGCGACGACGGCGATTTTGAGGATGTTGCCGAGATCCTTTCTAAGCGGCATGATCTTAATTCCTGCTCTAAAAAAAAGGCCGCCGTGCTTATGGGCCATGGCAGCAGCCATTCGGCGAATGAATGTTATTTTAGGTTTCAGCGCGTCCTTTATGAAAAGGGGCTGACAAACGTATTTGTGGCGACTGTTGAGTCAAAACCAAGGTTTGACGATATACTGGATGAGATGAAGGCGGGGCGGGTTAGGGAAGTGACGCTCATTCCCCTGCTGGCCGCGGCCGGCCGCCATGTGCGCGACGACATGGCGGGAATGGGAGAGGCGTCGTGGAAGTCAAGGCTTTTGAGCATGGGATACAATGTTTCATGCGTAATGGAGGGCCTTGGGGAAATTGAGGAGATTAGGAACATATATATAAGGCATTTAAACGAAATTTTGCGTGATGAACGGACACCGTAGCGCAATGGGCATATAGGGCTGGTTTTTATGATTTCTGAATATGTTTACAAAAACCACAAAAAATTAAGGCGCGGCTATACTACCGGAACATGCGCGGCCGCGGCGGCATGCGCCGCCGCGCGGATGCTGCTTACCGGCAGGCGGGTGGATGAAATTGAAATAGATACGCCAAGCGCCATATCGTTAAAGCTTAAGGTGTTTGATGTCTCCATAGGAGACGGCTTCGCTAAATGCGCCATAAAAAAAGACGCGGGAGACGACGCTGACTGTACCGATGGAATGCTGATTTACGCGTGCGCAAGGCGCGCTAAATCGGGCATAAACGTGGACGGCGGCGAGGGAGTAGGGCGCGTCACAAAAGCCGGTCTTGGCCTGCCCATAGGCGCCGCCGCCATAAATGAAACGCCGATGCGAATGATAGAGTACGCTGCGCGAAAGGAACTTGAGGACGCGGGGGCGGACGGAGGCCTGGATATAGTTATTTCCGCGCCTGAGGGCAGGACTGTTGCAAAAAAAACTTTCAATCCGCGCCTAGGCATAGAGGGAGGCATATCCATACTTGGAACGACGGGCATTGTCGAGCCTATGAGCGAAGAGGCTTTGCTGGACGTAATTCGTATCGAGCTTAATCAAAAAAAAGCGCAAAACGCGGATCCGCTCTTTATATCTCCCGGAAACTATGGAAAAAGCTTTGCCATGAAAGAGTGGGGGCTTGATATGGAAAAATGCGTCAAATGCGGCAATTTTATCGGCGATACGCTTGATATGGCGCTGGAACTTGGCTTTTGCGAAATTCTTTTTGTAGGGCATATAGGAAAGCTTTCAAAGATTGCGGTGGGCGTCATGAACACCCATTCGAGCGTGGCTGACGCGAGGCTTGAATCGATCCTTGCGTGCGCCGTTCTTGGAGGATGCAAAATAGAGGAAGCTAGGCGGCTGCTTGGCTGCGCGACTACGGATGAGGCGCTTGAGATATTAAAAAAATGCGGCAGGATGGAGGCCGCGATGAAAATAATGCTTGACAGGATGATTGCGCACATGGCGAGGCGCGTTGAAAATAAAATCGACATCAGGGCTGTGATATTTTCAAATAGGGAGGGAGTTTTGGCAAAGTCGGACGGAACCGACGAATTTATAGATTCCGTTCGTAAAAGGGAGGCGTGACCGGAATGGAAAAGGGAGTACTTTTTGGCGTTGGGACGGGTCCGGGCGACGCGGGGATGATTACAAAAAGGGCGCTGCAAGTCATACGGGAGTGTGAATATATAGCCGTTACGACAGCTGTAAAAGAAAAGTCAAAAAGCTATCAGACGGCGCTTTTGGCCGTCCCGGGCTTAGATGAAAAAGAATGCCTCTGCCTTGCCATGCCTATGACAAAGGATGAGGACGAGCTTGAAAAAAGCCGTGTAAAAGCCGAAGAGGCGCTGAGGGGCGTGTTGGACGAAGGAAAGAGCGTGGCTTTTTTGACCCTTGGCGATCCGTCGATTTATTCAACATACGCGTATATGCATGAACGAATGAAAAGAAAGGGATACCGCGTCGAAATGATCAGCGGCGTGCCCGCGTTTTGCGCTTCGGCGGCACTTGCCGGCAGGGCGCTTGCCCTAGGCGGGGGGCAGCTGCATATTTTGTCTTTTGAAAGCGGCGTGGAAGAATCGTTGGAAATGCCCGGAACAAAAGTTCTTATGAAGGCGGGCGGGCATCTTTCTGAAATAAAGGCCCTCCTTAGGAAAAAAGGACTTTCCGCCGTAATGGTTCAAAATTGCGGAATGGAAAATGAAAAAGTCTATGAATCGGTCGATGAAATGCCCGATAAGGCGGGATATTATTCGACAGTGATAATTTATGATTGAGACGCACAACCAACGCGGCGCGGGAAAGGTTTTTTATAAATGATAAATTTTGTGGGCGCGGGGCCGGGCGCGCAAGATCTTATAACAATTCGCGGCAAAAAGCTTATTGAGGACGCGGACGTAATCATATACGCGGGTTCGTTAATAAACAAAAAGCTTCTTGAATACGCGGGGACTGATTGTGTAAAATATGACAGTTCACTTATGACGCTCGAGGAGGTTATGGCCGCAATGCTTGAGGCGCATGGCAGAGGGCTGGACGTAGTGAGGCTTCATTCGGGCGATCCGAGCCTGTATGGCGCGGTAAGGGAGCAGATGGATCTGTTGGACGAAAAGGGGATTTCCTATTCCTGCTGTCCCGGCGTAAGCTCTTTTTGCGGAGCGGCGTCATCTTTAAATCTTGAATATACGCTGCCTGGCATATCGCAAAGCGTCATAATCTCGCGCGTGTCGGGACGGACGGACGTCCCCGCCGGCGAATCGGTTGAAAGTCTTGCGGCGCATCATGCCACAATGGTCTTTTTTTTAAGCGCGGGCATGATCGGAAGCCTGTGCGCAGAGCTTATAAAGGGAGGCTATTCTAAAGACGAGCCCGCGGCGATAGTATACAAGGCGACATGGGAAGACGAGGAAAAGTACTTATGCGCCATATCCGAGCTTGAAAAGACGGCAAAGGAGCATAATATAACAAAGACGGCCATAATAATAGTCGGGGGCGTATTGTCCCATGACGGATACGCCCGCTCTAAGCTTTATGATCCAAATTTTTCCACCGGCTGCCGGCGCGGGAAGGAGTGACTTTTTATGGAAGCGGCCATTATAAGCTTTACGTCCTGTGGAATAGGACTTTCGGCCAGAGTAGCTAAAATATGCGAGTTAAATGACTGCCACGCCCATGTTTTTACGGCGAAAAAAGGATATGGCGCCGCGGATGGCGACGCCGTAAAGGCCACACCTGTGACAGGCTCGCTAAGGGAATGGACAGGAACGCAATTTGACAAACGCGAAATTTTGATATTTATAGGCGCCTGCGGCATCGCGGTAAGAAGCATAGCTCCTTTTATCAGGGACAAATCGACGGATCCCGGCGTTATCGTAATAGACGATATGGGAAAAATGGTCGTTTCCCTTTTGTCGGGGCATTTGGGGGGCGCCAATTTTTGGACGCGCGTTTTGGCCGGCGCGCTTTGTGCCGTTCCCGTCATAACGACGTCCTCGGACAATCATGGATATATGGCGCTTGATATATTTGCCAAAAAAAACGGACTTTTTATCGACGACATGGACGCTTTAAAGCGGATAGAGGCGGCTCAGCTTGAGGGAGCGGATGTAGGGATGTTTGTTGACAAGGGAGCCCGCGTCGAGGGGAGAGTTCCTAAAAATTTTTGTCCGAACGAAGTGCATACGTACAATGTAATTATTTCCATTTTTGACATAAAAGGCAAAAGAAGCGCGTTTGGAGCGTCGCGCGAAGCACAAAAAGGCGCGGATGGGCGGGTGGATCTCGCCCTTATTCCCAAAGCGGCGTCCATAGGCGTCGGGTGCGTGAGGGGAAAGACGTGCGGCGAAATAGGCAAGTTCATAAAAAATATGCTAAAAGAAGAGGGAATATATTTTGAATCGATATCCGACATTGCCACGATAGATATTAAAAAAAATGAAGACGGCCTGATTGAATTTGCAAAAAGCTGCAATGTTCCGATTCGTTTTTATGGCGCGGACGAGTTAAAAGACGTAAAAGGAAGTCGGGCCCATTCGGATTTTGTGCTGTCAAAGACAGGCGTCGACAATGTATGCGAGCGCGCTGCGCTCGCGGATGGAGAAAAAACTTTGATCGCGGAAAAAAGGACTGGCGCCGGGGTCGCTGCCGCTGTCGCGGCCGGCAAATGGAGGATAACATTTGAGTAAGGTATATGTTGCTGGAATAGGGCCGGGAGGATATGAGGATATGACCATAAGGGTGGCGCGAATAATAGAAAAGTGCGACGTGGTCGTAGGCTACCGGGCGTATGTAGAGCTTCTTAAAAAAATTTTTCCCGACAAGGAATACTTATCTACGCCCATGGGCGCGGAGGAGCAGCGCTGCAGAATGTGCTTTGAAGAGGCGCTTAAAGGCAAAAAGGCCGTGATTGCATGCAGCGGGGACGCGGGGATATATGGAATGGCGGGGCTTATGCTTAATGTAGGGGAGGATTATCCGGGCATAGAGGTAGAGATTGCCCCGGGCGTTACGGCCGCGTCTTCGGGCGCCGCGCTTCTTGGCGCGCCCCTTATGGGCGATTTTGCTGTCATAAGCCTAAGCGACCTTCTAGTTCCATGGGAAAAAATAGAAATGCGTTTGGGCGCCGCGGCGTCGTCGGAGATGGCGATATGCCTTTACAATCCGTCAAGCAGGAACCGCAGGGATCATCTTTTGAAAGCCTGCGGCATAATAATGAAATACAGGCCGCCGGAAACTGTATGCGGCGTGGCCGAAAATATAGGCCGCGAGGGCGAAAGGATACGCGTATGTTCGCTAAAGGACCTTGAAGTCATGTCCCTTAACATGTTTGCCACGATATTTATTGGAACAAAAAAAACGGCGGAAGTGCGAGGCAGAATGGTTACTCCAAGGGGATACGCGATGGGAGGCGGCCGTGTTGGATAAGGGCATTTTGATTTTTGGAGGAACGAGCGAGGGCAGAAAGCTTGCCGAAATGCTTGCGGGCGACGGCATAAAAAGCTCGGTATGCGTCGCGACAGAATACGGGGAGGAGCTTTTTGGGCCCTCCGAATATATATCCGTGATTCGCGAACGCATGGATTTGCCGCGCATTGAAAAATTTCTAAAAGAGGGCGGATATAAAACGGCAGTCGACGCCACCCACCCATACGCGGACGAAATATCAAAAAACGTAAAAGAAGCGTGCGGCAGATGCGGAGTCGCGTATATGCGCCTTTCGCGCGGCGCGGGATACAGCCGCGGCATCGAAGACGTTATTGAGGCTTCGGACGCCGAATCCGCCGCGAAACGCCTTAACGGCACGGATGGAAATATATTCCTCGCAATAGGCAGCAGGGAGCTTTTAAAGTTCTGTTCTAAAATCGACGACATAAAAAGGGTCGTCGCCAGGGTGCTTCCTGTCGACTTCGCGATAAAAGAATGCAGGCGGGCCGGGCTTTTGGGCAGTCAGATTATTGCCATGCAGGGCCCTTTTTCAGAAGAAATGAACATGGCGATGTTTAGAAGCGCCGGCGCGAAATATCTGGTGACGAAAGACGGCGGCAGAGAGGGCGGTTTTTTTGAAAAGACATCCGCCGCGCGCAGGCTTGGCATGAAAATCGTCCTTATGGAAAGGCCTGGCGGGGATGATGGATATTCGCTTGATGAAATATATGGCGCGCTTAAATCGAGCGGCAGAAATATAACGTTAATAGGTGCGGGCATGGGAAACGAGGCGGCGCTTACGATGGAGGCAAAAGCCGCGATAGACGCGGCCGAATTGACAATAGGCTCAAAAAGGCTTGTTGACGCGCTGGCCGGCAATCAAAAAAACACATACGCGGAATATGACGCGGTAAAAATACGCGAATATATAGACGCGCATCCTGAGTTTAAAAACATCGCCATACTGCTTTCGGGCGATCCGGGCTTTTACAGCGGCGCAAAAAAGCTTGTCGGCGAACTGGATGGATATGGCGCGCGCATTATGCCGGGCATTTCTTCCATTTCGTATTTTGCGGCACGTTTGATGATGGACTGGCAGGACATGAAAATTATAAGCCTTCATGGAAGAACGCAAAATGTAATATCCGCCATAGGAAGAAATGAAAAAACATTTGTTCTGCTTGGAAAAGGCGGTGTTTCGACGCTCGCCGGACTGTGCGAAGAATACGGACTGGAAGGCGTCACGATGCATATTGGCGAAAATCTTGGATCCGAGGGGGAAAAGATAACGTCCGGAGCGCCGAAAGATTTTGTACGATATGTCGAAAAAGGTCCGTGCGCGGCTATCGTCATAAATCGCGGCAAAAGGTTTTACGCGGCTGCTTATGGAATGGACGACGGTTCATTTATACGCGGCGGCGCGCCAATGACAAAAGAGGAGATACGCGCGATATCAATTTCAAAGCTTGCGCCAAAAAAAGATTCTATAATTTACGACGTTGGGGCCGGGACGGGTTCGGTCGCGGTAGAGTGCGCGCTGCAGGCATATGACGGAAAAGTCTACGCTATAGAAAAAAACGAGGATGTGGCAAAAATCATTGAACGCAATAAACACGCCAATGGGGCCTTTAATTTGGAAATCGTCAGGGGCGGGGCGCCGGAGGCGATGGAGGAGCTTGAGGCGCCCACGCACGTATTTATAGGAGGCAGCTCCGGCAAAATTTCCTCTATTGTGGATAAGGTTTTAAAAAAAAATAAAAACGCCCGCATTGTCATAAACGCCATTACGCTTGAAACGATTATTGCGGCGACAAAGGTAATGGACGGGCTAAAGCCGGATATGGCGGACGTCGTGTGCGCCTCTATAAGCAAGTCGAAAAAAGCGGGGAATTATCGCGTCATGTCGCCGCTGACCCCGGTATGGATATTTACCATGCAAAACAAGGAGAGTTTATGAAAATCCCAAGAATCATGATAGCCGCGGCATCCAGCTCAAGCGGGAAAACCATGGCCGTATGCGGCATATTGCAAATATTAAAAAACCGCGGCCTAAGGCCCGCGGCTTTTAAATGCGGGCCGGATTATATAGATCCGATGTTTCACGAAAAAGTTTTAGGAACTCCGTCCAAAAATCTGGACTCTTTTTTTTTGGACGGCGAAACGCTGCGCCGTCTTATGGTTGACGGCGCGAAAAATGCCGACATTTCCATTATCGAGGGCGTAATGGGCTACTATGACGGGGCGGGAGCGGACACGGACGTCGGCTCGTCATACGATATAGCCAGGATAACAAAAACCCCGGCTGTTCTTGTAGTAAACGCGAGGGGAATGAGCAGATCGGCGGCGGCGTTAATCAAGGGTTTTATAGAATATAGAAAAGAGTCGCGAATAGAGGGAGTGATTTTAAATCAGATTACAGAGGCGGCGTTTGACATGCTGCGGCCGGTTATAGAGGGCGAGCTTGGCATAAAAGCCATAGGATACATTCCAAGAATTGACGGCGGCATTTTTAAAAGCAGGCATTTGGGGCTTGTGGCGCCGGATGAGGCGCCGGGGGTACAAGCCGATATAGAAAAGATTTCCGGGATTCTTGAGGACACGCTTGACGTCGAATTGCTGATAAAGATCGCTAACGGGGCTTCGCGGCTTGACGAGGCGCCTTTAGAAATTCCACACATGCCGGAGGCGGACGGGGTAAGGATAGCGGTGGCAAAAGACGAGGCCTTTTGTTTTTATTATCATGACAATCTGGAATTATTAAAAAAACTTGGCGCAAATATAGTATATTTTTCGCCGATGAGGGATGGGTCGCTTCCAAAAAATGTACACGGCTGCATACTGGGCGGCGGATATCCGGAGCTTCATCTGGACGAATTGAGCGGCAACGAGGAAATGATTTTTTCCATACGCGGGGCGCTTGCCCGGGACGGACTGCCATACATGGCGGAGTGCGGCGGTTTTTTATATCTTCACGATGAGGTGGAGGATATGGAACATAAAAGGCATAGGCTTGCCGGGATAGTGGACGCCCGCGCGGAGTATAAAGGAAGGCTTCAAAGGTTCGGATACATGGAGCTTTTCGGAAAAAAAGGCATTTTAGTAAAGGCGCATGAATTTCATTATTACGCCAGTTCCGATGCCGGTTCCGATTTTACGGCAAAAAAGCCGTTTGGCGGCAAAGTCTGGAAATGCATGCACGAAACGGATTCCGCCATCTTTGGCTTCCCGCATATTTATTATTATTCAAACATAGATTTTGCGAGGGAATTTGTAAAAAAATGCGCGGCGTATATGAAAAAGGTTCGCGTGCGGTCATTATGAAGGGACGCACATGTACAAAAGCGCATTGCATATCGCGGCGCATACGCCGCTGCCGCCTTTTTGTCCTCTGGCTATGATGCAGGGGATGTCCGTCTGCATAATCAGTTCTTTTGCCTGAATCACATTTACGAAGCCTACGGCGGCCCCTATTATAAGTCCTGGGAAAAAGGCGCCTTCGCTGTATAGTTCATAAGCGCGGATTAGCGCGGTAGGCGCGTTGCCGACCGCCAAAATAACCGGACGTCCAAGTTTTGCCGCCTTGTCGACGCACGCGGCCGAGCGCGTCATATTGTTTTTCTTGGCGAAATCGGCGACGTCGCCGTCCGCGACAAAGTTAAGAACCTCGCCGCCAAATAATGACGCAGCCTTTTTATTTATGCCCGCCCGGACCATGCTCGTGTCGGTCACTATGCACGCGCCTTTTTTTATAAGCGACACGGCGCGTTCAATTGCGCCGTCTGAAAAATATAGATTTTTTGCGTAGTCGAAATCGGCGGAAGCGTGTATGGCGCGCTTTACGACGGGCGCCTGCCGGCCGTTTATGGAAATGCCTAGCCTTTCAAGCTCGTCGGATATGATTTCCATGCTGCGCCTTTCGATATCGGCCGGCGTGACGTTTTCTAAATGAATCTTCATTTTTATCTTACAGTTCAATTCCTTTCCTTGCTTTTACCCCTTTGTCATATGGGTGCTTTATTTTTTGAATATTTGACACATAGTCGGCGATTTCAACCAAATCCGGGGACGGATTTCTGCCCGTCAGCACGGCCTCTATATTGTCCGGTCCGTTTTTAAGGAAGCTTATAAGCAGATCGTGCGGCACAAGCTCGCGGTTGTCGGCATTTATGATTTCATCAAGCACCAGAAGGTTTCTCCCCCCGTCCGACGCGGCCTCCCGCGACGTCCTTATGATTTTTTTAAAATAATTTTCGTAATGCGCCAAGGCTTCTTTTTTTATTTCGGACGACATTTGCCTTGTAAAACCGAAATGCTTTTCCGATGGAATAAAAAGGATTTTTGGGATTAGCCTCAATATTTCCAGTTCGCATGACGCGTCGTTTTTTAAAAATTGCGTAAAAATGACCCTGCCGCCGCTGCCCGCGAAACGTATTGAAAGGCCTATCGCGGCAGTCGTCTTGCCTTTGCCGTCGCCGGAGTAAATATGAACAGGCCCCATTTTATTACCCGCCTTTCAGATCCTTTTTCCGCAAAAAATTGTATAACAGTTTTGTAAAAAATTCAACTTTTAGTATAAAACGGCCCCAAAAACAATCTTGTATTATAAGACGGTTTTGTGTAAGATATCATATGAAGCGCGGATGCAAAAATATTGCGGCAAAGAGCGCAAATATTGAGGTATGGAGAGAGGCAGGATATGAAGACTGATATTGAAATAGCGCAGGAAGCGAAAATGATCCACATACGCGATGTCGCGAAAAAACTTGGCATAGAAGACGACGAGCTTGAATATTATGGAAAGTACAAGGCGAAGCTTTCGGACGAGCTGTGGGAAAGGGTTGGGGACAACAAAGACGGAAAGCTGGTGCTTGTAACGGCTATAAATCCGACCCCGGCCGGAGAGGGAAAGACCACTACTACCGTCGGCATAGGAGAGGCCATGGAAAAGCTCGGGAAAAAAGCGGCGATAGCCTTGCGCGAGCCGTCGCTCGGGCCATGTTTTGGCATTAAGGGAGGAGCCGCCGGAGGCGGGTACGCGCAGGCGGTGCCTATGGAGGATCTAAATCTTCACTTTACGGGCGATTTCCACGCAATCACGTCGGCAAACAATCTTTTGGCGGCAATGCTTGACAACCATATAAAACAGGGCAACGCCCTGCGGATCGACACGAATCAGATTGTATGGAAGCGCTGCATGGACATGAACGACAGGGTGCTGCGAAACATAGTGGTGGGCATGGGCAGGCCGGCCGACGGCGTGGTGCGGGAAGACCATTTTATTATATCCGTTGCGTCGGAGATTATGGCCATTTTGTGCCTTGCCGAAAATATGCGCGATCTAAAGGAGAGGCTTGGCAGGATTATAGTGGCATATAATTTTGACGGCGAGCCGGTGACGGCCGCGCAGTTAAATGCCGTTGGCGCCATGGCGGCCCTTCTTAAAGACGCCATCAAGCCAAATATCATACAGACCGTGGAAAACACTCCGGTATTTGTGCATGGGGGCCCGTTCGCGAATATAGCGCATGGATGCAACAGCGTACGCGCCACGAAGACCGCGCTCAAGCTGGCTGACTATGTCATAACGGAAGCGGGATTTGGTGCCGATCTGGGCGCGGAAAAGTTCTTTGACATAAAGTGCCGCATGGCCGGATTAAAGCCCGACGCCGTCGTGCTTGTAGCGACTGCGCGCGCCCTTAAATATAATGGAGGGGCTTCTAAGGACAGGCTTAACGAGGAGAATCTTGACGCGTTAAAGGCCGGGGCGGAAAACCTTGAGAAGCATATTGAAAACATTTCAAAATACAATGTTCCATGCGTAGTTGCCATCAACCGATTTGTTTCCGATACGGACGCGGAACTTGATTTCATAAAAGACTTTTGCGAATCGAGGGGATGCGAGTTCGCCATTTCACAAGTATGGGAACACGGAGGCGAAGGCGGCGTAGAGCTTGCGCAAAAGCTGCTTGACGTGCTTGACGGCAGCGAGAGCCATTACGCGCCGCTCTATGACGTAAATTTGCCAATCAGGGACAAGATAGAAATAATCGCGAAAGAAATATACGGCGCGTCGAGCGTTACTTACGATGCCGCGGCCGCGAGCGCGATAGACAGGCTTGAAAAGCTCGGATACGGAAGCACTCCCGTATGCATGGCAAAAAACCAGTATTCTCTGTCGGACGATCCAAAGAAGCTGGGCAGGCCTAGAGATTTCAATATAAATATCCGTGAAGCGTATGTGTCGGCGGGCGCGGGTTTTGTGGTCGCGATTACGGGGACGGTTATGACAATGCCAGGGCTTCCTCTTCATCCGGCGGCCGAGCGCATAGACGTAGACGATGATGGAAGGATAACAGGGCTGTCCTAGGTTTTATAAATTTCAAGTCGTCGTGGGGTGGGAGTCATGAATAAGATTTTCGAAAGATTTTGCGGCGCGTTAAAAGTTGCATTTTTTTTGTTATCTGTATGCGCGGCTTCTCTTTTTTTTGACGCGCGGCTTGCGGGGGCGAAAAATGTTTACAAGGATGAAAACGGCATCAGATATCGGCTTGATCCCAACGAGGGGACGTGCGAGGCGATATCCTGCGGCAAGGACTGTTCCGGGTATGTCAAAATACCTGAATCGTTCATGGGGTACAGGGTCGCTTCGATAGCCGACGGCGCTTTTTTTGGACAGGACGGCATAAAAGGCGCGGTAATAGGCGTATATGTAGAAAAAATCGGTGAGAGGGCTTTTTCATGCTGTTCAAATCTGCGCAGCGTTGAATTTGCCGGGAATGATTTAAGAAAAATCTCGCGCGACGCGTTTGCCCTGTGTTCTTCCCTAAGAAGGATCGAGCTTCCCGATGGATTGGAAAAAATCGGAGCCTGCGCGTTTTCTTTCTGTCCTAAATTGTATCAGGCCGTTATTCCGGAATCGGCAAAACGTATAAGTGCCAGCGCCTTTTTTGGATGCAGGACGGGCCGGATGACAATAGTAGCAAAAAAAGGATCCGCGGCGCATAAGTACGCCGTTGACGGGGGATATCCAACTTCGGAAACGCCGCAGATGGGGATTTCGTCAAAAAAAACCGCGGATATCCCCGGCGCGCGAGAGAGGATTTTTGTGTGCAACGCTCCGTTGGCCGCAAAATGGAAAAGTCTGGACAAAACTACGGCAAAGGTCGATTCACATGGAAATATAACTTTTTTAAGGCCCGGCAGGACGTTAATTGCCGCGTCCGTTTGCGGCGAAAAATTTTGCTGCGAGGTGCGGGTTCTTAAGAGAAGCCGCAGAAACTGCCTAAGGACGATATATTCCAAATATGTAAAAAAAGATATGTCCGATTACGAAAAGGCGTATAATGCGCACGCCTGGCTCATAAAAAACGTAAAATACGACAAAAGGCTTTATACTAAGGGGAGAGTGCCAAGGATAAGCCATACGCAAAAAGGTGCGTTTGCAAAAGGAGTGGCGGTGTGCGACGGGTATTCAAGGGCGTTCATGCAGATAATAGGGCATTATGAAATACCATGCATAATGGTTGCGGGCGGCGGCCACGCCTGGAACATGGTTAAGATAAAAAACCGGTGGTACCATGTAGACTGTACGTTTGACGATCCGGTGGTCAATGGAAAGTACAACAACAAGTACGTGTTTCTCGATTTTTTTCTAAAGACGGACGGGAAAATGCGGCCGTCGCATGTATGGGAACGCGACAAATATCCAAAATGCAGGCACAAAAAGATAAACAAGGAATATAGGACACAATATTTTTAGGCAGGGAGCCGCAATGGACGGAATTATTAACATATACAAAGAGGATGGCTATACGTCTCATGATGTGGTCGCTAAACTGCGCAAAATACTGCATATGAAAAAAATAGGACACACGGGAACTTTAGATCCGGCGGCGGAAGGAGTGCTTCCGGTGTGCTGCGGACGCGCGACAAAAGCTGGCGGCATGCTTTCCGATATGGACAAATCGTATCATGCCGTGTGCAGGCTTGGCGTCGAAACGGATACGCAGGACATGACCGGAAAAATAATTAGGGAGGAGGACGTTTCAGGGATAACGCCAAAAGACGTGGAATCATGCGCAAAGAAGTTTGAGGGCGAAATAATGCAGACTCCTCCCATGTATTCCGCATTGAAGGTAAACGGAAGAAAGCTGTACGAGATTGCCAGGGAGGGAAAGACAGTCGATAGGAAGCCAAGGGCGGTAAAAATAACGTCAATAGACGTAAGCAATATAGACCTGGACGGCAAAACTTTTGAAATGGACGTCACGTGTTCAAAGGGCACTTATATACGGACGCTTTGCAGCGACATAGGCAGGGAGCTTGGAGCCTGCGCCGTTATGCAGAGCCTCGTCCGCACAAGGGTTGCGATGTTTTCGATAGAAGACGCGGTCCGCGTTTCCGAAGTCGAGCGCGTTGCGCGCGAAAATCCTGAAAATCTTCGTAACCTCTTCATGGATATAGACAGGCTGTTTCCGGATTTAAGGAAATTCGTCATCAAAAAAGAATTTTTTTCATATCTCGCAAATGGAAATCCGCTTGACGAAAATATGCTTTGCCCCAAAGGCGGGCGCGGCGAAATAGGCCGGGGGGAAAAGATACTTGTATACAACGCGGATGGCGAATTTAAGGCAATATATTATAAGGATGGAAAGAAATTAAAGGTGGGCAGGATGTTTTGATTGGAGAGTGCTCGGTATGCAGATCCTTTGCAATCTGGATTGGAAGATATCAAACAGCGCCGTGTCGCTTGGCAAATTCGACGGCATACATCTGGGGCATAGGCTCCTGCTGGACGAGATATTGAGGCGCGGGGACAGTACGCCTACCGTGTTTACATTTGCCTTGGATGCGGACGGGAAAAGGGGCTATATCTATTCTGAAAGGGAAAAGGAGATAATTCTTAAAGATCTTGGAATAAAAAGAGTGGTATTGTTTCCTTTTGACGATGAGACAAAAAAGATGGAGCCGGAGGATTTTATCGAAAAGATTCTTGTGGAAAAAATGGGAGCCGAGTTTATATGCGTGGGTGAGGATTTTCGTTTTGGTCGGAACAGGCGGGGAAATGTTGGCACGCTTAAGGCATTTGCGTCCAGATGCGGTTATGAAGTGAAAGTGCATCGAAAGCTTAAGTCGGGCGACGATGTTGTAAGCAGCACGCTGATTCGAAAAAAACTTGAAAACGGCGATATAAAACAGGCGAACGAATTTTTGGGCAGGCCTTATTTTATTGAGGGAGAGGTAATACACGGAAACGCGCTGGGGCGCAGGCTGGACATGCCTACGGCAAATATTGTTCCTGACGAAGGAAAGACGCTGCCGCCGTCGGGGGTTTACGCGACGACCGTCATGTGCGGCGCGGAGAGGTTCCCGGCAGTTACAAATATTGGCAGAAAGCCAACCGTCGGCGTCAATAGGATAGGGGTTGAAACAAGCATAATAAATTTTGACAAAGACATATACGGCAAAAGGATAATAGTTCAATTCCACGAGTTTATACGCGACGAAAAAAAATTTCCGGACATAGGCCATTTGAAAAATCAGATGGAGATTGATAAAAAAAAGGCCATGGAAATTCTTCGCGCGTACAGGATTGCCTGACAGGTCGCGGACGCGGCGGCAAAGTTGACTGCGATTCCGCGATAGGATATAATGTGACACGATTCTTTGTACGGCAGGGGTTTGCGTCGGCGCGCCGTCTGACGCTGACACGCCTATTTGAAAAGAGCGGCGCAGAAATGAGGAATAAAAATGTCGGAGAAAAAAAACATATTGACATATGAAGGGTTAAAGGCGTTAGAAGACGAGCTGCAGGATTTGAAATTAAACAGACGAAAACAGGTTGCCACAAAAATCAAGGAGGCAAGGGAACAGGGCGATTTGTCGGAAAATGCGGAGTATGACGCGGCGAAGGACGAGCAGCGCGAGATAGAGCTTCGCATAGAGGAGATCGACCAGATTCTTAAAAACGCGGAAGTCGTCGACGAGGAAGATATGGATTCGGATGCGATAAGCATCGGATGCACTGTAAAATTAAGGGACATTGAATTTGACGAAGAAATGGAGTACAGGATAGTAGGTTCCACGGAGGCGGACAGCCTGAACGGCAAGATTTCAAATGAATCTCCGGTGGGGCTGGCATTGATCGGCGCGAAGGAAGGCGACACGATAAACGTGGAAACGCCTGTGGGCGATGTAGTCCAATATGAGGTGCTTAGCATTAAAAGGACGGCCATGGCTTAGGCCATGCATCGAAAGGAGTAAGAATTGGACGGGCAGCAGAAAACTTCACAAAATGCCGGCGAGCCGGGGCAGCTTTTGAGGGTGCGGGAGGAAAAACTTGAAAATTTAAAAAAAGACGGCAAGGATCCTTTTTTGATAACGAAATACGACGCATCGGCGCACTCAAAGCAAATAAAAGAAAATTATGATGAATATGAGGGAAAAGAAGTATCGGTCGCGGGGCGCATGATGTTTAAAAGAGTCATGGGAAAAGCCTCGTTTTGCAATATTCAGGACGTCGAGGGCGGAATACAGTCGTATGTGGCAAGGGACGAAATAGGAGAGGACGCCTATGCCGACTTTAAAAAATACGACATAGGCGATATTTTGGGCATAAGGGGCATCGTATTCAAGACTAAGACAGGGGAGATATCCGTACGCGCGGAGAAGGTCGTGCTTCTTTCAAAGAGCCTGCAGGTACTGCCTGAAAAGCATCATGGACTTACCGATACCGATATGAGGTATCGTCAAAGGTACGTTGACCTCATAATGAATCCGGAAGTAAAGGATACGTTTATAAAAAGGTCGAAAATAATAAGCAGCATTCGCAAATATCTTGACGGCATGGGATTTATTGAAGTGGAAACTCCGATGTTGGTCTCAAACGCGGGAGGAGCGGCGGCAAAGCCTTTTGACACGCATTTCAACGCGCTTGACGAAGATCTGCACCTGCGCATATCGCTTGAGCTTTATCTTAAGCGACTTATAGTGGGAGGGCTTGAAAAGGTTTATGAAATTGGGCGCGTATTTAGGAATGAAGGGCTTGACGCCAGGCATAACCCTGAATTTACTCTGATGGAACTTTATCAGGCGTATACCGACTACCACGGCATGATGGAACTTGCGGAGAATCTGTATAGACACGTTGCGCGGGAAGTGGCGGGTTCGGAGACGATTGTATACGGCGGCCG
>CAZTVO010000023.1:0-22231 GCA_964617075.1 uncultured Jutongia sp.
CGCTTAAACCTCGCGATGCTGTCAGCAAGCACGATTTCGTACGTGTTGCCTATGTGCGGCTTGCCCGACGTATACGCAATCGCCGTCGTCAAATAATATGTCTTCTTGTCTGCCATCGCCTTTTCTCCTTTGCCTGTCATTTTTTAGATTGTAGCTTTTAGGCCCGTTTTTGTCAATAAAATTCGTCCGCGGCGCGCGCCGCGTACCGACAATGGCAATTGTTTGATTTTTGTGCTACAATTGACGCTGTGAGTGCGCCGGCAACCGCTAAAAACGGCCTTAAGCCAGATTCGGAGGAGAGTTGTTATGGATTTTAACGCTGTGTACCACAGGGCAAACGACAACTATTGCTACCCTGTTGGAAACGACGAGCTCGTTATAAACATTAAAACCGGATATGACGTAAAATATGTAAACATCATCCAAGGGGATCCGTTCAAATCCGGCATTTTAGGCGGCGGAGAAGACTGGAACGGCGACGCCGTAAATATTCCGTTCAAAAAAAGGCTTAAAAATCAGCTGTGGTGGACGACTACCGTCAGGCCTCCGTATAAAAGGCTTAAATATTACTTTGAGCTGCAGACGGAAAATGAAAGATGGCTTTATTTCGAAGACGGCTTCCTTTCAGAGGAACAGATGATGCTTGAGGGGCGCAGCCGCCAGTGCTTTGTCTTCCCATGGATCAATCCGGCCGACGTCGCTACTACGCCAAAGTGGGTAAACGAAACCGTCTGGTACCAGATTTTTCCTGAACGCTTCTGCAACGGGGATCCGTCCATAAATCCGAAAGGCGTTCTGCCGTGGCGCAATAAAGGCCGCGTTTCCAATGAGGAATTTTTCGGCGGTGATCTGGAAGGCATAATAAAAAAGCTTGACTACATAAAGGATTTGGGCATCTCGGGCATATACCTTACCCCAATTAACGAAGCCCCCACGTCCCACAAGTACGACACGACCGACTACACAAAAATAGATCCGCATTTCGGTTCCAAAGATACGATGAAAAAACTTGTGGCAGAAGCGCATAAACGTGGAATACGCGTCATGCTGGACGGAGTTTTTAACCACAGCGGTCGTTTCTTTGCGCCGTGGCTTGACGTAAAGGAAAACGGCCCCAAATCAAAATATTGGGACTGGTTTATGATAAACGAATGGCCGTTTAAATCCGACGGCGGCTGCGCATACGCAAAACAGTACTATACCTTCGCCTTTTATGACGATATGCCAAAACTTAACACGAACAATCCGAAAGTGCGAAACTATCTGATTGACGTATGCAAAAGCTGGGCTGTCGACTATGACGTCGACGGAATACGACTTGACGTCGCCAATGAGCTTTCCCACGCGTTTTGCAAGGAACTGCGCAAAAGCCTCAAGCAGATAAAGCCCGACATTTACATTCTTGGAGAAATTTGGCACGACGCGATGCCGTGGCTGCGCGGGGACGAATTCGACGCCGTCATGAACTATCCCCTAGGCCAAAGCATCAAGGATTTTTGGATTGACAAAAGCCTTTCCAAGGATGACTTTGAATATACAATCAACCGCTGCTACACCGGATATATGCAGCAGACGAACGACGTCCTGTTTAACCTGCTTGATTCGCACGACACAAAAAGGCTCCGCAGCGACGTAAAAAATTTGGATGAGTATTTTCAGCTGCTCGCCGTCCTTTTTGCGATGCCTGGCTCCCCCTGCGTCTTTTATGGCACGGAAATCGCCATGGAGGGCGGCTACGACCCGGACTGCAGGCGCTGCATGCCGTGGGAGGATATAGAAGCGGGCGTGTACGACGAGCGCATCCAAATAGTTAAGAGCCTGATAAGCCTTCGGAAAAAAGAGCCTCTGCTGCGCAGCCGAAATTTTCATTTTCCAAATAAAATAGACAAGCCGAGAGTAATTGAATTTAATAAAATGGGCTGGATGGACGATTACGTTGAAGTAATCATCAACTGCGAAGAAGAGGATGTGGAGGTTCCAAAAGAGGGAAAACCTCTTTTCTCAAGACATTACATAGACTCGACGCTTTTGCATAACGGAATATTGATTCGGAGGATTAAAAAATGAAGGATGCTCAAACACAAGACTATGAAAACGAAATTATTAGGCTAATGCCCAGAAAAAAAAGAGGGCTGCTGCGGCTCGTATTTAGCCGCGTAGGCCTTATGGCCGTCCTTATACTGCTGCAGGCCGGCATCCTGCTTACAGTTTACGGGTGGTTCATTGAATACATAAAGTGGTTTACGGGCGCGCAGGCGATTTTTACAGTCATGATGCTGCTCTATCTTTTTAACTGCACCATGGACTCTACCGCGAAGCTCACCTGGCTTGCCCTCATAATGTTCTTTCCAGTGCCGGGAGCCATAATGCTTTGGTTTACTCAAAACGACGTCGGCCACAGAGCCGTCAAATCCAGGGTGGAGCAGCTTATAGACGAAACCAGGGACAAGCTCGTTCAGGACGACGATGTAATATCAAACAGCGAGCTTATTGATTCGGGCACTGACGATTTGTGCAAATATCTAAACAGAAGCGGCTGCTTCCCTATATACCGGAATACTAAAGTCGATTATTTCCCTATTGGAGAAGACAAGTTCGCGGCAATGGTTGAAGAGTTAAAAAAAGCCAAACATTTTATTTTCATGGAATATTTTATCATTTCCGAAGGCTATATGTGGGGAACTATTTTAAAGATCCTTGCGGACAAGGCGGCAAACGGCGTGGATGTGCGCGTAATGTACGACGGAATGTGCGAAATTTCGCTCTTAAGCTCGGACTATCCTAAGCGAATGGCCTCTCTTGGCATCAAATGCAAGCCTTTTTCGCCAGTAAGGCCTTTCATATCGACCCACTACAACTACCGCGACCACCGCAAAATACTTGTTATTGACGGACGCGTCGCCTTTACGGGCGGCGTAAATCTTGCCGATGAATACATCAATCAGAAAGAAAAATACGGGCACTGGAAAGACACCGCCGTGATGCTTAAAGGAGACGCAGTAAAAAGCTTCACCCTGATGTTTTTGCAAATGTGGAACATTTCGGAGCAAAAGCCTGAGTGGGACGAACTTGACGCGCCCGCGTCAGGCCGCGAGGCAAACGGCTATGTCATGCCGTACTGCGACTGCCCTCTCGACAGCGACAAGGTAGGCGAAAACGTATACATGGATATGCTTAACCGCGCGAAGAGCTATGTGCATATCATGACGCCGTACCTTATCTTAGACGGCGAGCTTGAAACGGCGATAAAATTCGCGGCGCAAAGAGGCGTCGACGTAAAACTTATACTGCCCGGCATACCCGACAAAAAGGCGGCGTACGCGTTGGCAAAATCGCATTATAAGTCGCTTATTTCCGTTGGCGTAAAAATTTACGAATATACTCCCGGGTTCATACACGCGAAAGTCGTCGTCAGCGACGACGCAAAGGCTGTCGTCGGTACAATAAACTTCGACTACAGAAGCCTTTATCACCATTTCGAATGCGCCGCCTATCTTTACAAAACGGACTGCATTTCCAAAATCGAGGAAGATTTCCAAAATACCCTCTCAAAGTGCAGGACGGTAACGCCCGAAAGCATAAAAAACGAGAAAATGTCGTATAAGCTGGCGGGAAGCTTTTTAAAGCTCATAGCGCCTATGATGTAGTTCCGGATACTAAAAAAAGCAGGCATATGCCTGCTTTTTTTAGTATCCGGCGCAAAAATTCAACGCCGCCCGACCCTTACCCCTTAACCATTTTTTCACGCGCTGTTTTCGCGGCCTGTTCAACGCTTGATTTTCCAAAAATCACTTCGTCTATGGCTGAGCGCAGCGCCATCTGATATACGTCCGCCTCAAACGAAGGATACATGAGCGGATAATTTGCCTCCTGTATAAGCTGCGCGCCGTCGTTTTGTATGCCTTTAAGATCGCCGTTTTCGTCAAGCGCCTTAAGAGCCTTGTCGTTGCACGGAACTCCCTTCTCAAGCTTTTGCCTAAGCGCCATCCTCTTGTCCTCTACCATAAAAGAAAGCAGCTCCGCGGCCTCCTTGGGGTGTTCCGTGTTTGAGCCTATCGCATACATTGTCGCGGGCTTTACATACCAGCCCTCGCGCTTCGCGCCCTCCATGGTAGGAGGCAGGGCAACCTGCGCAGCGCTTCCGTCGTCCGAATATTTGACGGCGTATCCTTCCGCGCCCGACGCCCACTGCAGCGTTCCGGCGTAAACGCCGTCCGACAGGTGCGTATCGTCGCGCGACGGAATCCTTTCCACGACGCCTTTGTCCACGAGATCCAAATAAAACTCAATCATGTCTTCTACGTCTTTTTTGGTAAATATAAAATTGCCGTCGTCATCGAATACTTTGCGTCCCGTAGTCTGCTCCACGTACGCGACGCAAGCCATCCATATACCGTAATCGTCCAGATCGATCGGATAGACGCCGTCTTTGTTCATAATCTTTGCCGCGTCGTATAAATCGTCCCATGTCTTTGGAAGATCGATGCCGTACGAGTCGTAAAGCTCCTTGTTGTATATCACAAGCTTCGCGTTTACTGCTATCGGCAGCGCTACAATCTTGCCCTCGTCGTTGGTGCCGTACGAAAGCTCGGTTTCGTCGTACTGCGACAAATCCAGGACATCGGACAGCGAACCCAAATCATAAAACTCAAGACCCTGTTTTTGATACTTGTCCAGCCACGAAAAGTTAATCTGCATAATATCAGCTTCCGTGTTGGAAAACATTTTTACATCGTTTTTAAGCTCAAATCCCGTAAAATCCCCATATGTCATTTTAATCCTTATATTTGGATGATCCTTTTGAAAATCCTTTAACGCCTCCATGGTGTACTCGCTGCGTTCGTCCGAACCCCACCATGACGCCTCAAGCTCAATTTCTTCGGATTCGTTCGCAAGTGTAATCTCGTTCCCGCACCCGGTAAAAACGGCAAGTGCGGCGGCAGAAATGCCCGCAAGCATCATAATCTTTGATTTTTTCATGAACGTGCCTCCTCTCCAAGCGTAAACCTGCTCATGGCTTTTTTGAGCTCGACAACGGACTCCTGCAGCACTCCCGACTTTTCGGAAAGCTGCTTGCTCGTTTCGAGCTCTTCTATGGTGGCGCTCATTACCTCCTCTGTATTAGACGACGCGTTTTCCGTAATTTCAAGGATGCTCTTTGTAGCGTCTATCGATTCCTCCTTCAATCCGTTCATATCGTTTACAATATTTCCAATCGCGTCCATGCGGTTGTTTATGGCATCGTTGGAATTTACAATTTGTCCAAACGACGCTATGGCGCGCTTTACAACTTTTTCCTGTTCGTCAAAAATCTGCTTTGAAGACGCCAGCTTATCCATCGTTTCGTTAACGTAGCTTCTTATGCGCTGTATTACCGTGTTGATATTTTCAGTCGACGTCTGCGTCTGCTCCGCAAGGTTGTTCACTTCGCCGGCAACTACCGCGAATCCGCGTCCGGCGTCTCCCGCCTTCGCCGCCTCGATGCTTGCGTTTAACGACAAAAGGCTTGTCTGTTCGCTAATCGTTTCAATAAACGCGAGCACGTCCTCTATATTCTTCACTTCCTCAACAAGCTTGTCGAACGTGTCGCTTATGCTCGCCAAAGCCTCGTTTGAAATTTCAGTCTTTTCATTAAGCTCGCTTATCTGCGCAATGGATTTTTTGCCTATTTCCTTCGTTTCCCTTGACCTGTCATTTACCTCGACAACGTTGCCGACGGTATTGTTTATGCTTGACGCGAGATTTTCCAGAGAATCGAAAGTCTTTTGCGTCTGCTTAAGCTGCTCCTGCGCTCCCTGGGCTATGCTTTCCATGGCGACGGTAATGTTTTGTGAAATCTCAGCCGACGTACCTGACATTTTGTTGATCTCGTCCGCGTTGTGCTCGACTACGTCGGCAACATCGCCTATGCTTTCAAGAAGCTTCCTTATCTCCGCCATCATGACGTTAAAGCTTGACACAAGCGTCGCCACCTCGCCGCCCGCCTTAAAGTCGGCGGTTACGGTCATGTCGCCGGTCTCCGCCTTTTTCATGACGGTCACAAGCTTTTTGATTGGAGCCGTTATGCTGTTTGAAAATCCTAAACCAAAAAGAATGGCTATAATGATGGCCGCCACGGAAACTACTATCGTCAAATTGCGTATTTGAACAACTTCCTTTAACACCGTGGCCGTAGGAATATCGCTCACTATCCTCCAGTCGTCGCCGCACATATTCGCAGTAACAAGCTTGTCGCCGTAAATAAACGTGCTGTGGGCCTTTTTCGATATATTTGACATTAGGCCGCCCTCAATGTCGGAACCGATTTCATCAGGCGCGGTTGAATAAATCACTTTGCCGTCCGCGTTTATTATAGACGCCTTTAAGTCGCTTAACTGGTCTGAAAACTCGAGAACTGTTTCAAGCTCCGTCATATAGACCGAAGTCAAAAGTATCGCCTCTTCGTTTATGCGCTTTACGTAATACAGCCTCTTATAGCTGTCCTGTACGCCAGTAAACCACCCGTCGTTCGTAGTTTCGTTCGAAATTCGCGACTCCAGCGTCTCATACAGTCCGTCCTCCCCAAGCAGCGTCAAGGTATTGGCGGCAATCCTTCCCGTGCTGGCGCCGTCGGGGTATACGATTCCAAAATCCCCGAAATTATGCAGCAGGCTGTCGTTTAAAAGCTTGTTGCTTATATCGTTTTTGATCTGTATCTTGTCATACTCGTCAATCGATTCGTCTACGTTGCTAAACTCCCTTGTTGACGTATCGGCGAAGGCAAGCGCGCACAAATCCTCGATGTCGCTTTGAAAATTATTGATATTTAGGCGCATCTGATCGTTGATGGCGGTAATAAGAACACCAACCTTGTTCGTCATGGCGCTTCTCGTATTCGTGTAAGTCAAAATCGCCATCAAAAGAATTATGCTAAGCGCGATGACTATATATGACAAAATCAGCTTAAGCTTTATAGAAACCTTCTTCATACATACCTCCCCATTTATGCAGTGACATTTATAGCTCCAAAACTAAAACACAAAGCATCCCGCCGCGCGCGAGGGCCCTTCAAGCCCCTCGCGCGTTTTCGCTCCTTTTGTAGAAAAACGCGTACTGCTGATATACTCCCGCATTCCTGTCCGACGTCCACGCCGGCATGGCGCCGTCATAGTCCTCGCATATGATTTTTTTCATCCAAACATCGACCGGGCACGCGTTTAAATGATGCAGCCCAAAAAGACATATGCAGTTGGCCACTTTTTTCCCAATTCCCTTAAAACGCATGAGGCGGCTCATAGCGCCGTCATAGTCAAGACGCCTAAGCTCGTCCATGAAATCAGGATTTCGGCCGTAAAAACTGCAAATCTCCCATATATATTCATCCCGGTATCCAAGCCCAAGCCGCGACAGGCTTTCCCTTCCGCCGTTTCTTATTATATCTTCAAAACGCGGAATCATGCAAACGTCCTCTCCGTCCGCCTTTACGGCATTTCGCCCATAACGGCGGCAGAGGGCCTCAATGCTTTTTTTTATGCGCGCAATGTTGCTGTTTTGCGAAATAATAAATGAAATAACCGCCTCCCATACATCCTGCCTAAGGATGCGTATGCCCCTTCCATGCTCGGCCGCCGCCCTCAAAAACTTGTCGTTTTCATCAATTTTACTTATAACGCGTTCATAATCGGCATCCAGGTCAAAGTAAGCGCGCCAAATGGATGCATACTCCTCCTCGCTGCAAAAAAACTCAAAACTCCTGCCCGACTGGGCCGCTACCAGACACCTGTCGAAGGCGGGAATGCGATACTTTCCCTCGTCAAGCTTTATCCACCTAAAGCATTGCCCCGAATCCGCGATTTCATCCAGATCCAGACAATCTATCTCTTCTTTTACCATCGGACGCTTTTTCCTTTTTATCGCAGATTTTTTAACCGTCAGTTATTTCCTATATTTTTTAACGAGCCATTTTCCTGCTTTTGACAAATCAGATTTTTTAAATCCGGATGTTTTTTTGCACGACGGCTTTAAAAGAGACGCGCTCTCGTCTTTATTGCTAAGGCTCCAGCACATGTACCCTATGCCATACCCGTCCATCATGTCGAGCCACTCGTTGGCGCTGTTAAAATCATATGAGCCCGCTCCGCTTGCCTCGCATGCGGCAAATTCGGTACATATCATCGGCAGCCCTTCCTCGTGGGCCGCCCTCACCTTCTCCCGCAGGCCGTCCCCATGGGTGGCCGCGTAAAAATGAAAGGCGTAAATTACATTGCGGCACCCCTTAATAGGGCTTTTAGCGGCGACGTCAACGTCCTGCGACCATGTGGGCGTACCGACTATTATTACCGCGTTGGTGTTTTTTCTTATCGCCTTTATTGCCTTTTTCGCGTATGACTTGACGTCGCTCCATGTGGCGCCGCCGTTTGGCTCGTTGCATATCTCATACAGCACATTGTCAAAAGAGCTGTATTTTTTGCTTATTTTTCTAAAAAAGGCAATCGCCTCTTTTTGATATTTTTTTGGAGTTTGATCGTTTAGCACATGCCAGTCTATTATCGCGTACATGCCCAGTTTTTTGGCGGCCTTAACGCCTCTGTCTATGATTTTTTCAAGGCGCTTTCTGCCCGCGTCGTCGGTCGTGCAGTATCCATTGTAATCCTGGGTATACATGGCGAGACGAACCGCGTTGGCTCCGAATTTGTCCCTGACGTCCTTAAACGCCGCCTCGTTCACGTACGGATATCCCACGTCCCAATTGATCCCGTGGGTGCTTACGCCCTTTAGCTGCACCGGCTTTTTATTTTTATCCACAAGAAACGACTTATTTACGGCAAGGCGTCCATGCCGCTTCGCAAACGTCTGCGCCGCTGTTCCCGCGCCCGCCCTTGACGGCAAAAACGACAAAACGGGAACGGACGCAAGGACAAAAACCATGGCCGACAAAAACAGGCCGCGCGCAAATTTTTTTTTCGTCTTTAGCATATTAAAATCCTTTCAAAGATTCATATGAGGCGGCTCGCCGCCAAAACGACAAAAGCGGCCGCGCATGCCGCCAAGGCGACCGTCAAAAGGCTTTTTCTTCTAAACGCGAGGACAAGTCCCGTCAATGCCCCCGCGGCGCCGGCCGCAAGACGTCCCGTCGAATACACAATTGCAGGAAAAGTCATTGCCCCACGCACCGCGTAAGGCACATATGCCAAAAAAGACTTGACAAATTTATTCTCCGTCTTTTTTTTAATCGCCGCAAACGGCACGGCCCTTATCAAATAAGTCACGCCCGCCATGACGGCAAGATACAAAAAAAAATCCTTAGTCGGCATACGCTTTTCCCTTCATCGCGCCTCAGGCATAAAATGCGGCTCTAGTCCTCGACCGGACATATCGCCGCGCCCGCCAAAGCCGCGGCAGCCGCGCATACTATTATCGCAAAGCCGGGCGACAGATTTTTTAAAACAGGCGCCCATTTAAAACAGCAGCTAAGAATGGCCGCCGCCGCGATAACGGTCAGATATTTTTTATCGTCCCTGGCCTTTGGCAGCATAATGGCCAAAAACATCCCGTATATGGCAATGCCCGCCGCGTCGCATAAAATTTTTGGAACAACGTTTCCAAAAAGCGCTCCGGCAAGCGTCCCGAAAGTCCAGCCGATGTATGGCGCGAGTATAAGCCCTTCCATGTAAAACCTGCTTATCGCACCGTCAACTCCGGACGCCACGGCAAATATCTCGTCGGTGATTCCAAAGCCCAACACAAGTCTTGAGGACGTTTTAAATGTCTCATCCGTCTTTTGCGACAGCGATACAGACATTAGGGCATACCTCAAATTGACAACCAGCTGCGTTAGCGCCATTTCAATGATTCCGCCCGACGCGGCCATTATCTCAAGCCCCGCAAACTGTCCCGCCGACGTAAGATTTGTCATGGAAATAAACAGGGTCTGCCACCACTCAAACCCGGCGGAGGAACCCATAATTCCAAACGCGAAGCTTACGGAAACATATCCGAGAGCAATAGGGACGCCGTCTCGTATTCCTTTTTTAAAATCCCGCACCTTCATCGCGGCCGCCCGCCTTTTATATGAGCCGCGGCGACTATTATCCGCATCAGTCATAAATAAATTTCGTTACGGCGTACGCCTTTCCGTCTTCTCCATTAAGCGCCACGCAAGCCTCCCCGCCCTCGTCGTACACAACGGGCGTTATGCGGTCGCCAAGCACGGCCTGCCTCTTATATTCCACGCGCAGCTCCTTTGGCTTCGCGCGTACGCCGCCGTTTAGAGCAAACATCGCCATTCTGACGTACTGGCCGTTGTTTACGTGGTGATTCGTGTCTAGATGGTACTCCCTAACGATAAACGCGTCTCCCTCCGCTCCGTTCTCCGGAAGCTTTATCTTTCTTGGCGCGTAGTCCATGTCAAGCGGAGAATGCTTGCCGTACACGTCTCCTAACTGCGGCTGCACTATCGTCGGCCTTTTTTTCTTCGTGTCGATAAGCGCCCAATTGGAATTTGCAATGACGATTTCGCCGCCATCCTCGCCTGTTATAAGATAATTGCGGTACCCCAGCATCTTTTCATATCCGTATGCCTGCGTTCCTACCTTGATTTTAGAGCCAAACTGCGGATATTTACGTATGACTATCTGCCACGAACTAAGAATCCACGTCAAATTGTTTTTGCTTAAAAATTCAATGCCGACGCCCAAATCCTCCGACTCAAAATTCGTACAGTCCTGCAGGTAGTTTATGATCGCGTCGAGGCTTAGGCGGCCCGTTTCGTCAGTTTCGCTGTATCTAATCCTAGTCTCGAAAGAATACATCCCAAAAAATCTCCCTCAAACTTTCTTCTTCTATTATATCGCAAAGAATTTAGCCGGCGCAACATAAAAATTGGATCATTGCGCACTATATTGCGACATATATAAATCATAATACACGCCTTTTTTTTCAAGCAGCTCCTCATGACTGCCGGACTCCACTATGTCTCCATTGTCCACATACATTATCCTGTCGGCGTTTTTGATTGTCGACAGCCTATGCGCTATTATAAACGACGTCCTGCCTTTAAGCAGCCTGTCAAGTCCCTCCTGCAATATTATTTCTGTTTCCGTATCGATGCTTGAGGTCGCCTCGTCAAGTATAAGAATTGCCGGATCCGCAAGAAGCGCCCTGGCAAATGAGATAAGCTGCCTCTGCCCCGCCGAAAGCCTGCTGCCCCTCTCATTTACCTGTGTTTCATATCCGTCTTCCATGCTCATTATAAAATCATGCGCGCATACCGTTTTTGCGGCCCTTACGACATCTTCGTCCGAAGCCTCGCTGTTGCCGTAGCGTATGTTGTCCATTATCGTGCCCGAAAAAATAAAGCTGTCCTGCATCATAACGCCCATCTGGCTCCTTAGCGATTTGAGCTTTACCTTGGATATGTCGATTCCATCCACAAGCACCTGTCCACCGTTCACGTTGTAAAACCTGCTTAAAAGGTTCACTATCGTAGTCTTGCCCGCGCCGGTAGGCCCTACTATGGCTATGCACTGGCCTTTTTTAACGTCGAAGCTTACGCCCTTTAGAATTGGCGCCCCGTCTTCGTAGCTGAAGTCGACGTTTCTAAATGATACGTCGCCCTTTATCTTGGGCATGTCGCGCGCGTCCGGATCGTCCTTTACGTCTACCGGCTCGTCTATCGTTTCAAATATGCGTTCAAGGTACGATATCGCCGTCAGCAGGCTGTTGTAAAAGCTTGCTATTGTATTTATAGGTGCCCAGAACCTGCTTATATACGACGTAAAAGCAAATATTACTCCAACTTGTATCCCCGAATCGGCGCCGCCCATTATGCCGTATACGCCCGCCACGTATATAAACGACGTAGTCACGGTTGAAATCAGGTCCACCATGGGGCCCATGGCGAAATTATAATATACCGCGTCAAGCCATGACCTGCGGTACATATTGCTTAGGTCGTTAAATATGTCCGCGTTTTTTTTCTCGCGCACGAACGCCTGCGTGACGCGTATTCCGTTTATGCTTTCGGCTATGTACGCGTTAAGGTTTGACTGCTTGTTGCTCTGGATCTGCCAGGCTCGCCTCTGCCTCCGCTTTATGGCGGCCACGCAGAGTATGAGCACGGGAAGGCCGCACAGGCATATGACGGTAAGCTTCGGGCTCATGGAGAACATAAATACGATTATGAATATAAGATTGCATAGATCCGTAATCGTGTTCAATATGCCGTTTGAGAGCAGGTCGCTAAGGCTGTTTACATAATTTACCACACGCACCTGTATCTTTCCATGCGGCCTCTCGTCGTAATAGCTGAACGGAAGCTCCTGAAGATGCCTGAATATGTCCTCCCTAAGCTGATGTATTATGTCCTGTCCAGTCTTTGTGGTGATGCTTATCCTTATCCTTGAGCTTACTACCGAATAGGCCGCTATCAGAACCGCCAGCGCCGAAAGGCCCACTATGCCCTTTATATCTCCATTCGGGATATATATGTCCATTTCAAGCTGAAGAAATTTCGGTATGAACATGCCAAGCCCGGATGCCGACAACATGACTATCAGCACAAATATCATTTTTGATTTATACGGGACAAGGTACCTGCCCAGACGCAGCAGCTGCTTTACGTCAAACTTTTCCTCAAGGTCCTCGTCTATGTCATATCTGTTTCTCGCCATTTTGCCGCCTCCGTCACTTCCTCATCTTAAGCTCGGCCGCCATGGGATATTGATGATAATATACCGTCGAATAGTATCCTCCCCTCGCGACCAGTTCGTCGTGCGTCCCCTCTTCCACAATGCGCCCGCCGTCAAGAACGAGTATCTTGTCGGCGTCCCGTATGGACGATATCCTATACGCTATTATGAAAGTTGTGCATGAATGGTTTATATTTTCGAGCTGCCTTTGAATATAGCTTTCCGTTTCCATGTCCACCGCCGACGTCGTATCGTCCAATATAAGTATCGCCGGCTCCTTTATAAGCGCCCTGGCAAGGGAAATCCTCTGCTTCTGGCCGCCGGAGAGCCCCACTCCCCTTTCTCCGACTATAGTGTCGTATCCATCGGGAAGGTTCTTAATGAAAATATTTGCGTCCGCCATTTTAGCCGCCCTTTTCACGCTCTCAAAGCTGCAGTCGGGCCTGCCGTACGCGATATTGCCCTCTATCGTGTCTGAAAACAGGAATACGTCCTGCATCGCAATGCCTATATTTTCGCGAAGGCTGTACATATCAAGATCTTTTATATTGATTCCGTCTACAAGAACCTCCCCGTCCGTCACGTCAAAAAAACGGCACAAAAGATTTATTATCGTCGATTTTCCAGAGCCGGTAGGCCCTATTATTCCTATTGTCTGTCCCTTTTTTGCCTCAAAGCTGACGTCGCGCAAAACGTCTTCATCGTCCGCCTTATATGACACGTGCCTAAATTCCACGTTTCCGTCTATCCTGCTCCTTTCAATCGGATTTAGCGGTTTTTTCACGTCCGGCTCCGCGCTGTAGGTGGCGTATATCTTTTCAACGGACGTAACGAATCTCTGCGTGTCGTTTACCCACCATCCAGCCATGCGCAGCGGCGTCGTAAGCATCCACAGATACCCGTTCACCGCTACCAGATCCCCCATGGTCATTTCCCCGTAAACGACCATCGCTCCGCCTATAAGCATGAGTATTATGTTTAGGGCATTTGAAAAAAACTCAAAAACGGGCACGTATTTTTTCCATATGGCCGCCGCCTCAAGCTCGGCATCGCGGTACCTGTCGTTTTCCACGGTAAATTTTCCCATCTCGTAGTCTTCTTTTGCGAACGCCTTGACCACCCTGTTGCCGCTTATGTTTTCCTGCACGTACGTATTAAGGCTTGAAAAGGCGTTCCTGGAGTTCATAAACGCGGGCTTCACCCTTTTTGCCTGTGCGTAGGTGGTAAGCGCCGTAAGCGGAAGCACCGCGGACATGCAAAGGGCAAGCTTTATATTTGTGGCAAATATCATCAAAAGCGCAAATACAAAGTAAAGCGCATTCTCATAAACGGTATATATTATATAGGCCACAAAATGCCTGATCGCGTCCATGTCGCCCGTCTGCCTGCTCATCAAGTCTCCCGTGCGGTTCTTGTTGTAAAACGCAAAATCTTCCTGCAAAAGCTTGCGGTAGACTGCGTCGCGCATATTAAACAGTACATTCTGGGAACTTGTCTCAAAAAGAACCTGTGAAAAAAATCTGCATACGCCCTTTACTACAATAAGAACTATCAAGACCGCTATAAGCTTCGGAAGAAGTTTAACGTTTCCGCCCCTTATGACGTCGTCCACTATAAGCTTCGACACATACGGCCCGGCCAGCGCCGCCGCGGCGAGCACCGTTACGAGAGCCATGCCGGCCGCCATGCGCAGACGATACTTTTTAAGAAAAGAATAAAACCACCTCATCGGCGTCATCCCAAATCGACCTCCCGCGATAATGCTAAACGATAAGTTAGAGTATATCACCGCGTTTTAAGTCATAATATAATAAACGCACAAAAAAATTGTACAAATCTATCATGTTCGCGCAAAAAAAATAAATAAAACACGGCTTAAATTCAAAAGCGCTTGTGGAAATACGTACTTTTCAAACAACAGCTATTATGGTAGAATAAAAACCTGTTTATGGAATTTTTTTACCAAAACGCATAATTTACCAAACATGGAGCGCGCCATGGAAAATCTTTATGAATATGGCGACAGGCTTAATTCGCCCATATCCGCGTTTAACTACGCGGCGTCGCCGGACAACTTTCCAATACTGCCGCACTGGCACTATTTTTTTGAAATTATACGCATGGCCGAGGGAACCGCGGAAGCGGTATGCGGCGGCTACGCATATACGCTGCGGCCGGGCGATGTGATATTATTTTTCCCGCAAAGCGTACATTCCGTTCACGAGCTGAAAAATCACGCTTCATCCTTGGGCACGCCAAGGCCGGCGCCTGATGGAAAGAATCTGCCGGACGCGGGGCTGCGCCCAAAAATAAACGCGGCGCACAACTCGATCTACCCCATCCCCGCGGACAATGCGTCCGCGAAAATCTACGGCATATCCTACCAGGTGATTAAGTTTGACTTAAATTTTTTGAACATGGCCGCCGGACGCAGAAATCAGTTTTTTAAAATATTTGAAATTATATGCGAAAAAAGTCCCGAATATATCTTTTTTTCATCGGAGATGCTTTCCGGCTTTCCGATACGCGACATATTCGATACCTGCATAAATGAGCTCGAAAAAAAATATTACGGGTACGACGTTATAGCCTGTTCCCAGATATCGGCGCTTTTATCATATTTTACGAGAAACTGGATCGGACGCGGACTTAACATGGACGACGTCGTGCGCGCGTCAAACGATCCGTCCGACGCCTTTCCCGGAATAATCGACTACATTGAAAAACATTACAATGAATCCTTAAAAATACAGGATCTCGCCAAAATGTGCAAGATGAGCTACTCAAGCTTCGCAAGGCTGTTTAAAAAGACTTACCACCAGTCCTGCAAGGAATATATAGAATTCATTCGGCTAAACAAAGTAAAGGATTTGCTTCGCATGACCAACATCGACCTTACCTGCATAAGCAATGAAACCGGATTTTCCGACTGCAGCCATCTCATACGCACATTTAAAAAATGGACGGGCATGACGCCCAAGCAATGGAGAAAGAGCATATCCCGCCACGCGGCGCAATTTGGAGCGAATTGATTTTATGAATTTATGGAATAATTTTATCGGCCACCTTGCCACCATACTGCACCACAAGAATCTTGTGCGCAGGTACTGCTTTAGAGCCGGAATGTACAGGCAGGGCATAATGCACGACTGGTCAAAATACAGCCCGGTGGAATTTATCGCCGGGGTAAAATATTATCAAGACGGCAAAAGAAGCCCCAATTTTGGAGAAAAAGAGCAGCGCGGATATTCTTCCGCCTGGCTCCACCACAAGGGACGCAACAAGCATCATTTTGAATATTGGATAGATTTTTCCATGGATCCAAAGGAAGGCCTGCAGGGGATGCCCATGCCCACGCGATATGTGCTCGAAATGTTTTTCGACAGAATAGCCGCAAGCAAAAACTACAACCGTAAAAATTATAACGACGCGTTCCCGTTGGCCTACTACAACAAAAACAAAGACCACTACCTGCTTCATCCCGATGCCAGGCGGCTGCTTGAAAAGCTCTTAAACATGCTCGCAAAAAAAGGCGAGAAAGAAACTTTTGATTATATAAAGCGCGAGATAAACTGGAAAACTTCGAGCAAATGGTAGCCGTCCGGCGCGGACGGCCGTATTGCCGTAAAAAGGATTGATTCAATGCCACGATTTAAAAATTTCCTGTTCAAATACAAGCATGCCGCCGTTTTATTGTATTTTCCCGTATATATGGCCTGGTTCATACTGCTTGAGCGGCGGGAAAACGCAAAATACGTCATAATTCACTGCCGCCTTGACGACTTCATCCCTTTTTGCGAAATCTTTATCATTCCTTATCTGTTCTGGTTTGTCTATATTGCCGTTGGGTCTTTATTCCTATTTTTTCAGACGGACCACATAGACGACTTTTACAGGCTGGCCGCGGCGCTGCTTTTGGGGATGACAACGTGCCTCATAATATATACTGTATTTCCAAACGCGCAGGATATGCGGCCCAAATCCTTCGAAAGAAATAACGTGTTTACGCGCGTAATATCCATATTGTACGCCGCGGACACCGACACCAACGTCTGCCCAAGCATACATGTATATAATTCCATAGCGATGCATGTAGGAATAGCTAAAAGCCATTATTTTAGGGAGAGGCGCGTCGTCAAAGGCTGTTCCCTCGCGGCGTGCGTGCTTATATGCCTCTCTACCCTTTTTTTAAAGCAGCATTCCTTCATCGACCTCGCGTGCGCGGCGGCGCTTTACATTTTTTACTATATTGTAATTTATAAGCTCTTCCCGGTGCTGGGCGCGAGGGCAAAACGCGGGCCCAAACGGGGAGAGGCTTCCTAAAAGCTCCCAAAAAAGCGCGTACAGCCGCGGCGTCTAATGTATTTCGCCGCATTCGCGTTCAAGCCATCTTCTCTCCTCGAACGTAAGAAACGGCGATATTTTTTCGTATACCTGTTTATGGTACCCGTTTAAAAGCCCTTTCTCTTCTTCATTCATCAGGCTGACGTCAATAAGATTTCTGTCGAATGGAACGAAAGTAAGATGCTCAAAACCCATGAACTGGCCGAACTCCGTTTTTTCGCGTTTTACGCATAATATCAGGTTTTCAAGACGTATGCCGTATCTGCCTTCAAAATATATTCCCGGCTCGTCCGACGTCACCATGCCGGCCTCCAAGACGGCGTCGCGCCCCGCTTTTTTCGATACGCTAAATCTAAACGCGTTCGGCGGCTCGTGCACGTTCAAAAAATATCCCACGCCATGCCCCGTTCCATGCCTGTAGTCGCATCCCATGTCCCACAACGGCTTTCTCGCCAGTATATCAAGGGAAACACCCGCGCATCCGTGCATAAACTTTGCGCCGGCAAGATTTAAACATCCCCTTAAGACGGCAGTATAGAATTTCTTCTGCTCCCGCGTGGCATCGTCCCCTATCAATATTGTCCTTGTAACGTCTGTCGTCCCGTTAATGTAATGGCCGCCGGTATCCATCAAAAGCAGTCCTCCGGGTTCTATCTTTGCGTCTGTTTCTTTTGTTGGACTGTAATGCACTATTGCTCCGTGTCCGCCATACGCCGCTATGGCGTCAAAACTGGGCCCCATGTAACCCGGGTTTTCGCTCCTAAGTTTTTCAAGCCTTTCGATGGCGCCAAGCTCCGTTATGTCGATTTTTCCCGCGTTCTTTTTAAGCCAGTATATAAACTTGACAACCGCCGCTCCGTCCTTTATATGTGCCTGTTTTATATTTTTTATTTCAACCTCGTTTTTAACCGCCTTCCAAAAAATGACGGGGCTTGCCATATCCAAAATTTTGGCACCGGCCTGAACGCTGTCGGCTATCGCGCTGTTTGCCGTATTCTTGTCGAGAATAACCCTGCTTTCGGAGGGCACGCTCCTTAAAAATTCATATATGCCGTCATAATCTCTAAAGTAAACCCCCGCTTTCGCCAGCTCCTGCGCGGCCTTGCCAGCAAACGCGCCTTTATCCGCGAAAAGCAGCAATTTGTCATTGTGCGCCGCAAGATACGACATGACGACCGGATTGCAATGTATGTCGCAGCCGCGGATATTGAGAAGCCACGCGATTTCATCAAGCGAGGTCAGCACAATGAAGTCCGCCCTGTATTTATTCATAAAACCTTTAAGCTTTTCAATCTTTTTTTCCCTCGTCTCTCCCGCATATGACGCGTCCAAAAGCATCGCGGGCCCAAATTCAAGCTTTGGCCTGTCTTCCCATATATCTCCGATAAGATCAAGGCCGCCGTTTAGGATGGCGCCGGATATTTCAAAACTTTTCTCCATATTCTGCGCCCACTCCGCGGATACCGTCCTTCCATCGCATCCAAGGGTCTGCCCTTTTTTTAGATTTTCTTTTATATATTCATCCGCCCTTAAGACGCCGTCCATGCCCGACTTGTACAATTTTATTCCGGTTCCCTCAAGCTGCGCCGCGGCCTGAATGAAATATCTGCCGTCTGTCCAAAGTCCGGCGTCGCTCATTGTTATTACCGCCTCGCCCGCGGAACCGTCAAAACCGGTCATAAATTCCACGCACTTAAAATAATCCCCCAAATACTCGGAGCAGTGAAAATCGCTTGTCGAAATGTAATACGCGTCCGTCCCCGTCGCGCGCATCCTATCCCGCAGCGCCTCAATTTTTTCCCTCACATCCAATGGCGTAATCCCCCTTAAATCCGCATAAAATGCTGCTAAGCTCCGCAAACTGCTCCAGGCTCAGCGCTTCGCCGCGGACATTTTTGTCAAGCCCCATCTCCACTATTGCCGCTTCGGCATCTCTTTTGCTTATATTAAGGCTTTTCTCATTTGAAATTCCGTTTTGCAGCGTCTTTCTGCGCTGGTTAAACGACGCGCGTATAAGCTTGAACATGAACTTTTCGTCGGCCGTTTTAACAGGAAAAACTTTACGCCTGACAAGATGCATCAGGGCCGAATCGACGCCGGGCCTTGGTATAAAACAGTTCGCGGAAACATTTGCGGCAAGAATCGCCTCTGAGTAAAATTGAACGGCAAGCGACAAGGCACCGTACTCTTTAGTTCCTGGCTTTGCCCTCATTCTTTCCGCCACTTCTTTTTGCACCATTACCGTAATGCTTTCAAAAAACGGTCCCTCCTCAAAAAGCTTCATTATGATTGGAGTCGTTATGTAATACGGCAGGTTCGCGACCACTTTGATTTTTTTTTCGCCGCTTTCCTCGGCGGCTATTTTTCCTATATCAAGCTTGAGCGCGTCCCCATTAAGCAGCCGCTTGTTGTCGTACTTCTTTAGTGTTTCAGAAAGAATTGGCATAAGCCTGCCGTCAATCTCTATGGCGGCTACATATCCAGCGTTCTCGCAAAGGTATTGCGTCAATGTTCCAATGCCCGGTCCAATCTCAATAACAAAATCGTCTTTCGTTATCTCCGCCGTCCTGATTATTTTTTCCAATATCCGCTTGTCCGTCAAAAAATTTTGTCCAAATTTTTTTTGAGCCTTGAAATCATATTTTTTTAAAATGCTTAAGGTGTTCTGCGCAATCCCAAGAACCGGCATGGCGTCCTCCCAAATATTTTATAAAGAGTCGATCCCATATAGCTTTCCCGCGTTTTTTTCCGTAGCGTCAACCACGTCGTCGTAAGAAATTCCTTTAATCTGCGCTATCTTCTTGGCGACCTGCTTTAAATAGACGGAGCTGTTCCTGGCGCCCCTGTTTGGTTCCGGCGCAAGATACGGCGAATCCGTTTCAAGTACTATTGCTTCAAGAGGAATCTCTTTTACAACATTTACAAGTTTTTTTGCGTTTTTAAACGTTACTACGCCGCCTATTCCGATAAAAAAACCCATTTTAATGCAGTCTCTTGCCATTTGAGCGCTATAGGAAAAACAATGCATTACTCCTCCTATCTTGTCCGCGCCATGCTCCGTCATAATCCTTATCGTGTCTTGCGCCGCGTCTCTGCTGTGAACTATTATGGGGAGATTTTTCTTTTTTGCCAGCTCAATCTGAAGCGCGAACAATCTTTTCTGCGCGTCGACGCTCTCCCTGCCACAATGATAGTCAAGTCCAATCTCTCCTATTGCAACAACTTTTTCGTTCGACGCGAGGCTTAAAAGCCGCGTCACATCCGACTCGTCCATGTCCGCCGCCTTATCTGGATGCGCGCCGACGGCCGCGTAGACAAAATCGTATTTTTTTGAAAGTATTACGGCGTCCTTTGACGAGTCAACCCCGTCGCCCACCTCTACTATATTTCCAACGCCATTTTCGCGCATTGACGATAAAATCTCATCCCTGTCGTCATTAAACCTTTCATCGCAATAATGGGCATGCGTGTCAAATATCATGCGAAATTTCCTCCATCAAGCAAAAAACGGAAAATGCCGCAGAATGCAAAGCCGGCATTTTCCGTCCACATCGGCCATGCCGCCCAAATGACAAAGCGGCCGTATTTTACTTTTTCCCGCCGTCATATCCTCATAACGTTTAATACGAAAAAAAGAAGCGTATCCAGTAAAAATATCGGAATGAGGCAGCTCAACGACCATAACATATATCCAAAGAACGACGGCATTCTTATTCCGTTTTCTTCCGCAATGGAACGAACCATGAAATTCGGCGCGTTTCCTATGTACGTATTGGCGCCCATAAATACCGCGCCGCACGACACGGCCATAAGTATAAGCTCAGGCACGTATCCTCCTACAACCTTTATGCCCTGCGTAAAACCAAGAGCGACTGCCGTCTTAAAAAATACAAGATAAGTCGGAGTATTGTCCAAAAAGCTTGACAGAATTCCGGTTATCCAGAAGAACTGCCATGGCTTGTCAAGCCCAAGCTCCCCTCCCTTTGCCCTAAGTATGAGAAGCGCGGGTATCATCGTTATAAATATTCCGATGAACAGCACCGCAACTTCCTTTATTGCGTCCCAGGTAAAGTGGTTGTTTGTCCTTACCTCCTTATCCGTAAACCTGTATGAAAGAAACGCCGACAGGAGTATAAGCGCCACCTCAAGCACGGAAGCGTATTGAAATCCCACGCCCTTAAATATATGTATGCTTCTCGCGAAAAACTCGAAATGCTTCGGAAGCACGCCGCTTAAAATCACCGCAACAACTATAATCACCAAAAAAATTATATTATGCGCTCCCGCCAGACGAAGAGGCCTCTTATATCCAAAGACCTCCGGCCTGTGTCCCTCGGCTATGTCCTTTCTATATGCCCTGCTGTCTATTATGAAGAAGAGCAAAAGCAGCAGCGCTGTATTAAGAAGCAGTATCGGCAAAAGCTTAAGGCTCCAGAAAAAGTCAATCCCGTTCGTAAATCCCATAAGCAGCGGGGGATCGCCAACAGGCGTGAGACACCCTCCTATATTGGAAACAAGGAATATGAAAAATATGACTATCTGCACCTTTCTCTTACGCCAGCTGTTTGCGCGTATGAGCGGACGTATCATAAGCATGCTGGCGCCCGTCGTGCCTATCCAGCTTGAAAGCAGCGTGCCTATGAAAAGCATTACAAGATTGACCCTGGGTGATCCAATCAAATCACCTTCCAAAGATATATTGCCCGAGACGCAAAACAGGCCGAACAGCAGCACTATAAAAGTGATATAGTCGCCGCACAGCACTTCCAAAAGCTCCTTGACCGTCTCGCCCCCGCCATAATTGATGGCAAAAGGTATCAGAAATGCCAACGACCAGAACAGCACGACAAGCGGCTTGTACTTTTCCCAAAACTCGCCGGCAACAAGCGGACATATCGCTATGCAAAGCAGCATTCCGGCAAAGGGAACGCAGTACCAGAGAGGAAGGCTGCTTCCAAACTCCTGCGCCGCTCCGGCCTCCGACGCCATAGAAATAGCCGGTCTTGCCAATGACGCAAACACTGCAATCGAAACTGCGGGAAAAATTTTCTTTAGCATCTTCATATCCAAACGGTCCCCCTTATTCGTATCTTCATCACATCTGCTTTCTATGAAAAAGGCAGATACAGCCATCATTTACTATAAAAGTAACTAATCACCTGCAAATAGTATCACAATTTTATTTATAATTCAATATCTAAAATGCCCCAGGACAGGCA
>CAZTVO010000024.1:0-15921 GCA_964617075.1 uncultured Jutongia sp.
TGCTGAGACATTTTCTCTTGTGGTTTATTGAGACATTATCACTTGTGGTTTATACGCATCAAGGCGCGGCGGCCTTTTTTTATTGCCCTTTTTTTGATAATGTGATATACTACGTCATGTTTGTGGGGTGAAGCTTTATTATGGACAACGCGAAGAAAAAGGCGGCGATTTCCGTCGCTGCCGCGGCGGCGTTTGTGGCGCTTGCGGCGGTTGTCGCTTTGGCGATAAAAAAAAATATGCCAAGCAGGGAGCGCATGTCCCTCTACGACTATTTTGACGTTGGGCAGGGCGGACTAAAGGTCATACTGCAGGACAAGGCAAGCGACGTCCCCGGCCTGTATGAGGACGGGCGGGCCTACATTGAGGCGGGCGTCGTCAAAGACGTTTTAAACAGCAGGTTCTACTGGGACGACGTGGAAAACAAGCTTTTGTACACCACCCCCTCCGCCGTCATATCCGCGGAAGTAAACAGCAGCGTCTGTCTGGTAAACAAGGCCAGGGAGGAAAAGGACTACATTATTGTAAAGGTTAAGGACGGCTCCGTATACATCGCCCTCGACTATATAAAGGAGCATACGGCTCTCGACTATAAAAAATATGACAATCCGGATCGCGTTGTCATAGACTACGTATACGGCGAGGATTTTAGCTACGCGTTTGCTAAAAAGTCCACGAAGCTTAGGTACGGCGCAAGCATAAAAAGCGCCATTCTGCGCGATATAGAAGAGGGGGAGAAGCTTCTGGAGCTTGAACAGGATTCCTCCTCCGACGGGTTTTTAAAGGTGATGTCTAAGGACGGCGTTACGGGCTACGTCCAGTCGAAGAAGATTGGAAAAAAGGTTAAGAGCGCATTAAAGACGGACTTTGAAGAGGAGAGCTATACGCACATTCTTTTTGATGAAAAAATCAGCCTCGCGTGGCACCAGGTGACTAACGCGTCCGCGAACGGAGAGCTTGCCGACAAGATTTCCGCCGCAAAGGGAGTGGACGTGGTGTCCCCTACATGGTTTAAGACGGCAGACGACTCTGGCGGCATATCGTCCATCGCGGATTACTCATACGTGGAACGCGCCCACGCCTCGGGCGTTCAGGTATGGGCGCTTTGCGACGATTTCGATCCGGGCATGAAGATAGGCAATGTTTTAGAGGCGACGTCAAAGAGGCAGCGTCTCGCTAAAAACCTTATCGCGGAGGCAATCAGGTACAGCCTTGACGGAATAAATATAGATTTTGAGAATGTAAAGAAGGAAAACGGGGAGGATTTCATCCAGTTCGTGCGGGAACTTGGGATAATGTGCCGCAGCAACGGAATCGTTTTGTCAATAGATAACTACGTCCCGACGGAATATACGCAGTATTACGATATAGAAGAGCAGGCGAAGGTGGCCGACTATGTCATAATAATGGCGTATGACGAATATTTTGCGGGCTCCGACGCCGCGGGGCCAGTCGCGTCTCTGGGCTTTGTGAAGGACGCAGCGGCCAATGCCATAAAGCAGGCGCCGCCGAGCCAGACCATCATAGCGCTCCCATTTTACTCCAGGATATGGACGGAGAAGACTGAAAATGGGAAGTCGTCAATTTCATCCGAGGCCTGCTCGATGGAATATGCCGAAGCCTTTGCTAAGGATTCGGGAGTCGACGCCGTATGGGACGAAGAGGCGGGACTAGACTACGTTGAGTTTAACGAGGGAAAGGTTTTGCGCAGGGCATGGATAGAAAATTCCAAATCGCTCGATCTGAAAATGAAGGCCGTTTCCGAGACGGATGCCGCCGGCATGGCATTCTGGAAGCTAGGGCTTGAAACGCCGTCCATATGGGACGTAATCGCAAAATACGGCGGCTAGGGCGGCATGCGCCGGTTCCGGAGCGGCGCATGGAGATTTTATAGAATGAAGACTGTCGTGCTTAAAATTGATCCAGACGCGTTCGACGACGCGCAGCTGCGCGAAGCGTGCGAGATTTTAAGAAGCGGAGGGCTTGTCGCCTTCCCCACTGAAACCGTGTATGGGCTCGGCGCAAACGCCTTGGATCCTTTGGCGTGCCGGAAGATATACGAGGCGAAGGGGCGGCCGTCGGACAATCCGCTGATAGTGCATATATCCGATATGGACGGCCTTGAAAATGTCGCGGACAAGATTCCCGACGTCGCAGTGAGGCTTGCGAAGAATTTTTGGCCGGGGCCTCTTACGATGATTTTAAAAAAGAGGGGATGCGTGCCGGATTCCGTTACCGGCGGGCTTGACACGGTTGCGGTGAGGATGCCGCGCAGCCAGATAGCGCTAAGCCTCATAAGAAACTCGTGCGGCTGTGTCGCCGCTCCGAGCGCCAATATCTCCGGCCGTCCAAGCCCCACGAGGGCGGAGCACGTCGCTAAAGACTTGAGCGGCAGGATTGACATGATAGTCGACGGGGGAGCCGCGGAATGCGGGCTGGAGTCGACCATAGTGGATTTAAGCGCGGGGACGCCCGTCATATTGCGTCCGGGATGCATTACGTCCGGCATGATTGAAGAGATAGCGGGGAAGATAAAAGTCGATCCTTTGGCTGCGGGAGCGCGGCCAAAGGAGGGCATGAAGCCTAAGGCTCCCGGCATGAAATATCGTCATTACGCGCCAAAGGGAGAACTTTTTATAGTAGCCGGTGACGCGGACGAGGCGGCTGCTAAAATAAACAGTCTTGTAAAAGAAAAGGAATCCTGTGGGAAAAAGGCGGCCGTAATTGCCGCGGAAGAGACAAAAAACAGGTATGTCTGCGGCATAGTGAGGGCCGCGGGATCGAGAAAAGAAGAAGGTTCCATTGCCTCGGGGCTTTATAAAGTGCTTAGGGAAATGGATGAAATTGGAGCGGAATACATATACAGCGAGAGCTTCGAGGACGACAAGTATGGCGCGGCGATAATGAACAGGCTGTTAAAGGCCGCCGCCTACAATATGATTCGCGTCTAAAGATTTTATTTTGCGCGGCTTGCCCGCGCCTGCCCGCGAAGAAAGGAGCCTTGCGATGCGTTACGACAAAGTGGTTTTTATCTGTATGACAAATACGCTGTGTTCTCCGTTCGCGGAGGCGGCATATAAAGAGCTTGCTCCCGCGTGGTTTCCCGGCGCCGTTTCGCGCGGCGTGGTAGTCCTTTTTTCCGAGCCCATAAGCCCTAAGGTAAACGCTTTTCTTGGCAGCCGCAGGATGGCTTTAAGCGGCCATGGGCACTCCAGGCAGTTTGAAGCCGGGGATGTTACACCGGACGCGCTTGTTCTTACGATGACCTTAAGCGAAAAAGTAAGGCTTATGGAAGATTTCGGCATAGGCCGCAATTTATATACAATAGGGGAATTTATAGGAGAGGACGCCGATGTCGTCAATCCGATGGGCGCGGATGACGGCCGATATGAGAGCTTTTTTGAAGAACTTTTGGAAAAGGTTGAAAGGACAATTATCAGGATAGAGGCGGATTATCATGACGATGGAGGTGCGTGAAAATGATAGCTATTGGCTGCGACCACGGAGGATTTGCCTTAAAACGCGAAGTTATGGATCATTTGACGAAAAAAGGCTTGGATTTTAAGGACTGCGGCACGTACGACGACAAGCCGTGCGATTATCCCGTTTACGCGAAAAAAGTGGCGGACGCCATTATTTCGGGAGAATGCGGGAAGGGTATATTGATATGCGGGACAGGCATAGGAATATCAATCGCCGCCAATAAAATAAAGGGGATACGCGCCGCGCTCTGTCACGACGCGTTCAGCGCGCAGGCGGCCAGGGAGCACAATGACGCGAACGTGCTTGCCATGGGGGCGAGAGTGATAGGCCCGGGCCTCGCGTTAAAAATTGTGGATATTTTTTTAGAATCGCAGTTTTCAAACGACGAGCGTCACGTCAGAAGAATCGCCATGCTTGAAGGCGATTGACTTGATGAGAGCTTCCATGCGTCTTTTGCGCCGCTAGGGGGCATGGACGGCAATATGTTTGGAAAGCGGCGCAGAAATGAGGGCTGTTATGGCAAAAGAAGACATTGATTGGAGCAATCTAGGATTTTCATATATTAAAACCGATAAAAGGTACGTATCGAATTTCAAAGACGGCGCGTGGGATGAGGGCGGCCTGATTGAGGACGACATGGTCGCGATCAGCGAATGCGCCTGTGTCCTGCAGTACGCGCAGACCGTTTTTGAGGGCTTGAAGGCGTATACGGCCGAGGACGGCAGCATTGTCTGCTTCCGTCCCGATTTGAACGCGGAAAGGCTTAGGGATTCCGCGAAGCGCCTTGAGATGCCGCAATTTCCAAAGGATCGGTTTATCGACGCGGTGGTTAGGACCGTGGAGGCAAATATCGACTATGTGCCGCCATATGGATCGGGCGCGACCCTTTATATAAGGCCGTACATGTTTGGAAGCGACGCCGTAATTGGCGTAAAGCCTGCCGAAGAATACCAGTTCAGGGTCTTTTGCACTCCGGTCGGGCCCTACTTTAAAGGAGGGGCAAAGCCCATAACCATAAGGGTGAGCGATTTCGACAGGGCGGCTCCCCATGGAACGGGCGACATAAAGGCCGGACTTAATTACGCGATGAGCCTCCACGTAATCGTGGACGCCCACAGGCAGGGATTTGACGAGAATATGTACCTTGATCCCGCCACGCGCAGAAAGGTGGAAGAGACCGGAGGCGCCAATTTTATTTTCGTGACTAAGGATAAAAAAATAGTTACGCCAAAGTCGGACAGCATACTGCCTTCAATCACGCGCCGCTCCCTCATGACGGTTGCTAGAGAATATCTTGGTCTTGATGTTGAGGAGAGGGAAGTATATTTGGATGAGCTGGACGATTTTGCGGAATGCGGGCTTTGCGGCACCGCGGCCGTCATTTCTCCCGTAGGAAAGATAAATGACCATGGCAGGGAGATATGCCTGCCATCGGGCATGGATGACATGGGACCTGTTACGAAAAAGCTTTATGACACGCTGACCGGCATACAGATGGGCAGGATAGAAGCGCCTGAAGGATGGATTAAGGTTATAAAGAGCGCCTAGTTTTCTTGTGCCATGTATTTTAAGACGTGACGCCTGGCCAAAAGAGCCTGCGAAATAAAAAAGAGAGGAAATGCTAATTTATGGAAGAAACAACGAAAAAAACAAAAAAGCAGATCAGGTTCTCGCTGTCAGGAAAGATAGCGTGCCTGGCGCTGATTCCCACGCTTGTCATGGCGGCGGTTCTGGCGACGGTGGGAATCTCAAGTATCAGAGAGGGCATGCAGACGGAAGTGCTTCAGGGGTTGCGTGGCGTGGCAATCAGCGTCGGCGCGGCATTCGACGCCTTGGATCCGGGCGACTACAGTGTTCAAGGCGACGAACTTTATAAGGGCAATACCGACATAACGGCGGGAGAAGATCTGATCGACAGCTTCGTTGAAGGGACTTCCAGGGAAGTTACTTTATTCTACAACGACACAAGATACGCGACGACGCTTATAAGCCCTGAGACGGGCAAGCGCATAGTAGGGACCCAGTCCGATCCTGATGTGTACAAGAGGGTGGTAAAGAATGGCGAGACGGTCGAGGTTAAGGATCTTGTTATAAACGAGGAGCCGTTTTACGCATGCTACATTCCAATGAAAAATTCGGATGGATCGATTGTTGGCATGTTTTTTGCCGGCCAGCCGTCGGCCAGCGTGGAAAGTTATGTAAAAGCGCGTGTTATCAGGGTTTCGATTGCCGTGATTATCGTATCCATTTTGTCGGTGGCGGCCATTGTAGTTGTAGCGGGTCAGATACGCAAGGGGGTAAAAGACACTGAGCAGGCTGTTTCGGCGCTCGCCGCGGGCAACTTAAATGTATCGATGGATGAAAAGAGCTTAAAAAGGAACGACGAGCTTGGAGATATGCTTAGGGGCACGGAACATTTAAAGAACAGGCTGTCGGAGGTAATAGGGGGCATTGTAAGTTCCATCGAGACGCTTGCGAAGTCAAGCGACGAATTAAGCAGCGTGGCGGCAACTACAAGCGCGACCGCAGACGAGATTGCCCATGCCGTCGAGGACATTTCAAAAGGCGCTGTTTCGCAGGCTGAAGAGATTGAGTCCGCGTCGGCAAGAATTAACAACATGGGAGACATGATAGGAAAAATCGTAACGTCCGTCGGCTCCCTAGACAACATTTCCAGTGACATGAAGAACAATGGCGACGACGCCATGGTCATAGTCAAGGAGCTTGCCGCGTCAAATGACGCTACGATAGACGCGATTGAAAGAATAGATGAAAAGGTCAACGCGACGAATGAGTCCGCAAGCAAGATAAGCGAGGCGATACAGCTTATTACGTCCATTGCGGAAGAGACCAACCTTTTGTCGCTTAACGCCTCTATCGAGGCGGCCAGGGCGGGCGAACAGGGACGCGGCTTCGCGGTCGTCGCAAGCCAGATTCAAAAGCTTGCGGAGCAGTCCAATGAATCCGCCAACAGCATAGCCGAGACGATAAAAGTTCTTTTGGACGACGCTGAAAATACCGTAAAAGTCATGGATGAGGTGCGTTCAATTGTTAGACAGCAGCAGGAAAAGTTCAATCAGACGAGAAAGCAGTTTTCAAATGTGTACTCAGGCATAGACAAGTCGCATGACGAAACCGAGGGCATTAAGGACAAGACCGGAGCCTGCGACAACGAAAGAATAGGGGTAGAGGACACTATTTCAAGCCTTTCCACTATTTCCGAGGAGAATGCGGCCGCTACGCAGCAGACGACCGCGTCTATGGAGGAGCTTAATGCCACGATAAATCTTTTATCAGGCTCTGCAAGCGATTTAAACGCCTTGTCTGAAGAGCTTAAGGAAAGCATTAAATTCTTTAAACTATAAGCCCGTTTTGTGAGGAAAAGACGATCTTAGGGCCGATCGCATGAAGGAAGATTGCATATGGAGGATTTCCTGCGCGAGGAAGTGGCGTATGCCAACAGCATATCGGTTAAAGACTACAACGCGCTGCGCAAGGCCGTAAGCTGGATAAAGGTGACCGAGAAGCGAGCGGCCATAGCTTTAAGCAATTCGTTCTACCTTTGCGCCGCGGTGTGTCGGGACAGGCCCGTTGGCATGGTACGCATCGTAAGCGATGGGGGGTACACGTATTTTATTACCGACGTTATCGTCCTTCCCGAATATCAGGGAAGGCATATTGGAACCGAGCTTATCGGCAGGGCGCTTGATTACGTAAAAAAAGACGTTCACGACGGCGAAACCGTAATGATCAGTCTGATGGCCGCGTACGGCAGGGAAAGCTTTTACAAGCGTTTTGGCTTTCACGTAAGGCCTTTTGGAAACCATGGGCCTGGGATGTCCATGTGGGTGTCGCGCGACGCCGCGGGAAGCGTAGCGACGCTATAGACGCGGCAAAAGCCGTTGGGGGCGATAATCGCCTCCGACGGCTTTTTTTGCGAATATATTCTCGAACGGAGCTATACAAACTTATTATATTTTTCGTCGTATTTAAAGCCGACATCCGCCAGTTTGTCTGCAATCAAGTCCTTGTCAAGGTTTAGATCTTTGCACATTTCGTCAAGCGACGGATAGAAGTCGCGCAGTTTGGTATTTACAAGGCTTAAAAGCATTAAAGGATCGTTTGGGATATTCATTTTTTTGGTTCCTTTTGCCTGTCGTTTTTTTTCACCGCCTCTTTTATAAGGCCGACTATTTTTTCAATAGAATTGTTTAGCCTGCTTTTCATCATGGCGGCGGTGTAGGCTTCTCTGTCTTCATATGCCCTGTTTATAGCGTTTAACAGTTCTGTTCCGTGTGCGTCCTCTTCCTGCAGCACTATGCTGTAGCCCTGCTTTTCAAAAGAGGCGGCGTTTAAAATCTGGTCTCCGCGGCTTGCTTTTGCCGACAGCGGGATAAGAACGTTCGGCTTGCGAAGCGCCAATATTTCGCATATGGAGTTCGCGCCCGCGCGCGATACCACAACGTCCGCGGCCGCCATTAGGTCGGGCAGCTCTTCTTGGATATACTCAAACTGCGCGTATCCGTCTATTCCGGAAAGCGACTCGTCGAGCTTGCCTTTTCCGCAAAGGTGTATAAGCTGATACTTTTCAAGAATGCTTGGCAGTATGTCCCTTATCGCGCTGTTTACGGCCGCGGCTCCAAGGCTCCCTCCCACGGCGAGTATTACGGGCTTTGAACTGTTAAAGCCGCAAAAGGCCAGCCCGGCGTCCCTGTCGCCTAAAAACAGCTCTTTTCTGATCGGGGTGCCGGTAAGGACGGCTTTGTTCGCGGGCACGCTGTCAAGCGTTTCGGGGAAGTTTACGCATATCCTCGCGGCGCATGGCATGCATATCTTATTGGCAAGGCCGGGAGTTATGTCAGATTCATGTATGACGCACGGTATGCCGCGCGTCTTCGCCGCAAGCACCACAGGCACTGATACGAAGCCGCCCTTGGAAAATACCGCGTCGGGCCGTATGTTTCCAAGTATGGCGCGCGCCTGCGCAAATCCTTTTATGACTCTGAAAGGATCGCTTAAGTTTTTAATGTCGGCGTACCTTCTAAGTTTTCCGCTTGAAATGCCGTAGTAGGGGATGCCGGCCTTTTCTATCAGTTTTTTTTCTATGCCGTCATACGAGCCTATGTAGTGCAGTTCGAATCCGTTTTTCCTAAGTTCCGGCGCCAGCGCCATATTTGGCGTGACATGCCCCGCCGTTCCCCCGCCGGTCAATACGATTTTTTTCATATGAATCTCCATTTCGCCGCCGCATCCGGCGGCTTTGCAGACAAAATGGCTTTTGTCATGGAAAGCGACGCCACAATTATAATACAAAGTCCGGCGCCGCGCAAATAAATGACCGGTTGGCGCAGTAACGCGCTCTTTTTTAATCCCGCGGCGCTGTTAATTTGCCATAAGTTATTGTAAAATACATATGCGACGCTTGGCGCGCCGCATATGGCGTCCCATAAGTATGCAGGGAAAGGATTTTTAAGTATGGATTACGATGTTATAATAGTCGGCGCGGGACCGGGCGGAATATACGCGTCATATGAACTTGCCAGGCTCAATCCAAAATTGAAGATAGCCGTGTTTGAGGCGGGCCATCGTCTGGAAGAAAGGAAATGCCCAATAGGATCAAACGGCGTCAAGGAGTGCGCGCACTGCGCGACATGCTCCATTATGAACGGATTTGGCGGCGCGGGCGCGTTTTCGGATGGAAAATACAATATAACAAATCAATTTGGAGGCACGCTTTACAAGTATATTGGCACGGAAGAGGCGCTTGAGCTTATGCGCTACGTGGACGGCATAAACTTGGAGATGGGCGGCGCGGGAACGAAACTTTATTCCACCGTCAACACCAAATTTAAGAAGATTTGCATTCAAAATGGGCTGCATCTTCTTGACGCGTCGGTACGTCATCTTGGAACCGACATAAATTATATCGTGCTGAAGAATTTGTACGGCATATTAAAAGACAAAGTGGATTTTTATTTTGATACTCCCGTAGAGCGGATATTTAGCGAGGATGGCGAATACGCGCTGTCGACAAAAAATGGCCGGTATAGATGCAAAAAATGCGTCGTCTCAGCTGGAAGAAGCGGCAGCAAATGGATGGAGGAGGTGTGCTCAGACCTTTCAATACCTACCAGATCCAACCGCGTCGACATAGGCGTGAGGGTTGAGATCCCGGCTGAGGTTTTTGAACACCTGACCGACGAGCTTTATGAGGGGAAAATCGTTTATAGGACGGCAAAATTTGAGGATCTGGTCCGCACTTTCTGCATGAATCCGCATGGAGTTGTTGTGAGCGAAAATACGAACGGGATAATAACCGTGAACGGGCACAGCTACGAGGATCCGGAAAAACACACGGACAATACAAATTTTGCGCTGCTCGTTTCAAAGCATTTTTCGGAGCCGTTTAGCGACAGCAACGGCTATGGGGAAAGCATTGCAAGGCTTTCAAATATGCTTGGCGGAGGAGTGCTTGTCCAGCGCTTCGGCGATCTGACCCGCGGCAGAAGGAGCAATCAGAAACGCATTTCGGAAGGATTTATAACTCCGACACTTTCGGCGACTCCGGGTGATTTAAGCCTTGTCATGCCAAAGCGCGTGCTTGACGGCATAATCGAAATGATATACGCCCTTGACAAAATAGCGCCGGGAACCGCAAATGACGACACGCTTCTGTACGGAGTCGAGGTCAAATTCTACAATATGGAAGTTGAAATCGATGAGAACCTTGAAACCAGGCTGAAGGGGCTGTATGTAATAGGAGACTGCAGCGGGGTGACGCATTCGCTTTCGCACGCATCCGCCAGCGGCGTGCATGTCGCGAGGCGGATAGCGGCGGATGCGGATTAGCCGTTTTAGGCTTTGTTGAGTTTTTCAATGGCGTCCGAGACGTCTTCGCGCGTCAGGCTCTCTTTGCTGAATGAGAGAATAGAATGGATAGGTGTTTCGGCGTAGATTTCCTTTAACGTTTCAGACGTATTTTCGCCGAGCGAATTGCCGCCCGCGGCGTCTATGTTTTGCGCGAGTCCGCTTTTGGCAAGCACCGCGTCAAGAGGAGAGGAGTCTTTCGCGAACAGTTCGACGTCACGGCATGTGGTTGTTTCGTCCACGTGAAAAGGGATGTTTTTCGTAGACTTGATAAATACGCCGCAGCTTAGCCTTATGTCGCGCGATGAGGCGCCAACGAGCACGGAATAAAGGCCTGATTCCGCCAGCCATCCGCCCGCCGCCACGCTGTAGTACGCGAATGAGCGGTAGTCAAGCGTCATACATATAGTTTTAGTTTCTCCAGGCTCAAGATATATTTTCTCAAAATTTTTCAGTTCTTTTTCAGGGCGGTTCTCTAATCCTATGAAGTTTTTGACGTAGAGTTGGACTGTTTCAAAACCCGCGACGGCTCCGACATTTTCCACGTCGACGTAGACCTTGAATTCATCGGAGTCGCGGGCCTTTATTTCGCCGCCGATGTTGTATAGCTCCCCGTTTACCTCCATCTTCAAGTTGCTGTATTTGAAGGAAGTATAGCTTAGTCCATGGCCGAATGGAAACAGCACGTCCATTTTCTTTTTGTCGTAGTAGCGGTATCCTATAAAGACTCCTTCGCCGTACCGTACTGTTTTGCGGCTTCCCGGAAAATTGATGAATGAAGGATTATCCTCCAGGCGCAGCGGAAATGTTTCCGCGAGCTTCCCTGACGGGTTCGCGTTGCCAAAAAGCAGGTCTACGGCAGCCGCCCCGCTTGCCTGTCCGGCAAGGTACATTTCAAGTACGGCATTTACCTTGTCAAGCCAAGGCATGGAAACGGGAGCGCCGTTGTGCAGGACTACTACGACATTTGGTTGAACCTTTAAAATTTCTTCGATAAGAAGATTCTGATTTCTAGGCATGTCCAGATGCGTACGGTCGTACCCCTCGCTTTCAAACGAATCAGGCAGCCCCGCAAATATTACGGCGGTGTCCGCGGCCGCCGCCGCGGCGACGGCTTCCGACATAAGATCGTCGTCGGTCTCGTCGTTTTCCGTGACGTAGCCCTGGGCGTATGTCACTTCGCAGTTTGTAAGCATCGCGTACAGTTTTTTTACGGCGTCAAGCGCGCTTTCCGTTTTATAGCAGTTGATATGGCTTGACCCGCCTCCCTGGATTCTCGGGGTCTTCGCGAATTTGCCTATAAATGCCAGTTTTTGATTGCGTGAGAGAGGCAGCGCTCCATCGTTTTTTAGAAGAACGGCTGAATTTATCGCGGCCTCTTTGGCAAGTGCGTGGTGCGCCTCCTTGTCGTAGGCGTCAGTTTTTGCGCTTGAGGCGCACATATCCACAAGCTTTAGCGTCCTTCGCGCGGCGCTGTTTAGCGTCTTTTCGGAAAGTGAGCCGTTTTTAACGGCTTTTACTATCAGCTTGTCGTTTTCGCCGTGGCTCGAGGGCATTTCCAGGTCAAGTCCTGCCTTTATCGCCTCGACTCTGTCGTTCATCGCGCCCCAGTCGGTCATTACGAGGCCTTCATAGCCCCATTCGTCCCGCAGCGTCTCGTTTAGGAGGAAGCCGTTTTCGCATGAGTAGACGCCGTTTATCTTATTGTAGCTGCACATAACGGTCCATGGCTTGGCTTTTTTTACAGTTTTTTCAAAAGCCGCGAGGTAGATTTCCCTAAGCGTCCTTTCATCAATTTCTACGTCTATGCTCATTCTGCGCCATTCCTGGTTGTTTGCGGCAAAGTGTTTTAGGCTCGCTCCAACCCCCATGCTTTGGATGCCGTTTACAAAGGCCGCGCCCAGCTCGCCCGCAAGATAGGGGTCTTCGGAATAATATTCAAAATTTCGGCCGCACAGCGGCGAGCGTTTCATGTTGATTCCCGGGCCAAGCAGTACGTCCACTCCTTCGGCCAGGCACTCTTCGCCAAGAGCCCGGCCGACTTTATTTATAAGCTCCCTGTCAAACGAGCATGCCATGGCGGAGGCGGTTGGAAAGCAGACCGCCTCTATGCTCTCCGCGGCGCCAAGATGGTCGGACGCCTCTTCCTGTTTTCTTAGGCCATGCGGGCCGTCCGAAAGCGCCGCCGCGGGCAGGCCAAGCCTTTCCACGGCCTTTGTATGCCAGAAATCGGCGCCCGAACATAGTGAGGCCTTTTCTTCAAGCGTCATTTCATTCAAAGTCTTTTCAATATCTAAAATCCCCATAAGAACCTCCCATAAAAAAGGCGGGCGCACCCGGCGGCGTCCGCAAAAAAATAAATATTCACAACGTTTCACCCATAGCCTTGACACGCGTACGGTTTGGTGATACGATAGGGAGTACGCTATTGTGGCTGACTATGCAATAAAATAAAATCCTATCACATATTATAGCATAGTTTGAAGCGATTGAAAAGACATTTTATAATTTATTATTGCCTAAAATGACAGATAAAATTTTTGACAGCTCGCCGCAAATTATGCCATGTCCGCCTATGACAGCCGTCATGCCGCAAGAGCTCTAAAAAATAAGGAGTGAAACATCGATGGAGAAAAACAGAATACGTCCGATGAAGGTCGGAAACGGCGTAAGGATGACTTACGCCCGCCAGAGCGAAGTGCTTGAAATGCCAAACCTGATAGAAGTGCAGACAAACTCCTATAAGTGGTTTTTGGAAGAGGGTTTAAAAGAGGTGTTTCGCGACATTTCACCCATTTCGGATTTTGGCGGCCATCTTAGCCTCGAGTTCACGGATTTTGTGCTTTGCAGGGATGAGATCAAATATGACATAGATCAATGCAAAGAACGCGATGCGACGTATGCGGCGCCGTTGAAGGTAAAGGTAAGGCTTCGCAACAAGGAAACGGAAGAGATAAAGGAACACGAGATTTTCATGGGCGACCTGCCGCTGATGACGGCTACGGGCACTTTTGTCATAAATGGCGCGGAGCGCGTCATCGTAAGCCAGCTGGTGCGTTCGCCTGGCATATACTACGCCATCGACCACGACAAAATCGGAAAGGAGCTTTATTCAGCCACGGTAATACCAAACCGCGGCGCCTGGCTGGAGTATGAGACGGACTCTAACGACGTATTCTACGTCCGCGTGGACAGGAACAGAAAAGTTCCCATTACGGTATTTTTAAGGGCGCTCGGCCTAGGAACAAACGAGCAGATAAAGGAGGTTTTTGGCGACGGGCCCAAAATTCTTGCAAGCATCGAAAAGGATACGACGGGCAGCTACCAGGAGGGTCTGCTCGAACTTTATAAAAAGCTCCGTCCCGGAGAGCCTCTTTCAATAGACAGCGCCGAAAATCTTTTAAACGGCATGTTTTTTGATCCAAAAAGATACGATCTCGCGAAGGTCGGAAGGTACAAATTCAACAAAAAGCTTCATTTTAAAAACCGCATAGTCGGTTTTAAGCTTGCGCAGGACGCGGTAAACCGGCTTACCGGGGAAATATATGAGGCCGGATCCGTCATTACGGAAGAAATGGCTACGGAACTTCAAAACAGCGCGGTCGCGTACGTAGCGGTTGAAAACGAAGGGAAGGCCGCAAAGGTGCTTTCCAATCTCATGGTCGACATAAGGGCGTATATTCCGGAGGCGGATCCGGAGGAGCTTGGCGTTTCGGAATTGGTGTATTATCCGCTTCTTAGACAGATTCTCGACGAAAACGAGGACATGGACGACATAAAGGAGGCGGTAAGGCTAAATGCGCAGGAGCTGACGCCTAGGCATATCACGAAAGAGGACATTTTCGCGTCTATAAATTACAATATGCATCTTGAGTGCGGCATAGGAAACGACGACGACATCGACCACCTTGGCAACAGGCGAATACGCGCCGTAGGCGAGCTTTTGCAGAATCAGTACCGCATAGGCCTGTCGAGAATGGAAAGGGTCGTGCGCGAAAGGATGTCGACGCAGGACATTTCGACAATCACGGCACAGTCGCTTATAAATATAAAGCCGGTGACGGCGGCCGTGAAGGAATTTTTTGGAAGCAGCCAGCTGTCGCAGTTTATGGATCAGAACAATCCCCTAAGCGAGCTCACCCACAAGCGCAGGCTTTCGGCGTTAGGACCGGGAGGCCTGTCAAGGGACCGCGCGGGCTTCGAGGTTCGTGACGTACATTACACGCACTATGGGAGGATGTGTCCGGTGGAAACTCCGGAAGGACCAAACATAGGGCTTATAAATTCGCTTGCGTCGTACGCGCGCATAAACGAATACGGATTTATAGAGGCGCCGTACCGCAAGCTTGACAAGTCCGACCCGGAAAATCCCGTCGTTACGGACGAGGTGGTGTATCTTTCCGCCGACGAAGAGGATAAATATGTGGTTGCGCAGGCAAATGAGGAGCTTGACGAGGACGGCCATTTTGTAAGGAACAATGTTTCCGGACGCTACAGGGAGGAGACGTCGGAGTTTGAAAAGATGAAGATAGACCTGATGGACGTATCTCCTAAAATGGTTTTTTCGGTGGCTACGGCCATGATACCGTTCCTTGAAAACGACGACGCGAACAGGGCCTTGATGGGTTCGAACATGCAGCGCCAGGCCGTGCCGCTGCTTATTACCGAGGCTCCCGTAGTGGGTACGGGCATGGAGATGAAGGCGGCGGTCGATTCTGGAAACTGCGTTGTCGCAAAGGAGGGAGGAACCGTTGAGCGCGCGGCGTCCAACGAGATAATAATAAGGACGGACGCTGGAACGCGCCATACGTACAAGCTCGCGAAGTTTCAAAGGAGCAACCAGGGCACGAGCATGAACCAAAAGCCTATAGTCTCCAAGGGGGACGAGGTGAAGTCCGGACAGGTCATCGCGGACGGGCCGTCCACATGCGGAGGCGAGATAGCCCTTGGAAAGAACCCCCTCATAGGGTTCATGACGTGGGAAGGGTATAATTACGAGGACGCCGTGCTTTTGAGCGAAAGGCTGGTGCAGGAGGACGTATATACGTCCGTACACATAAACGAGTACGAGGCCGAGGCAAGGGATACGAAGCTTGGGGCGGAAGAGATTACGCGCGACGTGCCGGGAGTTGGCGAAGACGCGCTAAAAGACCTTGACGAGAGGGGAATTATAAGAATAGGCGCCGAGGTGCGCGCCGGGGATATTCTGGTTGGAAAGGTTACTCCAAAGGGAGAGACGGAGCTTACTGCGGAAGAGAGGCTTTTGAGGGCCATTTTCGGAGAAAAGGCGCGCGAGGTAAGGGACACGTCCCTTAAGGTGCCTCACGGCGAATTTGGAATAATTGTTGACGCGAAAGTCTTTACGAGGGATAACGGAGACGAGCTTCCGCCAGGCGTGAACGAGTCGGTTCGCATATGCATAGCGCAGAAGCGCAAGATACAGGTCGGGGACAAGATGGCGGGGCGCCACGGCAACAAGGGTGTGGTTTCAAGGGTGCTTCCGGTAGAGGATATGCCGTTTCTTCCAAACGGGCGTCCGTTAGATATTGTGCTTAATCCCCTTGGAGTGCCGTC
>CAZTVO010000024.1:15931-20823 GCA_964617075.1 uncultured Jutongia sp.
ATTTCAGCCTCGCTGCAAAGGCGCTGGGGTTTAATGTCGCCACGCCGGTGTTCGACGGCGCCAACGAGGCGGATATAATGGACACGCTTGAAATCGCCAATGATTATGTAAACACCCCGCTTAACCAAAAGGAGCTTGAGCAGGCTAGGGAAAGGGCGGCTGGAGCGGGCGACGAGGAAGAGCTTCTTCGTCTCAAGGACATGGTTCCGTTTGAGGAAAAGTACGCGAAGTCCCTCAATCCTGAAGTCATGAAATATCTTGTCGAGCATAAAGAGTATAGAAAGGAATGGGAAGGCGTGCCTATAAGCCGCGACGGAAAGGTTAGGCTGCGCGACGGGCGCACCGGGGAATATTTCGACGGCGCCGTGACTGTGGGATTTATGCACTATCTAAAGCTCCACCACCTTGTCGACGACAAGATTCACGCCCGTTCGACAGGTCCGTATTCGCTTGTGACGCAGCAGCCTCTTGGCGGCAAGGCGCAGTTTGGAGGCCAGCGCTTTGGAGAGATGGAGGTGTGGGCGCTTGAGGCGTACGGTGCGGCCTATACCCTGCAGGAGATTCTTACGGTGAAGTCGGACGACGTGATAGGCAGGGTAAAGACGTACGAGGCCATAATCAAGGGCGACAATATATCGGAGCCTGGCATTCCGGAGTCATTTAAGGTGCTTCTAAAGGAGCTCCAGGCGCTTGCGCTTGACGTGACCGTTTTGGACGAGGATGGAAACGAGGTGAAAATCGGCGAAGAGGTAGATGAGAGCGACGACTCCGAGATTAAGCCGCTTATTGAAAGCGATGACAATTTTGCATTTGGATCGGGAGAGTCTTTTGAGGACGCCGGATTTAACGAAGGCACGCCGGAGGAGATTGAGGAAGGAACGTTTAACGCGTTTGAGGCGGAGGACGAAGAGCCGGTGCCTGAATTTGAGGATTAAGTTGCCCTTCATGGGCGGATGGAGGTTGCTATGACGGAAGCTGTCGCAAAGGAAGAAAAGCACATAACTTATGATTCTATTAAGATAGGGCTTGCCTCGCCGGAAAAGATAAGGGAATGGTCGCGCGGTGAGGTGAAAAAGCCGGAAACTATAAATTACAGGACGCTTAAGCCTGAAAAGGACGGGCTTTTCTGCGAGAAGATATTTGGACCAAGCAAGGACTGGGAGTGCCATTGCGGCAAATATAAAAAAATACGGTATAAGGGAGTGGTGTGCGACCGCTGCGGCGTCGAGGTGACCAAGTCGAGCGTACGCCGCGAGCGCATGGGGCATATAGAGCTTGCGGCACCCGTTTCGCATATATGGTATTTTAAGGGTATACCCAGCAGAATGGGACTTATTCTAGACATAACGCCAAGAAATCTTGAAAAGGTTCTTTATTTCGCGGCGTACATAGTGCTTGAAACTCAGGATGGAATTGGGCTTGAGCAAAAGCAGGTCTTGTCGGAGGCGGAATATCAGGACGCGAAGAACAAGTACGGAGACGCCTTCCGCGCGGGAATGGGCGCGGAATCCATTATGGAGCTTTTGATGAGCATAGACTTGGAGGAGGAGTCGGCAAATCTTAAGGCGGAGCTTAACGCGTCTTCCGGGCAAAAGCGCGCAAGGATAATAAAGAGGCTGGAGGTCATAGAGGCGTTTAGGGAGTCCGGAAACAAGCCGGAGTGGATGATTCTTACGGTAATACCGGTGATTCCTCCTGATTTGAGGCCGATGGTGCAGCTGGATGGAGGACGATTCGCGACGTCGGACATGAACGATTTATATCGCCGCATAATAAACAGAAACAACAGGCTCAAGCGCCTGCTTGAGCTTGGCGCGCCGGATATAATCGTGCGCAACGAAAAAAGAATGCTTCAGGAAGCAGTTGACGCCCTAATTGACAACGGACGCAGGGGGAGGCCGGTTACGGGGCCTGGAAACAGGCCTTTAAAGTCTCTTTCGGATATGCTTAAGGGAAAGCAGGGACGTTTTCGCCAGAACCTCTTGGGAAAGCGCGTCGATTATTCCGGACGTTCCGTCATAGTTGTAGGGCCTGAGCTAAAGATCTACCAGTGCGGACTTCCAAAGGAGATGGCCATAGAGCTGTTTAAGCCATTCGTCATGAAGGAGCTTTGCAAGGACAAGACGGCCAATAATATAAAACAGGCGAAAAAAATGGTGGAAAAACTTCAGCCTGAAGTATGGGACGTTTTGGAAAAGGTGATAAGAGAGCATCCCGTAATGCTTAATCGCGCGCCGACGCTGCATAGGCTTGGCATTCAGGCGTTTGAGCCGACGCTTGTGGAAGGCAAGGCCATAAAGCTTCACCCGCTTGTATGCACCGCGTTTAACGCCGATTTCGACGGCGATCAGATGGCGGTGCACCTTCCGCTTTCCGTGGAAGCTCAGGCGGAATGCCGTTTCCTTCTCCTTTCTCCGAACAACCTGCTAAAGCCGTCCGACGGAGGAGTGGTGGCCGTGCCGTCGCAGGACATGGTGCTTGGAATATACTATCTTACGCAGGAGCGCGCCGGAGCAAAGGGCGAGGGCAAGGCGTTTAGGAATGTGAACGAGGCCATTACCGCGTACGAAAATAAGGTGATTACGCTTCACGCCAGAATCAAGGTTAGGAGGAAGGGAATAAACGCCGAAGGCGTACAGGAAGAAAGGATTATAGAATCAACTCTTGGAAGGTTCATATTTAACGAAATACTTCCGCAGGATTTGGGTTTTGTGGACCGTTCGAAGCCCGAGAATTTTATGAAGCTTGAGGTCGATTTTCACGTCGGCAAAAAACAGCTTAAAAAAATACTCGAGCAATGCATAAACACCCATGGCGCGACCGGAACCGCCGAAACGATGGACAGCATCAAGGCGCTTGGATACAAGTATTCTACCCAGGCCGCGATGACTGTTTCGATTTCCGACATGACGGTTCCGGAGGAGAAAAAGACTATTATAAGCAACGCCGAAAAAACCGTTGAAAATATTACACGCAAATTTCGTCGCGGGCTTCTTACGGAAGAAGAGCGCTACAAATCCGTCATAAATATCTGGAAAGCGGCCGATGACGAGATAACGGACGCCCTTTTAAAAGGACTTGACAAATATAACAACATTTTCATGATGGCAGACTCTGGAGCCCGCGGCTCCGACAAGCAGATCAAGCAGCTTGCCGGAATGCGCGGACTTATGGCCGATACGTCCGGCCGCACCATAGAGCTTCCTATCAAGTCGAATTTCAGAGAGGGACTGGACGTGCTGGAATACTTCATTTCCGCTCATGGCGCAAGAAAGGGAATGTCGGACACGGCTTTGCGCACGGCCGATTCCGGATATTTGACGAGGCGCTTGGTAGATGTGTCGCAGGAGCTTATTATACGCGAGGTCGACTGCTGTGCCGGAAAAGATTTCATTCCCGGGATGGAGATATCAGGCGTAATGGACGGCAAGGAAATGATAGAGTCGCTTGAGGAGCGCATAACCGGAAGGTTTTCGTGCGAAGACATTTATGACGACGACGGCGAGCTGATTGTAAAGGCAAACCACATGATCACGCCAAAGCGCGCCGCGCGGATAGTGTCTAAGAAAGAAATTGCCGACAACATGGAAAGCGCCAAAATCAGAATCCGCACGATACTTACATGCAAGTCTCATGTGGGAGTATGCGCGAAGTGCTACGGCGCAAATCTTGCGTCAGGCGACCCGGTGCAGGTGGGAGAGGCCGTAGGCATCATAGCGGCGCAGTCGATAGGAGAGCCTGGCACGCAGCTCACGATGCGCACATTCCACAGCGGCGGCGTCGCGGGCGACGACATCACGCAGGGTCTTCCGCGCGTGGAGGAGCTTTTTGAGGCGCGCAAGCCGAAGGGGCTTGCAATTATCGCGGAATTTGGGGGAGTCGTTTCGATACGCGACACAAAGAAGAAGCGCGAGGTTATAGTGTCTAATGATGAAACCGGCGAGCAAAAGGCCTACCTGATTCCGTACGGTTCCCGCATAAAAGTGGCCGAGGGTCAGACGCTTGAGGCCGGCGACGAATTGACGGAGGGCAGCGTAAATCCCCACGACATACTTGCGATCAAAGGCGTGCGCGCGGTACAGGATTACATGATACGCGAAGTCCAGCGCGTCTATCGTCTGCAGGGGGTTGAGATCAACGACAAGCACATTGAGGTAATCGTGCGACAGATGCTTAAGAAAATACGTGTGGAAAACAGCGGCGATTCATCCTTTTTGCCGGGCATTATGGTGGATGCGCTTGATTTTGAGGACGAGGCGGAGCGTCTTAAGGCGGAGGGCAAGGAGCCGCCTGAGGGCAAACAGGTTATGCTTGGAATCACCAAGGCTTCCCTCGCGACAAACTCTTTTCTGTCGGCGGCGTCTTTTCAGGAAACGACAAAGGTGCTTACCGACGCTGCAATAAAAGGGAAGGTAGATCCTTTGGTTGGACTTAAGGAAAACGTCATTCTTGGCAAGCTCATACCGGCGGGAACCGGCATGAAGCGCTATCGTTCGATAAAGCTTGACTGCGACGAGGAGGCGCAAAGGTGCATAGAGGAGCAGCGCAGGGCCAAGTTAAGTGAGCTTGGGGGCATGGACGGCGATATCGACGAGTCCGCGGACTATGATGTCGACGGATATGCCGCGGCCGATGACGAGCTGGATCAGATTGTTTTTGAAGAAACGGACGACGAGCTTGGCAGTTTAAGCGAGTTCGACGGTATTGAGAACTAGACTTTCGCGCCGTTGACAAACTTTTAAAAATCCGCTTCGCCGCGTATTGCGGCGGAGCGGATTTTGTTTTAAGGCTGGCCGTAAAAATTAAAAAAAATTAAAAAAATCCGTTGACACGGCCTGCCCAAGATGCTACAATGACAAATGCCGTCCGAAAAAGCCCGAGGGCGCGGGCGG
>CAZTVO010000025.1:0-4077 GCA_964617075.1 uncultured Jutongia sp.
TCGAGGAGATTTCTACCACGCATGTCAAAAACGACTCATATTATGAAGATCCGCAGATAGCGAAGCTTGATTTGATGGAAAGAAAGACGAAAGTGTATAAGTGGTAGAACGGCGGCATAAAAGCCGCGGGCAGCAAAATGGCGGGCTTCCTAAGAGCCTGCCGTTTTTTGCGTCTAGGGCGGCGCAAGTCTTGTTTTATGTTTGGCGAAAAAGACGCCGAAAAGAAAGGACGCGATGGCTAAAAATATTATGATTCAGGGGACGATGTCCGGCGTAGGCAAAAGTCTGATTGCCGCGGGATTTTGCAGGATATTTGCGCAGGACGGGTATAGGACGGCCCCGTTTAAGTCGCAAAATATGGCGCTTAATTCATATATTACAAAAAGCGGCCTTGAAATCGGACGCGCCCAGGCCATGCAGGCGGAGGCGGCGGGCACGGAGCCCGCGGCGGATATGAATCCCATTCTTTTGAAGCCGACGAGCGAAATGGGCTCGCAGGTAATCGTAAACGGGCGCGCCGTCGGCAATATGGCGGCAAAGGATTACTTTGAATATAAGAAAAAGCTTATTCCCCGCATTTTGGAAGCGTACGGGCGGCTGGACGATGAATACGACATAATAGTTATAGAAGGCGCCGGAAGTCCGGCTGAGATAAATCTAAGGGAAAACGACATAGTCAACATGGGTCTTGCGAAGATGTTGGACGCGCCTGTGCTTTTAGTGGGCGATATCGACCGCGGCGGCGTATTCGCACAGCTGTACGGAACGGCCGCGCTCCTTGAAGAGGAGGAGCGCGGTCGCGTAAAAGGGCTTGTTATAAATAAATTCAGGGGCGACGCGTCTATACTTGCCCCGGGGCTTAAAATGCTCGAGGACAGATGCGAAAAAAAAGTTTTAGGGGTCGTGCCCTATCTTAACGTGGATATCGACGATGAGGACAGCCTGTCTGAAAGGCTTGAGAAAGGGAGTGCGGAAGGGGTTGTAGACATTGCCGTAATGAGGCTTCCAAGGATTTCAAATTTTACCGACTTTAATATATTCGAGTCGCTTGACGGCGCGTCGCTTCGGTACGTTAAAAACGTTTCCGAGTTTAAAAATCCGGACATGGCGATAATTCCCGGGACAAAAAATACTATAGATGATCTTCTTTGGCTGCGAAAGACCGGGCTTGAGGCAAAGTTAAAAAAAGCAAATAAAGACGGATGCGTCATATTCGGCATATGCGGCGGATATCAGATGCTTGGCGCGGCCATATCCGATATGCGCGGCGCGGAAAGAAAGGGCTTTGTAAGGGGCCTGGAAATGTTTGATATGGATACGGAATTTGACGATGAAAAGACGACGGCCAGGGTGGAGGGAAATTTTGAGGATATAGAAGGGATTTTTTCGGGTCTTTCCGGTCTAAGAGCCGAAGGATACGAGATTCACATGGGCAGAACGAAAATGCGCGAAAAATCCCCCGGCGCGGTTTTTCCAAAAAAACTTTTAAATATAAAGAGGAGCGATCTTAAAGGAAATGGAGGCGGCTGCGACGGCGGGGCGTACGACGCGGAGAGGCAAATTTACGGTTCCTACGTCCACGGCCTCTTTGACGATGAAAAGATCGCGGGAGCGATAATAAAGGGGCTTGCGAAAAAAAAGGGCGCGGATGTTTTGCTGACGGATGATTTTGACTACAAAAAACATAAGGATACGCAATATAATATTATTGCGGACGCTCTTAGGCAGAGCTTGGATATTGAAGAAATATACAAATGCATGGGAATTTGATTTAAAGAGGGCTTGGGCATGACAAAGGCCGAGTTGTTTGACGCTTTTGGCAAAATTGAAAGGTCTGATAAAGCCGCGTATAAAGAGGCGGGCGCGCGATGGGACAGTGTCGCGAAGCCTCTTGACGGCATGGGGCGGTTTGAGGAAATAATAAAAAAAATAGCGGCCATAGGCGGAAGCGAAAATGTTGACATATCGAAAAGGGCGATAGTCGTTATGTGCGCGGACAATGGGATCGTGGAGGAAGGCGTAAGCCAGTCGAAAAGCGGCGTAACGGCGCTTGTCGCGAAAAATATCGCCGAAGGCCGGGCCGGCATATGCAGGGTGGCGCGGCAGGCTAAGCTTAAGGTGGTTTGCGTAGACATTGGCATAAGGGGTCGCGTCCGCGCAAGGGGGCTTGTAGACGCGAAGGTCGCCGGGGGCACGTCAAATTTTTTAAAAGAGCCCGCCATGACGGACGGCGAGCTTGCGGCCGCGCTTGAAACTGGCATGCTTATCGCGAGGGGGCTTAAGGACAAAAGGTATGCCATGATTGCCACCGGCGAGATGGGCATAGGAAATACGACGACCGCAGCCGCGCTCGCGGCAGTTTTTCTTGGCGTTTCCGCACGTGACGCGGCAGGTCCGGGCGCCGGACTTGATAACGCGGGCATGGAAAGAAAAATTTTGGCTATAGATGGCGCGATAGAAAAATATGATTTGAGAAAAAAGGACGCATGGGAGGCGCTAAGATGCGTTGGGGGGCTTGATATAGCCGGACTTGCGGGAATTTTTTTGGGTGGGGCGGCCTGTCATGTGCCGGTAGTCATAGACGGCGTGGTTTCCGCGGCGGCCGCGCTCGCGGCGGCCAAGCTCGCGCCTGGCTGTAAGGATTACATGATCGCTTCGCATATAGGAAAGGAGCCGGCTTCCGGGCTTATTTTAGAGAAGCTTGGGCTTAAGGCCGTAATAGATGCGGATATGGCGTACGGAGAGGGCATAGGCGCGGCGATGCTTTTTCCTCTGCTTGATATGGCGTTTGCTATATATGATTCGTGCGCCACGTTTGAGGATATGAATATGGAAAGGTATGTGAGGCATAAGCGATGAACGTGCTTGTGATAGGGGAAAGCGGAAGCGGCAAGTCCGAATACGCGGAAGATTTTTTAATAGGCCTCTCAAAAAAAACCGGCGGAAAGAGGTATTATATAGCCGCCATGAAGCCTTACGGAAAAGACGCGTCAGACCGCATCGCGCGCCACCGCGCGCTAAGGGCCGGGAAAGGCTTTACGGATGTCGAATGCTATAGCGACGTCAAAAACTGCGATATCGAATCAAACGGCAGCGCGATTTTGGAATGCATGTCGAACCTCGCGGCAAATGAAATGTTTGACAACCCGGAAATCAAGAATTTTTCTTTCCGCGAAAAGGCCGATTTTGCCTATGAAAAGGTGTGTTCGGATTTAGATGCTTTGATGAAAAAGGCCGCCAATCTCGTAATTGTTACTAATGACGTTTTTTCAGACGGCGCCGTGCCGGACGAGGGCGTCGCGGAATACATGAGGCTGCTTGCGGGAATAAACGCGCATCTTGCCAAGGTATGCGACAAGTGCGTCGAGGTGGTATATTCGATTCCTGTTGTCATAAAAGATGGACGGGGTTTAAAATGTCTATAATAAAGGCTTGTTTGATAGCGTTCGGAACATATTCAAGGATTCCTGTGCCAAATTTTAAGTGGAAAGAAAAGGAAATGAAATACGCCATATGCTTCTTTCCGCTGGTAGGCGCCGTAATTGGGGCGGCCCAGTGGCTTTGGCTGGCCGCTTGCGACAAATATGGCGCGGCTTTGCTCCTTAGATCCGTCGTAGCCGTGCTTATAAACATCCTTATAACCGGGGGCATACATATGGACGGATATATGGACACGATGGACGCCATTCATTCATTCAGATCCCGCGAAGAGAAGCTTATGATTCTAAAGGATCCGCATATAGGAGCGTTCGCGGCGCTCTCATGCGTGGCATATATGCTTTTATACGCGGGGATTTTGACGGAAGTGGGCAGAGGCGCCTACGCGCTTTACGCTTTTACGTTTGTGCTGTCAAGGATAATTAGCGCCATTTCAGCGCTTTTTCTTAGAAACGCGAAAGACGGCGGCATGCTTTACGCTTTTTCGTCTCCGGCAAAAAAAGGCGCGGCGGGGGCGATTCTTTTTATGCAGCTTGCCGCGTGCAGCTTGGCGATGCTTTATTTTGGAGGAGCGCGCGCTGTTGTTGAAATTGCCGTAATGGCAGTTCTTTTTATATATTATAAGCACAAATCGTATAA
>CAZTVO010000025.1:4087-9566 GCA_964617075.1 uncultured Jutongia sp.
AAGGAATTTGGGGGCATAACAGGCGATTTGGCGGGATGGTTTTTATGTCTGTGCGAAATATTTGGCGCCGCGTGCTGTATGCGGGCGTAGGCAGCGCCTTTTAAGAGGCGTTTTTTGTTGGGGGATCTATATGGAAATATACGTGGGCGGATTTGGCCAGAACAAGCTTTCATATGTGCTTGAGAAGAAAAGATGCGGCATGGAGCGCGTGGTCGACGGCGGAGGGATTTTTTCGGAGAAAGATTTTTTTGATCAGATTGTTTCTAAGCTAAAGGACGGGGATAAATGGCGGCCTGTCATAGTAAACAATTTTCATCTGCTTGTAAAAAATTTTTCGAACAGGCAGGATTTGCTTGACGAGTACGCCGACGCGCTTATAAAAAATGGAGCCAATCTTATAATTATATGCAATCAGGTGGGCGGCGGGATTGTTCCCATGGATGAGAGCGAACGCGTATGGCGCGAGCAGGTTGGGCGTATTATGTGCGGGCTTGTAAAGGGCGCGAGCCGCGTCGAGAGAATTATATGCGGATTGGGTCAGGCCATAAAATAACGGGCGGCACAAAATGCCGGGAAATAAGGATTTTATTTTATGAAATTTATTTTTATAAGGCATGGAAAGACTAAAGGAAACCTTGAGGGCCGGTATGTAGGCTCTACGGACGAGGAGCTGTGCGCGGAGGGCATTGGACAGATAAGGGAAGATATCGGCATTTATCCAAAGGCGGACATCCTTTTTTTAAGCCCGATGAAAAGGTGCCTGCAGACGGCAAAAATTATTTATCCGGAATTTAGTGAAGGTCTTTCAGGCAAAAAAAAGTCATACGTCGTTGATGAATTTAGAGAGATTGATTTTGGCGAATTTGAGGGAAAAAATTACGACGAGCTTAACGGAGATTTAAATTATCAAAAATGGATAGGCTCCCTTGGAGAAATGCCTTTTCCCGGAGGCGAGGCCAGGGAGGATTTTATTAAAAGGTGCGCCCGAGGTCTTTTAAAGGCGCTTAAAATTTGCGAGGGGCTCGTTTCACAGGAAAAAGAAGGCTTTGACACAGCGGCGGACACGGCGGCAGCGGCGTTTGTCGTGCATGGCGGCACCATAATGGCCGTTATGAGCGGATTTTTTGGCGGAAAGTATTATGATTTCATGTGCGGCAACGGGCACGGATTTGTCTGTGAGGCCGCTGTTGTCTGCGGCGCCGTAAAGGACGGGCGCGTAGTGAAAAAGCTTTAAGTAAAAACGCAAAAAGCGTTCCTATAGAGGAGCGTTTAGATGGAGGGCGGACATGGTTTATTCGACTATCGGCATCGCGGCGGGATGTGCGCTTGATCTTATAATAGGCGACCCGCATTCCATTCCGCATCCGGTATCCGCGATTGGAAAGCTCATCGCTTTTTGCGAGAGGAAGCTTTTGCGCGGGGGCGACGCTCCCGCGGCGAAGAGGAGGAAGGGATTTTTAATGTGCTGCGTAATAGTCGCCTTCTGCGCCGCGGCGCCCCTGGCCGTCCTTAGCCTCATGTACAGGTTTAACGCCGTGTGCGGCGCGGCGGTCGAGAGCATAATGTGCTTCCAGATACTTGCGGTCAAGTCGCTAAGGGTCGAGAGCATGAAAGTAAAAAAGGCGCTTGACGAGGGAAGCCTTAAAAAAGCCAGGCGCATGCTTTCTATGATAGTGGGTAGGGATACGGAGCGGCTTGACGAGGAAGGCGTAGCCAGGGCCGCGATTGAAACGGTTGCCGAAAATACGACGGACGGCGTCATAGCGCCTCTTTTTTACATGATGATTGGCGGGCCCGTTTTGGGCTTTGTATATAAAGGGATAAACACAATGGACAGCATGGTTGGGTACAAAAACGAAAAATACGCCGATTTCGGGCGTTTTGCGGCAAAGCTTGACGACGCCGCGAATTTTATTCCGTCAAGAATAGCCGCGGCGCTCATGATTATATCGTCGTTTATATTAAAATACGACGCGAAAAACGCGTACAAAATATTTAAACGCGACAGAAGCCTGACCCTAAGCCCAAACGCGGGACAGACAGAGGCCGTATGCGCCGGCGCGCTGCGCATTGGCCTTCTTGGCGACGCGTATTATTCCGGCAGGCTTGTAAAAAAGCCGGTGATTGGAGATCCTAAAAGGGCGCCCCAATATTACGACATAGTACGCGCAAATAAAATGATGTATTGCTCGGCGATTGTCATGGAGATTATAGCCGCGGCGGCAAGGGGCTTTTTTATTCTAAATTTTGGCGCGTAAGGAGTGGTATTTTTGACTGACGGCATCCATACGCCTTTTAGGCAGGGGCACGGCGGCGACGTATACCGCAACAGCGTGAAATACGATTTTTCAACAAGCACGAATCCGTTTGGAATGCCGTTGGCGGCAAAGGAGAAGCTTTTTAATAACATTGACTCATTTGAAAGGTATCCCGACATTTATTGCGAAGAATTGACCGGAGCGATTTCTGCCAATGAAAATATCGCTTCCGAGAAGATTTTATGCGGCGGCGGCGCGTCTGAAATACTAAAGCTTGCGGTTGACGCCATACGGCCTAAATCGGCTTTAATGGCGGAGCCTACGTTTTCGGGATATGAACACGCGCTGCGGGGCATGTGCGCTGGCGCGAATTTTGGCGTTAAAATATTTTGCCATTATCTTAAGGAGGAAAATGATTTTAAGATCACGGAGGATTTTTTTGACGCGCTGGAAGTCCTTGACGGCGGGAGCATAGTTTTTTTATGCAATCCAAACAACCCTACGGGAGGCTGCGCCTCAAAAAAGCTTCTTGTGGACATATTGGACTTTTGTGAAGCCAGGCAAATATATATGGTTGTTGACGAATGTTTTTTGGGCTTTATGTCTGAGTACGAGTCTTTAAGCATGAAGGATATGCTAGATTCAAAATTTCTGATAGTAGTCAACGCTTTTACGAAGCTTTACGCCATGGCGGGGCTTAGGCTTGGCTGGTGCGCCTGCGGCGACGCGGCGCTTCTTGAAAAAATGAGGCGCGCGCAGGCGGAGTGGAGCGTGTCGGCGCCGGCGCAGATTGCGGGTGCCGCCGCGATTAAAGATGGGGACTATGTCGCGCGGACAAGGCTTTTTATAAAAAAAGAAAGGGAAAAGATGCTTGGATGGGCGGCGGGCGCGGGCTTAAAGGCCTTTCCCGCGGCCGCGAATTTTATAATGATAAAAGCTAAGCCTGGGATGTATGGGAGAATGTTAAAAAAAGGGATTCTCATACGTTCGTGCGGGGATTTTAAAGGGCTTGGGGAAGAATTTTACAGGATATCCATCCGCTTGGAAGAGGAAAATGAAATATTTAGAAACGCGTGGGCATCAGCGGCAAGGCTGCCCAAGGCTGCCCGGCCGCAAATATAAAGTTGACAAGAAATAAAGCGGTGTTATAGAATTAAAGCAGTTGAACGCGCTTTTTACAGCTTGGAACGGAGGCAGGAAATGAAAGAATATTCACCGGTCAAGGAAGGCAAGGTGCGGGAAGTGTACGACATCGGCGACGGGCTTGTAATAACGGCTACCGACAGGATTTCCGCATTTGACGTGATACTGCAAAACGAGATTGGCGGCAAGGGAGCGGTCCTTACGCAAATGTCGAAATTTTGGTTTGAGTTTACAAAAGACGTTGTGCCAAACCATATGATTTCGACTGATTTGGAAGATATGCCCGAATTTTTTAGGAACGGACGCTTTGAAAAAAGGAGCATGCTTTGCAAAAAGCTGACGATGCTTCCGGTCGAGTGCATAGTCCGCGGATATATCTCGGGCAGCGGCTGGGAGAGCTACAAAAAGGACGGCTCCGTATGCGGCATAAGCCTTCCCGAGGGGCTTAAAGAGTCTCAGCAGCTTTCGGAGCCTATATATACGCCTACGACAAAGGCGGAGATAGGAAGCCATGACGAACATATGACATTTGAGGATAGCGCGAGGCTGCTGGAAGGACAGTTTAAAGGAAAGGGCGCGCAGTACGCTAAAAAAATAAAGGAATACACCATATCCCTTTACAAAAAGTGCGCCGAATACGCGAAGAGCAGGGGAATAATAATAGCGGACACCAAGTTCGAGTTCGGCCTTGACCAGGAGGGAAACATTGTACTTGGAGACGAGATGCTTACGCCGGACAGTTCGAGATTTTGGCCGGTGGAAGGATACGCGCCGGGACGGGGGCAGCCGTCTTTTGACAAGCAGTTCGTGAGGGACTGGCTTAAGGCCAATCCCGACAGCGGATATCTTCTTCCGGACGATGTGGTTGAAAAAACGGCGGACAAATATAAAGAGGCGTTTTTAATGCTGACTGGAAAAGAATTTAAATGATTCTAAAAAGTCTTAGGCACAGTGATGCGGCGCACGTAAAAAAAGGAGGCATTGGCGGATGGATGCGAAGGAAGCGATATTAAGCGCAAGGACGTCTTTGGGCATTGAATTTGGTTCCACAAGGATCAAGGCGGTGCTGGTCGATGATGAAAACAGATTTTTAGCCAAAGGCGGCCATTCGTGGGAAAACAAATATGAGAACGGCGTATGGACCTACAGCCTTGACGACATATGGGAAGGGCTAAGGGACTGCTATGCCGCGCTTTTAAAAGACGTTAAGGAGCGGTACGGCACAGATATTGAAAAAATAGGAGCCATGGGATTTAGCGCGATGATGCATGGATATATGGCATTTGACGCGGACGGCAACCTTTTAGTTCCTTTCCGCACATGGAGAAATACCATTACGGAGGAGGCGGCTGACGCGCTAACCGACCTGTTTGAATTTAACATTCCGCAGCGCTGGAGCATCGCGCATCTGTATCAGGCCATATTAAATGGGGAGGAGCACGTAAAGGACGTCGCGTATATTACGACGCTCGCGGGATATATCCACTGGCAGCTTACAGGAGAGAAGGTTTTGGGAATAGGCGAGGCGTCTGGGATGTTTCCAATAGACTCCGGCGCGAAGCAGTTTGACGCCGAAATGATTTCAAAGTTTGACGCCGCGATAAAGGACAGGGGATTTTCGTGGAAGTTAAGCGACATAATGCCGAAAGTGCTTGTAGCGGGCGACAGCGCCGGAACGCTTACTGACGAAGGCGCGAAGCGTCTTGACGCTTCGGGAAGCTTAAAGGGCGGAGTTTCTTTGTGTCCTCCCGAGGGCGACGCCGGAACTGGAATGGTCGCGACAAACAGCGTGGCCGTGCGTACGGGCAACGTTTCCGCGGGCACGTCCGTGTTTGCTATGATTGTTTTGGACAAGCCGCTTAAAAAAGTGCATCGCGAAATAGATTTGGTCACGACTCCTGTGGGCGACCCGGTGGCTATGGTCCACTGCAACAATTGTTCGTCTGACATCAACGCGTGGATAGGCATATTTTACGAATTTGCCAGGCTTATCGGTTCGGACATAAAAAAGGACGACATATACGAAGCGCTGTATAAAAAGTCGGTCGAGGGCGACAAGGACTGCGGCGGCCTCATGG
>CAZTVO010000025.1:9576-20726 GCA_964617075.1 uncultured Jutongia sp.
AATTATTTTTCAGGCGAGCATGTGACCGGGTTCGACGAGGGCAGGCCTTTGTTCGTAAGGGAGGTAAACAGTGCCTTTACCTTGGCAAATTTTGTAAAGGCAAATCTTTATACCGCGTTTGGAGCGCTAAAGACCGGGCTTGACATACTCCTAAAAGAGGAAGACGTAAAGATTGACTCAATATTCGGACATGGCGGGCTTTTTACCACTAAGGGAGTGTGCCAAAAGATACTTGCCGCCGCCATGAACGCGCCTGTTTCCGTGATGGACACGGCGAGCGAGGGCGGCGCGTGGGGCATGGCCATACTCGCGTCGTACATGGCAAATAAAAGCGGCGGCGAGACTCTAAAGGACTATTTGGCGGACAAAGTATTTGCGGACATGAAAGGAAGCGTGGAGCAGCCCGATCCTGACGATGTGAAGGGATTTGACGAGTTCATTGAAAAGTACAAAAAAGGACTCGCCATAGAGCGCGCCGCGGTTGAAAATATTTAACCTGCGCGATTGAAGAGATTTAAAAAAATTTTAATTGGCTTTGATTTGATCTTAAAAGGACAGGCCCTTTCAAGACGCTTGGCGGCTTGGACGGCCTGTCTTTTAAATGCCGGAGGATTGCATGGGCGGTATAAAATTGATTGTAATGGACATGGACGGCACGCTTCTTAACTCAGAAAAAACGGTAAGCGAATACTCAAAAAAGCTTTTTGAAAAGCTTAGCCTTGGCGGGTATAAGTTCGGCATAGCGTCGGGACGTCCGATAATAGGCGTAAAAAGAAGCGTTGACGCGCTGGGCATAGGCAGCTTTATTAACTTCATGTCCGGCTCCAACGGCGCGGAGCTTTATGACGCGGATGCCGGCAGCGAGCATTGTTTTTACCAGCTTGATCCCGACGTCATCTTTGAGATTATCGAAGAATACGAGCCGTTTGGATTAAATCCGTACGTTTATCAGGGTGACAGCTGCTATGCGAAAAAAAACGATTCCACTATCGAGAGGGCGGCAAGAAACAATCATCTTGGCATAGTGCTTTGCGATCTGCGAAAAGAGATAAAGACGCCGCAGAGCAAGATAGTCCTAAGCACTCCTCCGCAAAAGATGAGATTGGTCGAAAAATTTTACGAGCGGCACAAGTCTGAAAAGTACAGGGCGTTTAAATCGCAGGAAGATATGTTTGAGTTTGTGCATCCCGAGCTTTCTAAGGCGTACGGAATCGACTTTTACTGCAGAGAGCATGGATTGAGCATAAGCGAGGCGGCGGCCTTTGGAGACACTACGAATGATATCGAAATGATTAAAGAATGCGGCATAGGAATCTGCATGCGAAACGGAACCCCGGACGCGAAGGAAGCCGCGGACGTCGTAACGAAATATACAAACGACGAGGACGGACTTGCAAGGGAGCTTGAAAGTATATTGCAAATTGCGACGTAGACGGGTTTTTGATTTATTGTCGGCGCAAAAGGGGGCTTTTTATATGATATGGCTTAAGGCCAATCCCGCGATAGAGCACACATATAGAACTATTATAGCGGCTTTTAGGGCCGATATTGACTGGAACGGCGACATTTTGGTGGAAAACAGCCTGGTGATTTTGCCGGGTACGCGCCTGTCGCTTATATTTGATTTAGAAGGAAAAAGGGTCCACCCGGATATAATTGAAATTCCCGCGGAGCCCGAAAAAATATGCGACGTCGCCGACAAAAAACTTCTGATCAACATATTTAATATGCTTGTGTATATTTTCGGCAAATGGGAGGCCATCAAGGGTGTAAGCGTATCCCACAGTTATGTGAGGATAGACATGCTCTTAAATCAGGTTTTGGGCGAAATAGGCGCGAACGCCTTTTATTCTGAAAAGGGAATCAAATTTGACATAGAAGGCATCGGTGCCGTATTTGAGGATGTAGTTTCGCTTGCCATACAAAAGCTTGAGGCCCCTGATGATGAGACGCGGGAAGCGTCTGGGGAATCCGATGCCTACCCAAGCGGCCTGTGGCACGACATGCAGTGGAAAATGGCAGGCGTTGAATTTAAAAAATCACAGCTTGACAAAAAGCTGGCGGCTGAAAAAAGAATCGGCGGAAATTTCTACATGATACCCTACGTATGCCCGGACTGCGGAGGCCATCTTCATATGTCCGTCTATCCTAACGGCAGGGAATTTGCCATAGACACGGAAGAGGGAAAGGTATATATCGCGAGAATCTATACATGCCCCGACTGCTGCAAATTTTATACGCCAAGGCCCGGAAGGCTTTTGTCGGAAGGCGACGTATACGTACTTGATTTTGAAGACGACAAGAAGGCGGCTGCCGACTACGCCAAGCTGACTGGACGAAAAGGAGGGCGGACGTCGAACAGCAATCTTAATATGTACGAGTCCGATTATCTTAGCCGGACGTCCGGAAACGAAGAAAACCTTGAAGACATTGTAAACCATATGGACAGCTTGGACGACGCGGCCCTTTTGGATCTGCTGGAGCGTATGGACGAGGGATTTTATCCCGAGGATGAGATAAAGAGGTTTCTTGCGATAATAGAGCAGGAACTTGAGTATAGGAAAAATTTTGAACGTAAAAGATCGTCTAAATTGGGCGATCTTGACGATTTTGACGATTTTGACGATCTTGACGATTTGGACAGTTTGGACGATGTCCCCCAAAATTCTAAGTTTTCTGACGAAGGGCCCGAATGGTTTAAAGAGGCCTATGAAGACGGATATGAAAAAGGCGGCGAGACGGACGAGAAGCCCGTGGACAAGGCTGATATGCTAAGAGAGGCCCTTTTAAACTACCGTGAGAGGGAGCTGCTTTCGGATGAGTCCTACAATGGGGACGAGGAAGGGCCTTTGCCCAAACCTGTGACAGACGACAAAAAGGACGCGGATCTTAAAACCTATGACGCCCTTAAACAGGAGATCGAAGGAGAGGAAAAAAAGGACGTCAAGTCGGGCAAAGACGGATTGGGAGGCGGCAAATTAAGGAAGGTAAAAGAAGAGAAAGATAAGACGGAAAAAGATAAGATAGAGAAAGTTAAAACAAAAAAGGATAAGATAAAAAAAGCCTGGGAAAAGAATGATAAACCTGACGACGGCGGGCAAAAAAAAGAAAAGCCCGAAGAAAGCATATCAAAAGAAGAGGTGCTGACAGAATACGGGTCAGAAGACGCGGCTATATGGGATGATGGGCGGGAAAAAGAAAAGTCAAGCAGCAAACAGGAGTTGGAGGGGCGGCGCGGCCGCGAGGAAAAGGGCACGGGCGCAAAGCTTGACGAGGCAAGAAGCAGAAGGGCGATTGAGAAAAAAATTTCGGGCGCGGGAAAAAAGTATTCCGATTTTAAAAAGCTTATAGGGGAGGTTGAGGCAAGCGGATGCTCCGAAAGCGACAAAGAGGAATTTCTTCGACAGCTTTACGCGTCTTTAGAAGAGGCCGGAAAGGAAGAGCTTGACTATTTGATATCTCATGTGCCGCAAAATGACGGCAGGGAAAGGTATAAAAGAATCAAGAAGCGCATAAAACAATATTCCGACATAGATACAGGCAAGTATGAGGAAATAATAGATAAATATATAGAAAACGCCGAGAGGGCCGAAATTGACGCGGTTGTTAAGGAGGCAAAAAATAAAGACAGGCGCTACATTCTTGACGCGATTGAGAAACTTAAAAATGGCGGCTACGATCTTGGGACGCTAAAGGAATATACCGACGAACTTTATTCGCAGGTTGAAGAAATCGACAATGAAACAGTTAGAAAGATCTGTCCCGACATATCGGCGCTTGACGTAGAGGACGGCATAAAGGCAATGGAAGAGATTGCCGCCGCCGACATTTTGCCGCGTATCAAGTCAAACATGACCGAACTGATCGACAAAAAGCTTACGCGCATGAAGACGGAGGAATGCGAGCAGCTCGTTGAAAAATTAAAAAAACTGCTGCTCGGAAAAATAAAGGACGCTTCGAGAATATATTATTACGACGCCAGAAAAATGATTAAGGGCGACAATACGGACGAGGAGTCGCTTCTTATAAGGACGGCGGTAAGCAAATACGCGTACGCGCTTGGCAGGTATGAGTATCCGGTCATGATTTGCGATTCGTCGATTTTCTCAAATGGCAAGGACGGTTTTATAATTACGCCTGACCACATTTTCTACAGGGGATTTTTAAAGTCCGGTTCGATAGCCGTCACGGATATCGACGGCGTCGCGCGTGAAAATGGGAAAGCGGGCAGGGGAATATACTTAAGCTGCAGGGGCGGCGTTAAGGCCAAGCTGCCGTCTCCGTTTGACGGAGGCGACGAGGACGGCATGGCGCGGGCGATGAACGAATTTGTCGAGTACTTAAAGGCGAAGCCCAAGTCGAGAAGCGTCGAGTACCTGTCGCAGGAAAAGCACGCCGCGATATGCTGCTACAGGTGCGGATTCGTATTTCAATCCGGCAGAATATGTCCAAAATGCGGAAGCAGGAACTAGTCTTTTTTTTCGGAATCGATTTTAGACTCGAATATGGCTTCTTCGACTACCTTAACGCACTCGTCCGTATTTTTCATTATGTCCTTTCCCCAAAATCGAATTACCGTCCAGCCAAGGAATAGGAGCTTTTTATTTATGTCGTCGTCCCGCTTCCTGTTTTTTTGAATTTTTGAAATCCAGTACTGTCCATTGTCGCCTTTTAGCAGCTTTGGCTTTAAGACCTCCCAGTCTTTTCCGTGGAAAAATTCGCTGTCGCAAAAAATTGCGATCTTGTATTTTGTAAGGGCTATGTCCGGCGTTCCGGGAAGATTTTTATAATTTTTCCGGTACCGGTAGCCTCTTTTCCACAGTTCCTTGCGCAGTTTGACTTCTATGGAAGTATCTTTGCTTTTAATGCGCGACATGGTCATATGCCGTTTGTCTGCCGTCATAGTGTCCGCCATATTTAAATCCCGGGATCCTTCTTTTTATTTTGTGGCATATATGAAAAAATATGATGCAGCCATGATTTATATATAGCGCGCGTGATTGGAGTGCATCGGATGGCGCGTCAAACTATATATATTGAACATTATATTCTATCATATGGGCAAAAGCAAGGAAAAACGGCGATTTGGGAAGGATTTTGAAGAGATTTCGCCTATTGTAAATTCACGGCCGCAATGATAGAATGTGCGTAAAGAAAGGATAAGCGACATGGCATCTCTTTTGATAGCGGTGATTTATCTCGCTTTTGTAAGCCTTGGACTGCCCGATTCGCTGCTTGGCTCCGCGTGGCCCGAGATGCAAAAGATTTTTGAAACGCCGTCGTCCTACGCGGGATATGTTTCTATGACTATATCCGCCATGACCATCTTTTCGGCGCTTCTTAGCTCCAAGCTGATGCGAAGGTTTTCCACGGGCACGATAGTCGTCGCGTCGATTTTTTTGACGGTGGCGGGACTTTTTGGGTTTTCATTTTCCACAAAATACTGGATGCTTTTTATTTTTGCGGTTCCTTACGGCTTAGGGGCCGGCTGCATTGATTCCTCGCTAAACCATTACGTCGCGAGCCATTATTCATCGGCCGTGATGAATTTTTTGCATTGCTCCTACGGGCTTGGAGCCATAATAAGCCCAAACATCATGGCCGCGGCCCTAAAATACGCCCGTTGGAATGACGGGTATCGCTGGACGGCGTACATTCAGACGGGCATACTTGCCGTCTGCGCGCTCTCCCTTCCGCTTTGGAAGCGCGGCGAAGGGGGAGGAAAGCTTCCAAAGGAAGAGGGCGCGGGCATTGTCGAGACATTGAGGCTTCCCGGCGTTTTGCCGACGCTTGTCGCCTTTTTTTCATACTGCGCGGGCGAGGCGGTCTGTTTTTTGTGGACGCCAAGCTATTTCGCCGGAACAAGGCCGTATATGGGCAGAGAGCTTGTCGCGTCGTTTGGATCCCTTATTTTTGGAGGGCTGATGATTGGACGGCTGATTTCCGGCTTAGTGTCAAACCGCGTAGGAGACAGGACGCTTATACGCGTTGGCGCCGCGGTGGAATTTATCGGAATATTTCTCATATCCCTGCCTCTTTATGGATACGCCGCCGCGGCCGTGGGATTTCTTGTTGCGGGCATTGGAATGGGGCCGATATATCCGTCTATTCAGCATATGGCGCCCGGCAATTTTGGAAAGAGATACAGCGCGGCGGCGATAGGCCTGCAGATGGCGTTCGCCTATACCGGCAGCACTCTGATGCCCATGATATTTGGAAAGCTTCAGCAGGCAGCGGGCATTTGGATTATGCCGATTTATATGGCGGTATTTGCGTTTTTAAACATTTTTTTGCTGGAGTTTGCGTATAAAAGGATAGGACCTGGCGGCTGACGGCGCCGTGGAAAGGAGAGGATATATGTATAACGAAAGAAAGAGGATTTTGTTTTTTGGACTGCCATGGACATTTACAAAATACAGCATATCGGAAGAACGCGTATGCACGAAAAGAGGATTTTTAAAGACGGTGGAGGACGATGTGTTCACGTATAAGATTAGCGACGTAAAGCTTGAACGAAGCCTGCCTGAAAGAATATTCGGGCTTGGAACTGTCGTCTGCTATTCAAATGACGCGACGGACGCCAAGCTTGTTCTATGCCACATTAAGCACAGCTCTGAAATCAAAGAATTTATTTTAACGTCTTCTGAAAGCGAAAGACAGAAAAGAAGGACTGTAAACACCATGGATCTGGATGTCGCCGACGCGTCCGCGGAATAAGGGCAATCTCAAAAGCCTGCCGCGCCAGTTTTTCGGAAGACGGGTTGAGGAATGGAGATTAAACTATGAAATACAGACTCGATCGATATGGAAATAAAATTTCGCAGCTAGGTTACGGCTGCATGAGGTTTACAAAAAAAGGAAACGCGATAGATTACGAAAAGGCGGAAAGAGAAGTTCTTTTTGCAATAAAAAACGGCGTCAACTATTTTGACACCGCGTATGTCTACCCGGGCAGCGAGGAATGTCTTGGCAGGATTCTTGAGGCCAACAAATGCCGCGACGACGTCTGCGTTGCGACAAAGCTCCCTCAGTACATCATCCGCTCTCAATCGGCAATCGACAAGATATTTAACGAAGAGCTTTCGCGTCTGCGCACGGATCGCGTCGACTACTATCTGATGCATATGTTTACAGACTATTCGGAGTGGGAGAAGCTTGTAGGGTTTGGAATCAAAGACTGGATCGCCCAAAAAAAGAAAGACGGCAGCATACGCAATATAGGTTTTTCATATCATGGCGATTCGGAGATGTTTATAAAAATCCTTGATGCGTACGACTGGGATTTTTGCCAAATACAGTATAATTATTTGGACGAGCATTCGCAGGCCGGGCGTACCGGCCTTTTGGCCGCCGCAAAAAAGGGCGTTCCGGTCGTCATAATGGAGCCGCTTCGCGGGGGCAAGCTGGTCAATTTGCCAGACAAGGCAATAAAGGCGCTAAAAGAGGCCGGGGTGGAATATACGCCGGCCGAGCTTGGCCTTCGCTGGCTGTGGAACCAGCCGGAAGTCTGCTGCGTGCTTTCGGGCATGAATTCCATGGACATGGTTGAGGAAAACGTGCGCATTGCCTCCGACGCGGAGGCGGGATGCCTCTCGGACAAGGATTTAGAGGCGATAGAAAAGGTAAAGCGCATTATACGCGAGCGCGAAAAAGTAGGGTGCACCGGGTGCAGATATTGTATGCCGTGTCCTAACGGCGTAGACATTCCCGGCAATTTTTATCATTACAATCTTATGTACATGGAGAAAAAATCGTCCGCCCGCTTTGAGTTTGCCCAGAACATGGGACTGAGAAAAGAGCCAGGATTTGCCTCCCAATGCGTGCGGTGCGGCAGATGCGAGAAGCATTGTCCGCAAAACATAAGCATTATGGACAATCTAAAAAAAGCCGACCGCGCGCTAAGGCCGCTGCCCTATAAGATTGGAATAAGCGCCGCGCGCAAGTTTATAATACGCTAAGCGCCGGTATAAAAAAGGGCGGGAAATTAAGATAATGGAGGATAAAGATATGACTGATAAAAAGTCGCGAATGCCGCAGATTGGCGAGGCAGTCTTTTGCATCGCGTACTTGGCGTTTGACATTGTCGCCGCCGCCATATTTTTTGTAAACGCGGATGGCAGAAAAAGCATCATGCTCTTCGGCGTGCTGACGGTTATTCTTGGCGGCGGGGACGCCTTTCATCTTGTGCCCAGAATAATTAAGGCATTTTTCGGGGACTCCCCAAAGGTTCAATGGTGGTCGGGATTTGGACTAATGACGTCGTCCATAACCATGACGATTTTTTATGTGGTGCTGTTTTATGTTTGGAAATCTATTTTTCCTGACATTTCATATCCCGCGGCGCTGCTTGCGCTTACGTGGATCAGCGCGGCAATTCGCATAGTGCTGTGCCTGTTTCCTCAAAACAACTGGTTTAGGCCGGAAGGGAATCCTAAGTGGGGGATTTACAGGAACCTGCCTTTCGCGGTGACGGGGCTTTGCCTTTTTGTTTTGTTCATAATTTCCGGAAACGCGGGAGGGTACGGGCTGTGGCAGATGTCGGCCGCCATCGCGATAAGCTTCGCGTGCTACTTCCCGGTGGTTGTTTGGGGAAAGAAAAAGCCGGCGGTGGGAATGCTTATGATGCCCAAGACGCTGGCTTATGTTTGGATGATTGGTTTAGGCCTTAGCCTGATTGGCAAGCTGTGATGCCCGCTCACACATCAAATTCTTCTATAAGGTCCATCATGCCCCTGATTTCGGCATGGCCGTTCTCAAGGTAAAACAGGCCCATTTCCCATCCGTTGCTGTCGTACACCGACATGATTTCGGGCGCGGCTTCCCTTACCTTCGCGAGAAGCACCTCATCCTTTACGACTTTTGCCCTGCCGTCATAGCGCATGAACTCCTCTCCGGCCATGGCTAGCACTTCAACTTTTGGATTCGCGGTAAGCTGGCGAAAAACGTTTTTAAATGTTCCGCAGCCAAAATAAATCCTGTCATTTTCCAACAGATGAAAGCCGAATGGGCGGCCTTTTGGCTGATCCCCGTCGGTGGTAAGAAAATAGAATACCTGCGCCTTATCTAGAAACTCGTTTACTTTTGCCGCGTTAGACATCGCGTATACCTCCTTATTTTAAGCTGCCTCGATTATACGCCCGTCAAACGGCGAATGCAAGCATAATGGCTTTATTTTTCGTGTTCCGTGGCGCGGCATATATGTTTTTTAAAATTTACAAAAAAGTGTACTTTTTTGTAAATCAAAGGACACTATATACAGTACTATCATTATATCGTGAACTAAATTTGTTTTCAATCAAATTTTTGTAAAAATTCCATATTTTGGATGAATTTGGCCAGCTTGTTGTGGATGAAAAATGCGTATCGGGCGCTCGCAAAAAAGTACGCTTTTTTACAAAAAGGAGGAATCAATCAAAATGAAAAAGAAAAAGACATTTATGACAGCGATTGCGGCGGCACTGGCGTTTTCCTGCGTGGCGCAGGCGGGCGCGGCCGCGCGGCCATCCGACAGAGGCGGCGCGGCGGGCATTGGGGCCGTAACGACGGCGGCAGTCGAAAAATCCCTGCGGGGCGCCGCAAAGGCGCCTAAGCTCAACAAGAAAAAGCTGACGCTTACGGTTGGTCAAAAGGTGGCGCTTAAAGTAAAGGGAACGTCAAAAAAGGCAAAATGGAAATCGTCAAACAAAAATGTGGCGTCTGTAAGCCCAAAAGGTGTTGTCAAAGCTAAAAAGGCGGGAGCCGCCAAAATAACCGCGAGGGTTGGCAAAAAAAAGCTGTCTTGCAGCGTGAAGGTAAAAAGCGGCGTGAAGGTAAAAAAAGGAAATTTTTTTGCGTCGAATACGGATCTTAGCGTAGCGGTTGATGAGTCGGAAAGGATTAAAATCACGTATGACGGAAAAGGGAGTCTTGATTTTAAAAATTCCGATTACGACGTGTGCTCCTGCGAGTGGGGAAGCGGATTAGGCGCAAATGTCGCCACTCTAAACGTGTATGGAATAGGCCAGGGAACAAGCACGATTACGGTCACAAATTCAGAAGACGGCAGGTTGATTATCATTAGGGTGACTGTCGTGGATTTGGACAGCGGCCCATCCGACAGCGGCCCGTCTGACAGCGGCTCGTCCGACAGCAGCCCGTTTGACAGCAGCCCGTTTGACAGCGACCCATCCGACAGCGGCGAATTTTTTGCGTCGGATAAAAGGCTTAGCTTGGAAGTCGATGAATCGGAAACGCTGGAAATCACGTATGAGGGGGAAGGTTCGCTTCATTTTGAGAATTCCGACTCCGACGTATGCTCCTGCGAGTGGGAAGACGGATGGGATGGAGACGTCGCGACTCTGGATGTGTATGGAGTAGGCCGGGGAACAAGCACGATTACTATCACCAATTCGGAGGACGACAGAGAGCTTGTCATTAAGGTGACAGTTGAGTACTCGGATATCTCGCTGCTCGGCAAGGAAGTATTGGGGGAGTATATTCAAAGATATGGAACCGTGGGCTCGGATGGGAATAAATACATTTCCTTATATGATACCGACGAAGCAAACGGGATCGTTTATTATTATGAGATAAGGTATGATGAGCTTGAAGAATCTTTTGACTTTTGCATGCTAGCGGAATTTCCCAATTCTGATGCGTACGTAATCTTAGCGATGGAGCTGCCGCTAGAGGCCGATCCAGACTCAGTTCAGGTACAGGCCCTATATGAAGACCGCGATGGCGACTATTCAGGCGTGGCTGACATTCGGCCGGCAATTTACGACATCAACATAGGTGCTTCTTTCGACATAGTGGATTGTCCGAACTACTCAGAGCAAGATAGCGTTTCGGAGATATTTGGGGCTGCTTTTAAGATGGGAATGCTGGAATGGGATACCCTGCTAAGGGATACGGTTGGACTTTCCGGCATGAGCGACGTAGGATTTTTATCCTACTCGCGTTGAATAAGGCAAAAAAAGGAGCGAATCGGCAACATATGAAGTATGTCTGGGATAGAGTTGACGGACGTTGGGATGAAGGAATTGTCATAGATGTTGACGCTTTGAGAAAAGACATGAAAAATGACAGTTTCGGCGCTTTTTTTGGCGGAGGTTTTGGCGCGGCGATGGTGGAGGCGTTTGATATCGACCGCGCCTCGGATGAAGAGCTTG
>CAZTVO010000026.1:0-19777 GCA_964617075.1 uncultured Jutongia sp.
GAGGCGGCGGGATGCGATGTAAGATTTTACCGTGCGCCTCAGGTATCCTGGGTAGGTGAGGAACTGTATGAAGCGGAGAAAAAATCCGCCTGGGAGAAGACGGATTCTAAAAATTGCGGTACATGGTCGGCCGTGGGATATTATTTCGCGAAAAGGCTCTCAGAGAGGCTTAAAACGGCCGTAGGCGTCATTGGCTGCAATTGGGGCGGCACGTCGGCGTCATGCTGGATTGGGAGGAGCCTTTTAGAGCAGAACGCGCGTATATCGCCGTATTTGAAGGAATACGACGATGCCGTCAAAAATCAGGATTTGGAGGAGTATCTAAGGGAAAGGGAAGAATATATCGTTTATCAGGCGGAGTTTGACAAAAACGTAGGCCGCTACTATGAAACAAGCCCCCGCCCATCGTGGGAGGAGGCGATAAAGCTTTTTGGAGAAAACAGATATCCGGGGCCGATGGGCCCGCGCAATGAAACAAGGCCGTGCGGCCTTTACGAGTCTATGCTTAAAAGGGTCGCGCCGTATACGCTCGCGGGATTTATATACTATCAGGGGGAAGAGGACGACCACAGGCCCGAAACGTATTTTGACCTTCTTTCAGCCCTTGTGCTTCAATGGAGGCGCGACTGGGACGACATCTCGCTTCCGTTCATGCTCGTGCAGCTCCCGATGTTTGCGAATGACGGCGAGCCAGATTATAAAAATTGGCCGCTTATACGCGAGGCGCAGATGAGGGTCTATGACAGCTTTAAAAATACCGGCATAGCCGTGGCGCTTGATTTGGGAGAATATGGCAATATTCATCCTGCCAACAAAAAGCCTGTCGGAGAGAGGCTGGCCATGCAGGCTTTGTACCATGTATATGGACTGGCGTCCGATGAGGAGGCGTTCGGGCCAATATTTAAGTCGTATTATATAAGAGGCGGCGAAGTTCATATCATTTTCGACCACGTAAACGGAGGGCTTTTGTGCACGGCCGATGAGGAAAGGGGTTTTGAAATAGCGGGCGACGACGGGAAGTACCATGGCGCGAAGGCAAAAATAAGGGGCTGCGAGGCGATATTGACGTCAGAAGAAGTTGAGGCTCCAAAATACGCGAGATACCGTTGGACAAACTATGGCGAAGTTACGCTGTTTGGAAAAAACAAAATTCCCGCCGCGCCGTTTAGAACGAGCGTTCATGACGGCGCAAAATATACGGGAAGCAGAAAGGCGGGGCTTATAGTAAGGACGTCCTCAGGATGCATATAGGAGGCTTTTCATCAGCGCGAAACTACGGTGCCGGTTTTTCCCGTCACGCCGTCAAGGGCCGTATCGATGCTTGTGATGATTGAAATTCGCCCAGGCGCCGACGACGCGAAGGAAACGGCGGCCTCGACTTTCGGAAGCATGGCTCCGGATGAAAATTGCCCGTCGTCTATATACCTGGCGGCTTCTTCGACCGTCATGGAGTCGAGTTTTTTTTCGTCGGGCCTGTTGAAGTTGACGGAGACTTTTTCTACGCCGGTAAGCAGCAGAAGCGTATCGGCGCCGATTTTTTCGGCAAGGCACGCGCTTGTAATGTCCTTTTCAATGACGGCGCTTGCCCCTTTGAGGCGGGTGCCCTGCTCAAGTACCGGTATTCCGCCGCCGCCCGCGGCAATAACGATCTGCCCGGCGTCCATAAGAGCGGTTATTGCGTCGATTTCATATATTTCGATGGGGCGCGGAGCCGCGATTATGCGCCTGTAGCCTTTGCCCTCTTCATATGCTACGTGGTTTCCCTTTTTTTCCTCCGCTTTTGCCTCGCTTTCGTCCATATATCTTCCTATTTTTTTCGTTGGATGTGAAAACGCGGCGTCGAACGGGTCTACGCGTACCTGTGTTATGATTGTTGAAACTGTTTTATATATGCCCCTGTTTAAAAGTTCCGTCCTGATTTCGTTTTGCAGGTCGTATCCTATGTATCCCTGGCTCATGGCGCTGCATATGGACATGGGCGCGACGGTGTTTGAAGGTTTAAGACGGCTGTACTCAGTCATCGCGGAATGGATCATTCCAACCTGAGGCCCGTTGCTGTGCGTAATCACGACGCTGTATTTTGCCTCAACGAGATCGGCGATCGCGGACGCGGCATTTTTGGCGGCGTCTTTTTGTTCCGGAAATGTTTTTCCAAGCGCGCTGTGTCCAAGCGCTACGACGAGCTTTTTATTCATGTTTAAACCTCCGTTTTTAATTAGTCCACGCGTACGCCTCGCGCCCGCGCCATTCATTTTATCATGACGTCTTTTTAAAAGCAACATCAAAAAAGGAACTATAGTTTTATAGTTCCTTTTTTGATGCCATTAAATTACAGCGCAAGATTTTTTAATATGCGTTTTGCCTAAAAAGTTATACCTCGAAAAGCAGATCGCCGTATGTAGGCACCGGCCAATATTCTTTATCGACAATCATTTCAAGCTCGTCAATAGGCTGGCGCAGCTTAGACATTGCCGGGAAAACGATGTTTCTGAAGAAAACAGCTTGTTCTTTAACGTCTTCTTTGTCGGAGGCTTCCACAATGACTTTTTCAAGCTCGGCCAAGGCCTTTTGAGCTTCCGCGAGAAGAGAGGAGCATTTTGAAAGAAGCTCTGTCTGGACCGACACGTCCGCCGCCGGCGACGCGGAATGGATGCTGTTGATTGAATCCGCGAGGCTTGTCGCGTATTTTATGACTGCTGGGATGAATTGCTTGCCCGCCATGTCGACCATTGTTTTCGCCTCAATGTTTATCGTCTTTGAATATATTTCATAGTTTATCTCCGCGCGCGACTCAAGCTCGACTCTTGAAAGCACGTTCTGTCTTTCAAACAGCGCGACCGTCTTGTCGCATGTCAGGTACGGGATGGCTTCTACCATCGACTTGACGTTTGGCAGTCCGCGTCTTTCGGCCTCCGCGATCCATTCTTCCGAGTATCCGTCTCCGTTAAATATGATTTTTTGATGCTCGGTAACCGTTTTTTTGATAAGAGCTTTAACAGAGGAGTCAAAGTCTTTAGCATTTTCCAGCTCGTCCGCAAATTCCTGCAAAACGTCGGCAACGATGGTATTTAAGATAAAATTAGGACCTGAAATAGACATGGACGATCCAAGCATTCTAAACTCAAACTTATTGCCCGTGAACGCGAAAGGCGAGGTGCGGTTTCTGTCGGTCGCGTCCTTATTTAAGACAGGGAGTACATGTACGCCGGTGTCAAGCTGGCTGCCTTTTTTGGACGATGAAACGTCCCCTTTTATAATCTGCTCGACAATGTCCTCAAGCTGGTCTCCAAGGAAGATGGAAATTATGGCCGGCGGCGCCTCGTTGGCTCCAAGCCTGTGGTCATTTCCGGGATTCGCGGCGGAAAGGCGCAAAAGCTCGGCATTGTCGTCGACAGCTTTGATTACCGCGGCGAGGAAAAGAAGGAAAAGTGTGTTCTCATGCGGTTTTTTGCCGGGATCCAGCAGGTTGATGCCTGTATCGGTCACTATGGACCAGTTGTTGTGCTTGCCCGATCCGTTAACTCCCGCGAAAGGCTTTTCGTGGAGAAGACACTCCAGATTATGCCTTTTAGCCACTTTTTTCATTATTTCCATCACGAGCTGGTTGTGGTCGGTGGAGATATTTGCCGTAGCGAATATAGGCGCCATTTCATGCTGGGCCGGCGCCACTTCGTTGTGCTGAGTTTTTGAAAGTATTCCCAGCTTCCAAAGTTCGATGTTTAAATCTTTCATAAAAGCCGCTATGCGCTCTTTTATGGCGCCGAAATAATGGTCGTCAAGCTCCTGCCCCTTTGGAGCCGGAGCGCCGAAGAGGGTGCGTCCGGTAAAAATCAGGTCCCTGCGCTGAAGGTATTTGTCCCTGTCCACGATGAAATATTCCTGTTCTGGACCGACCGAGCACGCCACCTTTTTAACGTCGTCGTATCCAAAAAGCCTCATGATGCGCACGGCCTGTTTGCTTATGGCCTCCATCGACCTTAAAAGAGGGGTTTTTTTATCTAGCGCCTCGCCCGTATACGAACAGAAGGCGGTTGGAATGCAAAGGGTCGTGCCGCCCGCGTCCTCGCGGAGGAATGCCGGAGACGTGCAGTCCCAAGCCGTGTATCCTCTTGCCTCAAACGTTGCGCGAAGGCCGCCTGAAGGGAAGGATGAAGCGTCAGGCTCGCCTTTGATGAGCTCTTTTCCTGAAAATTCAAACACAGGCTTGCTCTCGGAAGCGGGGCTTAAAAATGAGTCGTGTTTTTCAGCAGTTACGCCGGTCATCGGCTGGAACCAGTGGGTATAATGGGTCGCGCCGTGCTCAAGCGCCCATTCCTTCATCGCGTGGGCCACCGCGTTTGCAATCTCGATGTCAAGGTCGGCTCCGCTCTCCAAAGTTTTCTTCCATGACCTGTATACGTCTTTTGGAAGCTTTTCCCTCATTACGTCGTCGTTAAAGACGTCTGTTCCAAAAACCTGTTCGATAACATTTTCTTTCATGGCTGTACCATCCTTTCATATCAACCCTCATGAGTTAATTTTTGGCAAAAATAAAAAGGACGCGCTCAAAAAAATTGAGAACGCCCTTGCTCTGCATATGCCAACAAAAAGCAGTCTAGCATAACATTGCGTTTTTTGCAACCCCGCATTCTCCTTTTTTTCGCGGGAATCGGGTTTTTTAAAAGATGCGATTGACTTTTTGCGTATCTTTAGCATATAATTTCCATGCGAAGGGTCGGGACGCATGGTCTTGGCAACAAAAAAGTAGACGGGAAAGCCTTTTAGCGCTACAATAAGAAAGGCGCGGGCTTTTTCTGTCCGCTTTCGATTAGGAAATAAAGAGCTTGATTTTGGAGGAAAATAGTTATGAGTGATTTTTCAGATGCCAATGTTGATAAGGACTTGTTGAACCAGATTTTTGCCGACGAAGGCGAGGACTTTGGCGCGGACGCTGACGCCGTGGAGCTGGGACTTGACGGCGTCGACTTAGAAGCCGCGCAGGACGGCGCGTCTGGGGATGGCGCCGCTGTTGACGGAGCGGCGGGCGCGGACGACGTCAAGGAGACTTATGTCTCCGAGGACGGTTCTGCCCCGGAAGACGCGGCCGAGCAGCCGGAGGATGCCGATGGCGGCGAGGATTTGGGCGTGTATGAAACGGAAGTCGAGGACTTGGTAAACGATGAGGCAAGGAAGGTAATGGATGAGGAGCGTTTAAGCGGCACTGTTACGGTCATTACTGAAAACACCACAATCAACGGCAGCATTTCTTCGGATGGCTCTTTGGAGGTAATGGGCATCATTACCGGAGATATAGAATGTCTTGGCAAGGTATATGTAAACGGCACAGTATCCGGGGGCGTCGTGGCCTCCGAGATTTTCGTGAACACGCCTAAGCTGCAGGGAGGGTTAAAGAGCGAAGGGACTGTAAAAATAAGCATTGGCACCATGATAATTGGCGATGTTTCCGGAACATCCGCCTACATCGCGGGAGCCGTGAAAGGAAATATAGACATCAACGGGCCGGTAATCGTGGAGTCCACGGCTGTAGTCAAAGGAGACATAAAGGCCAAATCAATTACCATCAATTCCGGCGCGGTGGTTGACGGATACTGCTCTATAAATTACGCCGGGGTGGACTTGGACAAGTTTTTTGACGAGGAATAATTATGTACAGGAGAGTTTTGCTTAAGCTAAGCGGAGAGGCGCTGGCGGGTTCCCAAAAATTTGGATTTGACGAAGGCACTTGCGTCGGCGTCGCGAGGCAGGCAAAAGAGATAGTTGGCTCCGGCGTCGAGCTGGCGGTAGTTTCGGGCGGCGGCAATTTTTGGCGCGGCCGCGCGGGCGGAGGCATTGACCGCGCCAGGGCGGATCAGATAGGCATGCTTGCGACGGTGATGAACTGCATATACCTTTCTGAAATTTTTACTTCAGAAGGCCTTGAGACGAGCGTTTATACTCCGTTTGAGTGCGGCTCGTTTGCCCGTCTTTTTTCAAAGGACGCGGCTCTTGCCGATTTGAAGGCGGGAAAGGCGGTTTTTTTTGCCGGCGGCACGGGCCATCCGTATTTTTCGACCGACACGTCGGCTGTTCTTAGGGCGCTTGAAATCGAGGCCGACGTTGTGCTTTCCGCGAAATCGATTGACGGCGTGTACGACTCCGATCCCGCCGCGAATCCTAACGCCAAAAAGTACGACAAAATCGGCATGGACGACGTGATTAACGGCCGGCTTGGGGTAATCGACCTTGCGGCTGCCGTTCTTTGCATGGAAAACCACATGCCCATGCTTATTTTCGGACTTGACGGGACAAACAGCATAGTTGACGCGGCCAATGGCGAAGGGGGCGGAACGCTCGTTACCGCGTAGATGATTAGCCGTTGCGGCGGCGGAATGGGAGACAAAATTTATGAGCATTGAACTTAGCCAGTTTAGAGAAAAAATGAAAAAGACCGTCGACAGTCTTTCAAACGACTATGTGTCCATACGCGCGGGGAGAGCGAATCCGCATCTTCTTGACAAGATTACGGTCGATTATTACGGCGCTCCGTCAAGTCTGCAGTCGGTCGCCAATGTTTCGGTGTCGGAGGCCAGGACTATTGTGATTCAGCCGTGGGAGCCCGGCCTTATAAAGGAGATTGAAAAGGCGATAGCGGCTTCCGATCTTGGCATTATGCCAAGCAACGACGGAAAGGCGATACGCGTCACTTTGCCAGAACTTACGCAGGAGCGGCGCAAGGAGCTCGTTAAGGACGTGAAGAAAAAGGGCGAGGACGCCAAGGTTTCCGTCCGGAACGTGCGCAGGGACGCCAACGACATGGTGAAAAAACAGCAGAAGGCGAACGAGATTTCCGAGGACGCGCAAAAAGACGCGGAGGAGGATATTCAAAAGCTTACGGATGAGTTTATAGATAAAATCGAAAAAATGGTTGACGAAAAGTCAAAGGAAATTATGACAGTGTAACCGCGTTAAAAACAGGGATGGGCGTTTTTTGTCTGTCCCTTAGTCATTATATGTGAGGAAAGGTTTGCATTCATATGGCGGACGAAACAAGAACGGTGCCCAGGCACGTGGCGATTATTTTGGACGGCAACGGAAGGTGGGCGAAAAAAAGATTCCTGCCGCGCAATGCCGGACATGCCGCCGGCAGCAAAAACGTGGAAAAGATATGCAAGGCGGCATGGGACATGGGCATAGAGTATTTGACCATGTATGCCTTTTCGACTGAAAACTGGTCCCGTCCAAAGGAAGAGGTGGACGCGCTTATGAAGCTTTTGGATACCTATCTTAAAGAGTGCATAAATACCTCAAAGAAAAACAATATGCAGGTGCGCATAATAGGCGACGCTTCAAGGCTTGACGCGCATCTGCAGGAGGAGGCCGCCTACCTTGAAAGGATTTCCGCTCCAAATACCGGCCTGCATTTTCAAGTTGCCCTAAATTACGGAGGCAGGGACGAACTGACAAGGTGTATGAAAAGTGTTGCCGCGAAGGTAAAAGCGGGCGAGCTTGACGTGGATGACATAAATGAGGACGTTATTTCCGATAGCCTCGATACGCGCGGCATTCCGGATCCCGACTTGATGATTAGAACCAGCGGCGAGCAGCGCCTGTCTAACTATCTTTTGTGGCAGCTCGCGTATTCCGAGTTTTATTTTACGGACGTGCTTTGGCCTGATTTTAGCAGGAAAGATCTTGAAGAAGCGGTCGAATATTATAAAAGCAGGGATCGCAGATATGGCGGCGTCAAATGATTTTTTGCAAGAGGGGCTTTTATTATGTTTTGGACTAGATTTTTTAGCGGTGTTGTTCTTATGGCCGTTACCGTCGCCCTCATGCTTTTTGGAGGCCGCGCTCTTTTTTGGGCAATAACGGCGGTTTCTATAGTTGGATTGTTTGAGCTGTACCGCGCGGTGAAGATGGATAGGACGGTTCCCGCGGTTATTGGATATGTTTCGAGCGTGGCGATTGACATTCTTATGCTTCGTGGTTCATACGAAAATCTGCTGATGTGCTTGATTTTTACGCTCATGGCGTTTATGGCGTGCTACGTGATAGGATATCCAAGATATGATTCCGCGCAGATGACTATGCTTTTTTTCGGCCTGATATACGTGACCGTGATGCTGTCTTTTGTATTTAAGGTAAGGTTTGTTGAAAACGGCGTGCTGCTTGTGTGGCTGATATTTATTGGCGCGTGGGGTTCGGATACATGCGCGTACTGCGTTGGAAAACTTATTGGACGCCATAAAATGCCGTCAGAGCTAAGTCCCAACAAAACGATAGAGGGATGCGTAGGGGGCATTTTGGGCGCGGCGCTTATTGGATTTGTTTTCGCCGTGATTTTTTACGACGACAAAAGCGTTTGGACGCAGCTTCCAATCGTTTGCGCCGCGTCTTCCATAATAGCGCAGATTGGCGATTTGACGGCCTCGGCCATTAAAAGAAATAACGGAATTAAGGACTATGGAAAGCTTATACCGGGGCACGGCGGCATACTTGACAGGTTCGACAGCATTATATTTACCGCTCCCGCGGTATTTTATCTTATTAGCTTCATCATGTGACTTGTTTTGACTTTTAAGGGGTTTTTCATATGAAAGAAATTGTTGTGCTTGGTTCCACAGGTTCGATTGGGACGCAGATGCTTGAGGTGGCCGGATGCAGCCGCGATATGCATATCAAGGCTTTGGCCGCGGGCGGGAATGTGGATCTGCTTGAAACTCAGGCGGCAAGCCTCATGCCCGAGCTGGTCTGCATGTACGACAAAGAAAAGGCGCTTGAACTGGAAAGGCGTCTGAAAAAAAGAGGGTTGGGCGGCAGAATTTTTGTTACGTCCGGCATGGAGGGCCTGATTGAGTGCGCGACGATTGAGGGAGCGGATATTGTAGTGGCGGCAATAGTCGGCATGATAGGCATAAGGCCGGTCGTGGCGGCAATAGAGGCTGGGAAGGATATCGCCTTCGCAAATAAGGAAACTTTAGTTACGGCGGGACATATTATTATGCCTTTAGTTCGTGAGCGCGGCGTAAGCCTTATGCCTGTCGACAGCGAGCATGCCGCTATATTCCAGTGCATCAATGGAGAGAAGGGCAACAAAATCTCCAAGATTTTCCTTACGGCGTCGGGAGGGCCTTTTAGAGGAAGAAAAAAGGAAGATCTTGCCAACGTAGGGCCAGAGGACGCCCTAAAGCATCCAAACTGGCACATGGGGAAAATAATTACCATCGATTCGTCCACTATGGCCAATAAGGGCCTTGAGGTTATCGAGGCGAGATGGCTTTTTGACGTGCCGTTTGACGACATCGAAGTAGTGATACAGCCGCAAAGCGTAATCCATTCCATGGTCGAGTTCGAGGACGGCGCGGTTATGGCGCAGCTTGGAACGCCAGACATGCGGCTTCCCATACAATATGCCCTCTCGTATCCTAAAAGGCGGCCTCTCTCGGGTGAGAGGCTTGATTTTGCCAAAATAGGACAGATATCTTTTGAAAAGCCTGATACGGGCGTATTTGAAGCTTTGGCGCTTGCGTATGAGGCGGGCAGAGCGGGGGGAAGCATGACGACCGTTTACAATTCCGCGAATGAAAAGGCGGTTTCTCTTTTTTTGAGCGGCGGAATAAAATTTCTGCAGATCGCGGACATAATAAAAGAATGCATGAAGAGGCATAGCAATATTGCGAACCCGTCGTTAGACGACATATTTGAGGTAGAACGGGAGACGCATTCTTTTATCGATTACAAGTATGGAGGAGTCAACCGATGAACATTATCGCGGCGTTGCTGATATTTACGATAATCATCGTGATACATGAGCTGGGTCATTTCTTTCTTGCAAAAAAGAACGGGGTGGGCGTGCCGGAGTTTTCAATAGGCATGGGGCCAAGGATTGTTACATACGCGAAAACGCGGGAAAAGCGTGTTGTAAAGTTTTTCTGTTCCCAGAAGGAATTTTTGGACAGAGAGGATTGGCAGGACGTCACAAAATATTCCTGGAAGCTCTTCCCCATAGGCGGATCGTGCGCCATGGTGGGCGAGGATGAGGACAACGACGCTGAGAATTCGTTTAACTCAAAAGGCGTTTGGGCAAGGTTCGCTATAGTGTTTGCGGGTCCTTTTTTTAATTTTTTGCTGGCGTTTGTTTTTTCAATAGTTATATTGGCGTATTCGGGCATAGATTTTCCCATAATAAGGCAGATATACGACCATCCGCCCTCGTGCGAAAGCGGCCTGATGGTCGGCGACAGGGTTAAGAAAATAAATGGAAAAAAGATTGCCATCGGCCGCGAAATTTCGACATATACCCAGCTTCATCCGCTTACGGGAGAGGACGTAAAAGTCGAGGTCGAGCGGGATGGACAGCTTAAGACGTATGTGATTGATCCTCACTACGAAACATATCTGTTCGGCTTTTCTTATCCGTCCGCCGAGAGTGAAGAGGCAAAGATAAGCGCCGTTACGGAGGGCGGCGCGTTTGAGGAGGCAGGCGTAAAAGACGGCGATGTTATAAAAAGCGTAAATGGCCGCAGGATACGCAATGCGGGCGAGCTTGGCAAGGTTATGAATGAGGTGAATCAAGACGGAAGAGAGGCGTCGTTTGTAATTGAACGCGACGGAAGCGCGGAGACGCTCGCGGTTACTCCTAAAAAATACAGTACCAATACGCTGGGATTTAATGCCGCTTTTGACGAAAAGGGAGGCAGCGTCCTTCAGGTAATCGGCTACAGCTTCATAGAAGTCAAATATTGGATAGTGACTACCGTGGCAAGCCTTGGGCAGCTGATAACAGGGCATCTTTCAATGAACGACGTGTCGGGGCCGGTAGGAATAGTAAATGTTGTCGGGGACGCCATTGATCAGAGCAGCGATTTTGGCATAATGGCCGTTGTAATGCAAATACTGTATATGTCGGTGCTTTTGAGCGCCAACTTGGGCGTAATGAACCTTTTGCCTATACCCGCGCTTGACGGCGGCAGGCTTGTATTCATTATAATAGAGGCCCTGCGCGGCAAGCCTATAGACAGGGAAAAGGAGGGGTTCATCCATTTCGCTGGGCTTGTGGCCCTTATGCTTTTTATGGTTTTTGTAATGTATAATGATATTTTAAAAATTATAAAGTAAAGGCATATTCATGGAGGACGGCAAATGCGCAATGAAAGAAGAAAGTCAAGGCCCATAAAAATAGGAGACCGCGTAATAGGGGGCGACAGCCCGATAGCGATCCAGTCAATGACCAATACCAGGACGGACGACGTCGACGCGACGGCGGCGCAGATACTTGAGCTTGAAAAAGCAGGCTGCGACATCGTGCGCTGCGCGGTGCCCGATATGAACGCGGCGAAGGCCATAGGCGAAATAAAGAAAAAAATACATATCCCGCTTGTTGCCGACATTCATTTTGACTACAGGCTCGCGATAGCGGCCGTCGAAAACGGAGCCGATAAAATCAGGATCAATCCCGGCAATATTGGGAGCAGGGACAACGTTTTGTCTGTTGTAAAAGCCGCAAAGGAAAGGAATATTCCAATTCGCATAGGCGTAAACGGCGGATCCCTTGAGAAAGAGATTATTGACGAATACGGCAAAGCGACGGCTGAGGGGCTTGTAAAGAGCGCGCTTTTGAAGGCCAAAATGATAGAGGACATGGGTTACGACAACCTGGTAATAAGCATAAAGTCCTCAGACGTCCTTATGAGCATAGAGGCGCATGAAATTATTGCGGGGCAGACCGATTATCCGCTGCACGTCGGGATTACCGAGGCGGGGTCGGCGCTGGGCGGCAGCATAAAGTCAGCCGTGGGAATTGGAAACATACTTTATCAGGGAATAGGAGACACTATTCGCGTTTCCCTGACCGGCAGTCCCGTCGAGGAAGTTCGCGCGGCAAAGATTATACTAAAGGCGCTTGGTCTAAGAAAGGGAGGCGCGCAGGTTGTTTCCTGTCCGACATGCGGCCGCACGCGCATAGATCTCATTGGATTGGCTAAAGAAGTTGAAAAGCTTGTAGAGGACACAGAGTTTGATGTTAAGGTGGCCGTTATGGGGTGCGCCGTAAACGGCCCGGGGGAGGCGGCGGACGCCGATGTTGGAATCGCGGGCGGCGATGGAGAGGGGCTGATTTTTAAAAAAGGAAAAATCGTAAAAAAAGTTCCTGAAAAAGAGCTTTTATCCGCGTTAAAAGAGGAGCTGGATGAATTGCGCGGCGCGTCCGCGCCCGCAGAGGCGCGCTGAAACGGCCGTCTTTGCCGTTTTTGGCATCCTCGTCCATGTTGCACATTGACATCGCGGCCGTTTGGGATTAAGATAGAAAAAAGCTTTAAGGAGGCATACTTATGGATTTTCAAAGAATTGACAAGAATACGGTTCAATGCCGCATGACTGAAGAGGAAATGAACGAGTATGGATTTGAAATAGAGGATTTTTTCACCAATCAGGAGAAGTCGCGCGAGTTTTTAGAGCAGATAGTCGAGCGCGCCGAAGAGGAGGTCGGCTATGAAGTTCAGAGCGGAATGATTTCCATGCAGCTTATGCGCATGTCCGACAATTCCCTCATGATTACGTTTTCCGATCGTGGTGAGGATGGGATACAGAGCATGCTCCATCATATCCAAAATCTTGCCGGCATGATAGACGAGCTTTCCGTAGACGCGATTATAAACAGCATAAACCAGGAAATTCAAAATGGCAGGAAGGCGATTGAGGAGAATGCGCATTTGTCCGAGAGCATTGACGAGCTCAACAAAGGCAAGTCCGTCGAAGAGGAGAAAAAAGACGCCTACCGCAGGCGGCTTAAGGAAATCGAAAAGGCAAATAAGGAAAACGAAAAAAAGACGGCGGCATCTTCGAACATATTTCTTTTCAAGTCGTTTAGGGATCTGGAAAGCTTTGCCGCGACCGTTTCGTACGACAAGCCGGTTTCAAGCCGTGTGTACAGGGACAACTCCAAAGGCGAGTATTATCTTATAGTGAAGAAGGGCAAGCTAAAGCTTGAGGAGTACTCGCAGCTTTGCAGACGTCTGTCGGAGTTTGCCGTTTCATGTTCCAGACAGCCTTTTGCGGAGCAGTACTGCAAAGAGCATTTTGAATGCCTCATATCGAAACACGCGTTAAAAATTTTGAAGGAATACAGTTGATGGGGGGAGATTTTGACTTTGACGGCCGTTTGAAGCTAAACAAAAAAGCCGTCGTCAATATTCTCATCACCCTGACCGAAGTCGCCCTGGCCGTGTTTGCCGCGTACGCGGTTACGCACTATGGCTTGGAGAAGCTGACAGTTTCCGGGGAGTACATGAGTCCGACGCTTGACGACGGGGACGGCGTGCTTATCAACAAGATGATATACAAGATTTTTTCCGTCAAGCGGGGCGACGTCATAGTGATTCAAAAGAGCGGTTCAGAACACAGCTATTATACGATTGGCCGTGTTATAGGGCTTCCTGGAGAAGTTATAAAAATTAAGGACGGATATGTGTACGTTGACGGCGTAAGGCTTGATGAAAAGCTGGATTTTCCGGCCATGGAAAATGGCGGCCTGGCGCTTGAGGACGTTGATTTGGATTCCGATGAGTATTTTGTCCTGTGCGACAATAGAAACGAGGGCGAGGACAGCCGCAATGCCAACGTTGGAAACATTTTGAAGTCGGACATAGTTGGAAAGGCATGGATTAGGATGGATCCTTTTGCTCTGATAAGCGGCATTGACGAGTTTGGCGGCAAAGATTAGCTCTGGTTAAAAACTGCGCCGCAGTTTGGCATAATGTGATGGGAAACGGAGATTATCAGAAATGATAATCTCTTTTAGCACAGACGGGAATTTGTGGGGACGAATTTATGCAGTTTCAATGGTATCCTGGCCATATGGCCAGGGCAAAAAAGGAAATGCAGGATAATATTAAGCTGATAGACGTTATAATCGAGCTGGTAGACGCGCGCATTCCCTCAAGCAGCAAAAATCCCGACATTGACGGACTTGCTAACGGCAAATCGCGAGTTCTTCTTATGAATAAATGCGATTTAGCCGACGATATCGCAACGGATAAGTGGATGAGGCATTATGAGGATAACGGCTACTTTACGGCAAAGGTCAATTCTAAAAACGGAAAAGGCGTAAAGGCCGTAAATGACATTGTTAATAAGGCATGCAGGGAAAAAATCGAAAGGGACAGGAAGAAAGGAATAATAAACAGGCCCATAAGGGCGATGGTTGTCGGGATTCCAAACGTTGGCAAGTCGACATTCATAAATGCTTTTGCTGGAAGAGCATGCACTAAGACCGGCAATAAGCCGGGCGTCACAAAGGGCAGGCAGTGGATAAGACTTAATAAAAATGTTGAGCTTTTGGATACGCCAGGAATATTGTGGCCTAAATTTGATGACGACAATGTTGGCCTGAGGCTTGCGTATATAGGTTCGATTAAAGAGGAATTGTATGACGTACGCGAGCTTGCCATGGCACTGATCGAATTTCTTAATGAAAATTATCACGGAACAGTCGCCGGTTTTTATAAAATTGAGGACTCCCATGACGCATGGAAGCTTTTGTCGGATATGGCCGTACGCAGGGGATGCATAAAAAGCGGCGCCGAACCGGATTTGGATAAGGCCGGCAGGCGTTTTTTGGATGACTTTCGCGCCGGCAGGCTTGGAAGCATTACTTTGGAAATTCCTTGATTGGAGGACGCGTGCGTGTATGATGAAAATCTTGTGAATGAAAGCCTGGAGGCATGCAAAGATCTGGCCGATTCAAAAAATTCGACCAGCGAAGAGGTTTTTGCCGAAATTTCTTCCCTTTTAGACGGCGATATACAACGCGACAGGCCATGGGAAAAAACCCTTAAAGAGATTGGGGCGCAGGCGGATAATGACGCGCCGCCCGTATCCGGCGAAAGTTTTGAACAGCATGACGGAAACGTCGCAAATTCCGATAATGGCGCCGCGCATTTGGATGAGGACGTCAAACAGGAGGCTTTGGAAAAGGCTTCGGACAAAAAAAAGTCGGATCTTAGACGCAGGATTCTTGGAAACGCGGCCATGCTCGCGGTTTGCGTTGCCGCGGCGTTTTTATTGGCAAAATTTATAACGACGTTTGTTGCCCATCAGACGACAGTTGAGGGGGCGTCGATGGAGCCGTCGCTTAAAAGCAGCGATTCGCTGATAATAGAAAAGCTCACCTATTATTGGAGGGATCCTGAAAGGTACGATGTTGTGGTGTTCTCCGTTTCGTCCGGTGCGCGGGACGGCAGGGAGGCGTCCTATATAAAGAGGGTGATAGGGCTTCCGGGCGAAATGGTGCAGATAATAGACGGCGAGGTGTATATTGACGGAATCAGGCTTAAAGGCGACGATTATTCAGAAGAGGAAATAAAGGACGCCGGCCTGGCATCGTCGATGATTCGACTTAAGGACGACGAGTATTTCGTTCTTGGCGACAACAGAAACATGAGCTCCGACAGCCGCTACGAGGCTGTCGGAGTGGTCAAGGGAAAAGACATATCCGGCAGGGCGATGTGCTGCATATGGCCGGTTTCGCATATAAAATTTCTGTAGGTGTTTTGCATGAAAAAGCCAATAAATGAGATAAAAGAGGAATTTTTAAATGCCGGAATAGACGAAATAAAAAATTTGTCCGTTAAATATTTGAACGATGAAAGGAAGGGAGTGCGCCGCATTGCCAAAAGCTTTGGGCGCAAGGCAAAAGAATATGAGGAGGAGCTTGCCCGCCTAAAAAATATGCACGTTTTTGAGGACGAATACGCCTCGTGCGGTTTGATAGCGGGCGTGGATGAGGCGGGACGGGGACCTCTTGCGGGACCGGTCGCGGCCGGGGCGGTCATACTGCCGCCTGACTGTAGCATACTTTACCTTGACGACTCAAAGAAGCTGTCTGCCTCAAAAAGAGAAAAGCTGTACGATGAAATAACAAAAAAGTCTATTGCATGGGGATTGGGAGTAGTTTCAAATGAAAGAATAGACGAAATCAATATATTGCAGGCCACGTATGAGGCCATGGCGGCGGCAATCGAAGATATGGGCGTAAGGCCTGATATCGCTCTTGTTGACGCAGTTACGATTCCCGGTGCCGCCTGCAGGCAGGTAGGAATCGTAAAAGGCGACGAGAAGAGCGTTTCAATTGCGGCGGCAAGCATAGTGGCAAAGGTTTCAAGAGACAGGATAATGACCGAGATGGACAGGCTTTATCCTGAATATGGCTTTGCGTCGCATAAGGGATATGGAACGAAGATGCACATTGAGGCCATAAAAAAGTACGGTACGTGTCCGATACATAGAAAGACATTTGTAAAAAATTTTGTCTGACTGCTTTATTCGCTCTTTTGGGAGGGAGTTTTGCCATGGCTTACAGCGAAGGAGAAAATAAAAGAAGAAACTTAGGAAGCGTTGAGGAGGCGCGGCGCGACAAGACGGCCGTAGCCCTTGAGTACAACAGGAATGAAAAAGCGCCAAAGGTGGTCGCCAGCGGCAGGGGATACCTCGCGGAAAAGATCGTCGACAAGGCAAATGAAGAGGACATACCTATCCACAAGGATGAAAAGTTGGCGAAGGATCTCTCTAAGCTGGACATAGGGGATTACATTCCTCCGGAGCTTTATCAGGTTGTTGCGGAAGTTTTAGTGTTTGTGGACACTATGGACAAGATAAAAGGCAAAATAATGGATGACGGGAAAAAGCGGCATGAATAGGCGTATCGTAGGCGGCGAATATGAAGAAAAAGCCGCGTCTTTTTTGCGCGGCCTGGGATATGAGATTGTTGAGAAAAATTATTACTGCAGATACGGCGAGATTGATATCGTCGCAAAAGACGGCGGCTATTTTGTCTTTGTGGAAGTAAAATATCGCAACAGCGTAAAAAGCGGCAGCCCTGAGGGAGCCGTCGACGAAACTAAGATGCGGCATATGCGAAAGGCCGCTCTCGATTTTCTTGTAAAGCGGCTTGGTACGGATGAGATTCCGTGCAGGTTCGACGTCGTCGCGTTTTTAGGCGGCCGCGTTCATCTGATAAAAGACGCGTTTTAGGCGGGGCGTTTTTTGGGAGCGTGATTTTAATGGTATTGGCCAAAGATTTATTTGAATCAATAAGATTCGCCGACTCGTCCAAAGACAAGCCGTATTATCCGGTTGGAGGCAAAGACATATGTGTTTTGGATAATGCGCCGCTTTTAAACTTTAGGCCTTTCAAAGAGCTTGATTGGCTAAGGTTCGGCTTTTCTACCAGGCTTGGCGGGGTAAGCGGCGGATGCTTTGAAAGTATGAACCTTGGATTTTCAAATGGAGACGACAGGGAAAACGTATTAGAAAATTATAAAAGGGCATGCGCGTTTTTAGGAGGCGATTTTAAAAAGCTTGTCCTGTCCGATCAGGTGCATGGCACGAAAGTACAGTATGTTGATGAAAGTTTTGCGGCCGGGGAAAATATAGAAAAGAAACTTCAAGGCGTCGACGGGCTTATGACTGATGTTTACGGCGTCATACTTGCCACGTCATACGCCGACTGCGTTCCGCTTTTTTTTGCCGACGTCAGGCATAGGGCCATATGTTCGTCGCACTCCGGATGGAAGGGAACGGTGGAATTTATGGCATATAAGACCGTCGGAAAGATGCGCGAACGTTTTGACGCGGATCCAAAAGATCTTATATGCGTAATAGGGCCGTCCATATGCCAGGAATGCTACGAAGTTGGAGAGGACGTGATAGCGGGGATAAAAAACGCGTATCCAAAAGAGGTCTGGAACGACATTTTTTATTTGAAAGACGGCGCCGTCGGCGCGGATGGAGGGCGCGGCGCGAAATATCAGCTGGATTTGTGGGCGGCAAACTGCCATCAGCTCCTGTGGGCGGGACTGAAGAAGGAAAATATATACGTTTCCGGCATATGCACATGCTGCAACAAAGACATTTTGTTTTCACACAGGGGCGCGCGCGGCAGGCGCGGGAACATGAACGGGCTTATGATGATTGCTTAAAGCCGCTGCCCATTGGCCAAGAGACTGCGTATTCGTTCGGTGGCGTCTATAATTTCATTTACGCTTGTATCGTGGTTTAACGTGTCTATTATAAGCGCTATGTATCTGCTCATGTCGACCATATGGCAGTATTTTTTGTCTTTTAATTCCTTCGGATTGTGGCACAGGTTTGTCGTATATATTTCATCAAAGACGCGGTCTTTGTAAGCTCTGTCGAAGTCGTCAAGTCCGTTTGAAAACAGTCCGAAAGTTGCGCATATAACGACCCTGCGCGCATTTCTTTTTCTAATTTCCCTCGCGGCCTCCAATACGGTTCGGCCCGTAGCTATCATGTCGTCAACAATGACGACGTCCCTTCCGGCGGGACTGTTTCCCAAAAATTCCATAGGGGATTTGGCATCGTCGCTTGGGGTCAGGCTGGAGCCGCTCTTTTTATAAAACATTCCCACGTCGACGCCCAGCAGTCCGGCGTAGTAAACCGCCCTGCGCATGCCGCCTTCGTCGGGGCTTGCTATCATGAGGCGGCTCTTGTCCGCCGCGATGTCCGGATGGCGCTTAAGAAATGTGCTTATAAACTGATATGACGTAAAGAAATTGTCAAAGCCGCTGTTGGGAACGGCGTTTTGCACGCGCTTGTCGTGTGCGTCGAATGTAACGATTGTTTCAACTCCCATTGAGACAAGTTCTTGAAGGGCTTGAGCGCAGTCAAGCGATTCGTCCAGTATTTTTATATGCCGCCGCCCTTCGTATAGGTACGGCATGATTACGGTAATGCGCCTCGCCTGGCCGCTGCACGCCATTATTACGCGCTTTAAATCCAAAAAATAGTCGTCCGGGGACATATACGACATCTCTCCATGAAGTTCGTACATTCTGTCGTAATTTATGACGTCCGCGATAATAAAAAGATCCGCCCCGCGTATCGATTCGCCTATGACGCCCTTCCCCTCGCCGGTTCTTAAACGCGGGCAGTCGAATTTGACGAGATATGTGTCCGAGTCGTATCCTGCCATCTTAAACGGCGGCTTTTCTTTGTTAAGAATCGCTTTTTTTCTGCGTTCGACTATGATTTTATCAACTTTTTCGCCTAATTCCTTTAAATTTCCAAGCGACGCTATTTTAAGGGGAGCAATCGGCATCGCTTCGTTGAATCCGCTGACGGACATGGCATGCCTCCGGTTTGTCTTGATGAAAAACATAAAAGCGGCGTCTATTCAGCCGCCGCGGCTTCAAGGCCAACTATAGTATTGTTTGCCTGTTTTGTCAAGAATGTGGATGACGCCCGCTCGCCGTGGGCAAATTTTGACCCTGTGGCCATTATATGCTATAATCTATGGGCGGCGTTCGGATTTTTATTATTGTTTCAAGGCGTGGCCGATATGTACGGGAAGTCGGAAGCGCGGCTAAAAATATGTATAGAAATGAGGAGAGTTATGTTTAAAAAGATAATGCTTGGCCTGCTTGTTATTCTTAGCGGAGCGCTTGGCTTCTTTGTCGCGAAGGCCCAGGTCACTTTAAACAATACGTTAAACCATATCAACCGCGACTACGATACCGTACTAAAAAATGTGGATCTAAATGGAATCAAGGTCAATTCCGACAATGAGATAGTCAATATTTTGATAGTTGGCAACGACTACAGGGAGGAAGCGGGATATGACGCCGCGGGATTGACCGACACCATGATTATAGCGACCATGGACATGAGGCATAAGACATTGAAGCTGACGTCTCTTATGAGGGATATGCTTGTTGACATTCCGGAAAACGGACAAAACAAGCTTAATTCCGCCAATTCCTTTGGCGGAATCGAACTTTTGTAT
>CAZTVO010000027.1:0-19035 GCA_964617075.1 uncultured Jutongia sp.
GCTCGACCGGGCGTGCCAGACGCTCGCACAGTCCTACGACAGGTTTTTCAAAAAATGCGCCGATGTCGGCATAGACGGCATGATAATTCCCGACCTTCCCTTTGAGGAAAAGGGCGAGCTTTTAGACTTCGCAAAAAAATACGGCTTAGACGTCATCTCCCTTATAGCGCCTACCTCGGAGCAGCGAATCAAAAAAATAGCAAAAGACGCTATGGCTTCATATATGTCGTCTCCTCCATGGGAGTGACCGGAATAAGAAGCGAGATAACAACTGACGTAAAGTCGATCGTCGACGCGATACGCAGCGTTACGGACGTGCCGGTGGCCGTCGGGTTCGGAATAAACACAAAAGAACAGGCCGCCAAATACGCGAAAATAGCCGACGGCGCAATAGTTGGCAGCGCAATAGTAAAAATAGCGGCGCAGTACAAGGAGGACGCCGGCAGCCACATCTATGAGTACGTTTCCGAAATGGCGGGCGCGATAAACGGGTAAACGCGCCCCCGCGGACGCCGTTTGCCAAAAAACGGCGCTTGACGCTTCAGCGTCCATATGCTACAATCTTTGTTGCTTGCTCTCATAGTTAAATGGATATAACAGCCCCCTCCTAAGGGGCAGTTGTAGGTTCGATTCCTACTGAGAGCGTTTTTGTTTTGTCTATTTGATTTCCTCGCGTTTAGCAGAAAGGCGTCGTTATGAAACTACTGCGCTTGGCCGCTGCCCTGCTTGCGGGAATCCTTTTCTTTCCCGCGCCTGCGGCGCGCTGCATGGCCAAGTCCGCCGACGGCTCAGCTTGGCCATCCGGCCCCAATCCCAAAAAACTGTCGTCAGATTCAGCCATAGTCATGGAAGTTTCCACCGGATCAATCCTATATGAAAAAAACATCCACAAAAAACATTACCCCGCCAGCATCACTAAGATAATGACCGCCATGCTCGCGCTTGAAAACAGCTCGCTAAACGAGACCGTGACTTTTTCAAGCGACGCGGTGTACGGCATAGAGGCGGGAAGCTCTACGATTTTTTCCGAGGTAGATGAAAAGATGTCGATGGAGCAATGCATATACGCCATAATGCTTGAGTCGGCAAACGAGGTATGCCTAGCCATCGGAGAGCACATAGCAGGAACTCCCAAGGCTTTCGTAAATATGATGAACGAAAAGGCCGCGCAGCTTGGTCTTAAGGACACGCATTTTAATAATCCCAACGGGCTCCCGGATCCAAACCATTACACGACGGCGTACGACATGGCCGTGATCGCGCGCCAGGCCATTAAAAACTCGACTTTCCGCAAGATAACCGGCACGCGCTCCTACACGTGCGCAAAGACCAACAAGCACAAAATGACGCGTATATGGCGCAACCACCATCAGATGATAAACGGCTATGAGCACCCAAAATATGAGTATAAGTACGCGATAGGCGGAAAGACGGGGTATACTCAGGCGGCCCACAACACGCTTGTCACTTACGCCGAAAAAGACGGAATGCAGCTTGTCGCCGTCATAATGTACGCCGACGGCCCCAAGCAGGGAGAGCCTAACGAATATACCGACACCGCCTCCATTTTGGATTTTGGGTTTGAAAAATATAAAAAATGCAGCCCCAACGAAGAGGCCGTCAATATAAATTCAAATCTGTTCAACAATTACAACAGCTTTTTTAATACGGAGCAGTCGCCGATACGCCTTTCGGGAGAATCCTCTGTGGTGCTTCCAAAGGGAGTAAAGCTTTCGGCTGTTGATCAGGAAATATCTTATTTCGACGGGGCAGACATAAAGGAAGGAGAAAACGTGATAGGCTCCGTAACGTATAAATACGGCGGGAGGGTGGTAGGCTCTACCGACATAATATACCGCAAGGACGACCTTGGCCACCTCGATGAAGCGTCACGCGAAATAGTAAACGATGAAATCGCGGATATAGAAAACAGCAGCGCGAAGGCGGCGATAACCCATAGACGCCTAGCCAAGCTAAAACGCGGCGCCTCCAATGGGTTTGCCGCCGTCAAAAACGCCGTCGGCGGCCATCTACTGCCTATCGGCGCCGCGGTCTGCGTCGTCGTGCTTGCGCTGCTTATAATATTTATTGCTAAAAGGGCCTCGGCCAAAAAAGCCGCCGACACGATTTCCGTCTCCAGAAAACGGCTTGGAAGGCGGCGCAGGCGCGCCAGACCTTTTCCTTCGTCGGCTCCAGCCCGCCGCGGACGCCGGCGCGCCGGCCCTACGTTTAGCGCCGGCAGGCGAAAGAGAAGCCGAAGCTATGGCAGGCGCAGAAAAAACACGCGCGAAAGCTTTGGAAAAAATTTCTTTGATTTTTAAAAAGGCTCCGCGCGAAGCGGGCCTTACGCCGGCCATTTCATTTCTGGCCGTAATAGGCGTCCGCTCCGTGCTTGCGGTAATAATGCTTGTCCATAAGCTCCTGCGGAGCCGGCTGTATGCGCGCGTTGATGGACTCGGCGCGGTACGCCATCTTCGCGACCTCTTCCAACACTACTGCGTTATGCACCGCTTCGTGCGCGTTCGCGCCCCAGGCGAACGGTCCGTGATTTTTGCACAGGACGGCGGGCACCGCCTCGACGTCAAGCCCCCTTGCCCTAAACTCGTCCACTATAAGCTTCCCGGTATTCTTTTCATACGCCTCGTCGATCTCTTCTTTGGTCAGGCATCTTAAACACGGCACTTCGCCGTATATGTAGTCCGCGTGGGTAGTCCCATAGCACGGAATGCTCCTGCCCGCCTGGGCCCAGCTCGTGGCGTAGGAAGAATGAGTATGAACTACTCCGCCAATCTTTTCAAAAGCCTTGTAGATTTCTACATGTGTCGCAGTATCAGAAGACGGATTATATCTGCCTTCCACCTTTTCCCCGTCAAGGTTTACAAGAACCATATCGTCCGGAGAAAGCTTTTCGTATTCGACGCCGCTCGGCTTTATCGCAAAAATTGAGCTTTCCCTGTCTATTTCGCTTACGTTTCCCCATGTAAATGTCACCAGGCCATGCTTTGGCAAAAGCATATTTGCCTCATATACCCTCTTTTTTAATTCTTCCAGCATAAAACGTTTAAAACCTCCTTTTTTCAAATTGCTTTACCTTGAAGTTTATATCAATTAAATGCCTTTGTAAACCCGAAAAACGGGCGTTTTGCCGCCTTAAGATTTGACAAAATACAGGTTTAAGGGTAATCTGTTAAAAATTCCAGAATCTGGAGAAACGGCCATGGCAAGACTTAATCCTAAGAAGAATAAAGAAAAAATATCAAAAGAGGAAAACGCCTACAGATCCGCCGCGGCGCTTATGGAAGCCGTCGACTGCGTACGCAGATTCGACAAGGCCGTCGCCGCGCTAAGAAGCTCCGCCGGGATGTTTGAAAAGCTTGGAGGGTATAAAGATTCCGAAAGCCTTAAGGAAAAATGCTTAGCCGACGCTAAAAAAGCCGAAGTCGACGGCGCCAGAAAGCTGTATGACGCGACTGAAAAAAAAATTGACCTTGCAAAAACAAAAGGCGACTATCTGGACGCGATAGAAAATCTTTCGCTCGTAAAAAAATTTTCTTATAGGGAGGACGACTGCGAGCGCAATATAGACATATGCAGAAGTAAAATTAAAAAAATTGAAAAATCCGCCGCCCGCAAAAGGCGCGCGGCAGCACTGTGCGTATTGGCGGCCCTAATCGCAGCGTTTATGATGACGCCCCTTTATCCGCTTTTGAAGGGAATGGTTTTCCAGTCCATCGGCGACGAAAAAAAAGCCCTCAAATTCTACGCCGAGTCGGGCGGCACGCTTAACGCCGAAGAAAAAATGAAGCAGTGCCGTTATATGATCGCGCAAAAGCTTGACGCCAAGGGAGACGCCAAAGGAGCCCTAAAAAATTACAGGCTGGCGCAGGACGCCTACGACGCCGCCGGAAAGGCTTTTGAAATTGAAAAGAAACTTCTGAAAGAAACGCCAAAGGGAGGCGTAGCGGCCTGGGGCGGCGAAAAATGGATTGTTCTTGAAAAAAAGAACGGGCGGGCGCTGATGCTTGAAAAGGAGGCCGCGCAAAAAAGGCGCTTCGACGAAGACGGAAAAAACGTCTGGCGGGACTCGTCCTTAAAAAAATGGCTAAACCAAGACGCCTTAGCGCGCTTTAGCAAAGAGGAAAAATCGGCCATGATAAATCAGGGGGGCGCGCCTTTGGGCGAAAAAAGCCAATATCTTTTTATTTTAAGCATCGATGAGCTTAACCACTATAAAGAGTTTATAACGCCCGCAAACTCCGCGTACTGGCTAAGGGACGCGGCGCAGGGCGGATACGCGTGGCGCGTAGAAAACGGATCGCCAAAAAAAATATCCCCGACCGACTCCGACACAGCGGTAAGGGCCGTCTTTTGGGCGGCCTACGAATAAACAATAAAAAACACGGAGGATTTTATGCAGCTAAATAATAAGCAGGAGACGGCCGTTAGGCATTTTAAAGGCCCCTGCCTCGTGATAGGAACGCCCGGCTCCGGCAAAACGCGGGTCATCGTGGAACGGATTTTCTTCCTCGTGCGCTCGCGCGGCGTAAGCCCGTCAAATATTCTTGTAATTACTTTCACAAAGGCAGCCGCGGCGGAAATGGAGAAGCGCTACGCGGACGAGAACGGGCCGGGCGCGGGAACCGGCCCGCGTTTCGGCACATTTCATTCTATTTTCTTTTCAATTCTTAAGTCGGCATACAATTATACTTCCAATAATATTTTAAAAAGCGACGTAAAAAGAAACATCTTAAAAGATCTCGCGGCCACCCTAAACCTTGAAATGTCCGATGAAAATGAATTTTTAAATGATTTGGAATCGGAAATCGCAAAAGTAAAGGGCGAAATGTTGGATTTGGACTGCTATTTCTCGACAAATTTTCCCGACGACGCGTTCAAAAAAATTTACATCGGATACCAAAAAAAACTTTCGTCAAGAAAGCTCATAGATTTTGAGGACATGCTCGTACGCTGCCTAGATCTCTTGTCACAGCGCCCGGATATTTTAAAAATGTGGCAAAAACAGTATCCCTATATTCTCATAGACGAATTTCAGGATATAAATAAAATACAGTACGAATCTGTCAAGCTCCTCGCAAAGCCCGAAAACAACATTTTTATCGTGGGCGACGACGACCAGTCCATATATGGATTTAGAGGGGCGAGGCCTGACATCATGAAGCAGTTTTTAAATGACTACAAAGACGCCAAACAAATTGCGTTAGAAACAAATTACAGATGCTGCGCCTCGATAGTCGACGCGGCGGACTCGCTGATAAAAAACAACAAAAACAGGCTTGGAAAAAATCTCGCCGCGCATAAAAAAGACGCGGGCGCCGTGGAGATACTCCAATTTGACGACGCCGCAAGCGAGAACGACGCGATATGCGGCAAAATTCTTGACTATGAAAAATCGGGCATTCCGCTTGGGGAAATAGCCGTACTTTTTAGAACAAACGCACAGGCAAGGCCTCTTGTCTCAAAGCTTTCGGATTGCGGCATACCGTTCGCGGTAAAAGAGCGAATGCCAAATATATATGAGCATTGGATCGCCGCGGATATTTTCGCGTATATAAGCGCGGCCAGGGGAAACGCTCAAAGAAAGACGATTATTCGCATAATTAACCGTCCAACAAGGTACGTTGGCAGGGCCGCCCTTGAAAAGCCTTTCATCGACCTTAAAGAGCTTGCCCTTTTTTATCGGGAAAAACCTCTAATAGCCGAAAATATCAAACAGCTTGATAAAGATTTAAAAACGCTGTCGTCGCTAAGGCCTTTTTCCGCTCTTGACTTCATAAGACGGGGAATAGGATACGACGACTATATAAAAGAATACGCCGACCGCAGGGGCGTAAATCCCGACGACATGTTAGAAATTCTAAACGAACTTGAAGAAGACGCAAAATCGCACAAAAGCCTCGACGAGTGGTTCTCGCACATAAAAAATTGCAGCGACAAGATAAAAAAGGCGGCCCCGACAGACAAAAAAGACGAAAGAGACGCGGTAAACATTCTAACTATGCACGCCGCTAAAGGACTTGAATATGAATGCGTATTCATTCCCGACGCGAATGCCGGCATCGCGCCCCATGGCAAGGCGGCGCTCGACGCCGACATCGAAGAAGAGCGCAGGATGTTTTACGTTGCCATGACGCGTGCCAAAAGCCGCCTGCACATATATTATTTAAGGAAGCGCTTCAACAGGGAGGCTTTAGCGTCCTGCTTCATATCCGAGATCCTCTCCTCGTCACCTTCTCCTTGAAGCGCTTCTTTTGGCTTTCTTTGACTTCTTTGCCTTTTTTACTTTCTGTATCTTCTTTGCCCTGCTGGCGGTCCTGCCCGCCGAATTTTTTGCGTACGCCCTTATTTTGGCCCCTGCCCTCGCGCGTTCTATTTTAAACGTGTAATAATACCTGGCGCCTCTTTTTACGTACGCATTTTCTGATCTTGAGTATGTTTTTTTGCCTACTTTTAGCGTAACCGCGCATTTTTCCCTAGTATATACCATTACATATCTGGAGGCGGCGTCCACGCGGCCGACTACCATCGGAGCCAGCGGCGCGCCGAGCGTCACGTTAAATTTGCGCATGCCTTTTATGCCGCCTTTTACGCTTCTGGACATGACGTACACAGGCGTTCCAATCCTTAGGCGGGCGCGCAGATCCACGTCATAGTAGCCATCCTCATCGGTTGTGGCGACGTATTCGCTTCCCCCGGCGCATATATAAATTTTGGAATCCGGTTCCGTCCACTTTCCGGACACCGTCATATCCTTGTCGGTGACCTCGTCGATATGGATCTTTACGTCGCGTCTTTGAGTGTAAAGCTCGGCGGCGCTTTCTACGACGTAGGTCTTGACATAGCTTTTCTTTATTTTTCCGCTCGATTTTTTATAGGCATACGCCGTCACGGCGCTTCCCGCGCTTATGTTTCTAATTGAAGCCTTAAAATATCCTTCGTCATTTGTCACAGCCTCATATTTTTTGCTTCCGTCCACAAGCGCGACCGTGCATCCGCCGCTGTCGGGCACATACCCGTACGCGTATCTTTCGATGTCGGAAATTTCGTACAAAGTAACCCTGTTTGGAGCGGCCTTGGTTATTTTTTTGTTCCTCGCGTGGCTCACCCTGCCAAGCTCGTCCACCGTGAATACCTTTATGGCCGTTCCCGCGTATTGATTCGGTATGGATATGACGTAGCTGCCTCCATCCTTAACGGAAATGCCCACCTTTTTTATCGCGAGTTCCTTGTCATACTTTTTGCATTTCGTATAATAAGACGGCCCAAGCTGCTTCGAGATGTATACGCTGTCTCCTATGACGGCGTATACATTTACCTTTGAATCATTTAACCTGCCCTCAATCTTTCTTTGATTGTTTTTCGCGCTTGTAACTGTCGGACAGTTAGGCCCCACGCGCTTTACGACGACGGCCGTCTTTTTGCTCTGCCTTCCGTTATCGTCCTCAACGAAAACATACAGCTTCACTTTCGCCTTTTGAGGCGGCACCTTTACCGAAAAAGCTCCGTCCACCCCCACTCTGCCCTCATAGATGCTTGAGCCGGACTGCACGTAGATTTTTAAATTCGGATCGGCAATTCCCGTCACCTTGGAGTCGTTGTTGTCGACCTTTTTTACCGTCGGAGTTAAAAGTATTTCAGGATAAATGTTTGTAACGGCTATCTTTTCAACCGAAACGTTGTCCGCCCCATCTTTTACATATACCGAATAGACCCCGTTCTTGTCGGCCACAAAGACGCCGCCCTCTATTGACGCTGCCGCCGCCCACGCCTCATCCTCCTTTTCAAATGAGCCGTACGCGAACTTCTCTTCCTTTATCCCCGATTTGTCGTTCGCGATAACCGCTATGTTTACCGATCCGTTCGTTTCCGACGTATTGTCGGGAGAGAGCACAACGCCCGGCGCGCAGACGTCTTTCTCCTCTTTTTCGTTCTTATTTACACATTTGTAAAAATTTGATTCCGCGATGCTTCCGTAAATTCCCTGACACCACTCCTCCGACAAAAATTCATCCTCCGAGCCTTTGCCGCTTACAATCATATATTTATAGCCATCGGGAATTTCAAGCTTCCAATTATGGTTCACGCACACCTCAAGTCCGCCAAGGAGATTCTTTTTTGCAAGATAGTCCTTTACTATGTCCTGCAAAATCACATGCGACCTTGAAATAATCTGCGACGCCACTCCACTGTTTGCCTCCGACTGGATTCCCGGCGTAATCTTGTCCGTCACAAGTATGAAATTGTCTTCATCGGAAACGGCGACGCCGTTTCTGGTGATGCTTTTAACTCTAAAGGAGTCGTTGATTTTATTTCCATCGTAATCGTATCTGGGCTTTTCGTTAAGACTGACTGTATACTCAATGCCGTCGAATTGAAAAAATCTGTTCCACTCATAGATAAAATCTTCTTGAACAAGAGAGTTTCCTCTTTCCTTTTTTATGAAGTCCGACAGCAGTATGTTGTTCCAATTTACGCCGGCGGACGTATTTGCCGTCTGGTATATGGAAGCCGACCATTCCAGCCACTCTCTTAGCTGGGCTCCCGTGATCTTGTATATGTAGACGTATCTATGGTAATTGGCAAATGAGTCCGCGCTGCCCTCCGCAATAGTTCCCGACAGATCCGCGTAGTCCGCCCCGCTGTCCGATCCGTACTTTGTATACCTTGCTATCGAAATAATGGGATATCCCTTGTATTCTTCCGCGTTACTCGCGATATAGCTGGAAGCGTACGCAATCTGCGCGTTATGTACCGTCTGAATTATTTCGTTGCCGTCAAGAAGCGCCTTGTAGTTGCTCCAGCGTTCTCCTTCCTTTATGACGCCAACCTCTTTTTGACAATACTGCTTAAGAGCGTCGTCCCACGGCGACATCGCCTCTTCTATCTCCGAATTTCCTTCAGTCTCTTTTGTCGTCTTTCGTATTTCATAAGGAGCGTCTTTTATGACTATTTTCTTTTCATTATCAAGCCCAAGCTTTAAATCCACCACGCCTATGCCCCTGCAGCTGTCCCTTATCATCACAAGGCGCTTTCCGTTTACAAGCCCGGTCTCTTTGTCGACACCCGAAAGGCCGTAGTGGACGTCGCTTTTGCTCCCCGTCGGAAAATCGATGTGCTCATGCCCCGCAAGCACAACGTCTATATCCTCGATTTTTGTAAGCGCGTAAGCGGCGTTTGCCGATTTTTGTGATGGCGTCTCGGTGCCAAAGCCGGAATGCGCAAGCGCCACTATTATGTCGGCGCCCCCTTCTTTTAACGCTTTTGCCTGCTTTTGGGCATTTTCGATAATGTCTTCCGTAACAAGCTTATCCTTATACGGCTCGGTCCTTGTCGAAAGGCTTGGAGTGGTTTCTCCAATTATTCCTACTTTTACGGCAATTTTAGACCCGTCATCGGCCTTTATCTCCTTTTCGATAATTTTATTCTCTGCCCCAAAGACGCTGGCTCCGTTTATTTTTGAATAAACGTTTGAAAGCACGCAAAGATCCATAAGGCCCGATGTCTCCAGCTGGCTTGAGGCATAGTCGTAGCCGAAATCAAAATCGTGGTTGCCAAGAGTTATCGCGTCATAGCCTATTTTGCCCATTGCCGTATAAACCGGCTGGAGCGCCTCGGGATCCTGCGCGTATATATAGTCGGTGTTGAAGTCCATCACGCTGTCGCCAATATCGAACGTCATGCTGTTTGATTCCGGCACTTCGCCCCTTGCTGCCTTAATCATCGTAAAGGCCTTGTTTAGGCCTCTTTCAAGGTTTTTCCCCGTCTGATAGTCGTAGTCAGTCACCTGTCCGTGGATGTCTGTAGTAAATATGAGCCTTAAAAGCCCCTGGGCTTTATTGCCTTGCCCGTCCGACGGCAGCTCCGTCACCGCTGCGGACGGTTCTGGTTCCGCTGTGGACGGAGCCGGTTCCGTTGCGGACGCCTCTGTCTCCGCCGCGCGCGCTTCCGTGCCGCAAAGCCCATCCCAAGATACGCCGCTTATAAGCAGTGCCGCGCTTAGCAGCGCGCAAATATGTTTTCTAAACATAGTCAGTATCCTTTTTCTTTCAGATAAGTGTAGGTGCGTTCGCTGTTTTTATCGTCAATATATTCGAAATAATTGCCATGTTCGCTTGTTTCCTTCTCATTCAGCGAAAAACCTTCCTCAATGCACTTTTCTATTTCCGCCAAAAGCTCCTCTCCGGTTACAACGCGTCTTCCAAAAAGTTCAGTTTCCATGTCGATGTAGCTTCCATGGGCGGATTCATATTTTTCGTAATCGAATTGATAAAAAATGACGGGTTTCTTCATATAATATACATCCCAGCATACGCTCGAGTAGTCTGTTATGAGCATATGGCACTTCTTCATTATTTCATTCAGCGGTTCCATGCCGAAAGGAACAAGCTCGATGTTTTTTGCCGTCCTCTTGAAATTTTTTAAATACCCCGCAAATTTAGGATGAATATAAAAAATCATTCGTACCTTGTTTTTCTCCAAGAGATTGGAAAGCCTCCCGCTTTGCAAAAGCGATGAGTAATTTCTATAATAGTCGCTTGCCAGAAACTCTTCGTCAGCCACCTCCTCAAGCCACGAGCGCCACGTCGGCATAAGCAGTATCATCCTGTCGTCCTTAGACGACGTATCCTCAAGCGCGTCCCAGCGCGTAAACCCGGTTATAGGCGCCTTGCCCACAGGATAGCCCAGATATTTTACAACTATGTCCTGCTCAAACTTTGACGTAGTCGCAAAATAAGTCATAGGGCTGCTGCCGTGACGTCCAAAAAGCGGCGCGACCCTTTTTAGAGCCGTCACCCCATGCTGCAGAAAAAATATCGGCCGCTTTTCAATTTTTGACCGTATCAGGCTCGTCTTGCACCTCCAGGCGTACAGGTGCGTTCTTGAATCCGAGGCGATATATATTACGGCGCCAAGCACGTACAAAATATGCTTCAGGCTCATAAACTGTATGACGTGATCATCGTATTCCTTGATTTTGGCGTAATCGGGAGCCTTTTTGTCGATTACGTAGTAAATATCCTCCTTATCCTCCTCAGAGAGATTTTCCATGCAGTACTTAAAGAAATAGTATCCGTTGTCCTGCGCCATCGAACAGAATTTTTCATATACGAGCCAAATCTTGCGTCGCCTAAATATCGGCTTCATAAAAAGCATATAGACAACGCTCGCAAACATCTCCTTGATTTTCGTGGAATACGCGTCGTAAGGCGAGTCGGGGCGATACATATACGCCAGGCATCCGCCCTTAGTATAATATGGAAACGTCATATGTCCTTCGCCGGCCGAGTACTGCCTGTTCGTCAGATAGAAATTATATTTCCAGTAATTTCCCTTAAATTTCGCCCTGATTTCATTTTCGTATCCGTATTTTTCGGCAAGTATCCTCAAATCCCAATATATTTCCCTTAGCAAAAGGCTGTCAAAATCTATCTCCGCTTTAATTTTATAACGGCCCTTCGCCTCGCTTACGGAATATTTTACGGGTACGTCGTAGCTTACCGCGCTTCTGTATCGAAGCACCACGTCCTTTATCGTCATGCCGTCTTCTTTTTTCATTGTCATATATACTTTTGAAACGGACTTTTTCGATCTTATCTTGAGAATTCTTGCCTGCGTATGCTCGTTTATCATTTTATCGGGCTTGCACAGATATATGCCGAAATTGCGGCTGCCCATTCTCGCGTACGGCATGACCGCCACTTCTCCCGGTTCGTACTTCTTTCCTATTTTGTTCTCTGGATTTCCCACTCCCACGATGAAAACGGGCTTTTCATACGCCTCCGGCTTGTCAAAAGCCTCCGCTCCGGCGTCGGCGCGCCTGGCAAGCTCCTCATCATGAAAATATCCTATAAACGCCTGCTGCAGCGCCTCGTCCATAAACTCCGCCGCAAGCAGATACCTTCCGCCAAGCTCTATCTTTTCCTTCCATTGGGAGAAGTCCTCGTAAATTTTTTTTTCGTTCCGCTCCCGCCCGCTTGTTTCTCTCACGCACACGATGCGGTTGTCTCCGTCGATAAGCATGAACTTCATTGGGACGGGCGCAAAGCCTTCGTCCGTGATATCGACGATAAGCTCTCCGTCGAAGGAGGCAAGCTTAGCCTCTATACGTCTTCTGTCCGCGTTGTTTACGCTGCACCCTTCTATCGCGGCATGAAACTCCCTGATGTAGGCGGGCTGCACTTTAAGTCCGGGATATGTTCTTTTAAGCTCCCTCTTTCGCAGCCTCTCCCTTATGGACGGCGCGCCAAGCTTAAAAAGCGCTTCCTCAAGATACGTTCTAGGCGTCGTATTGGTAATGACCACGTAATTAAAGTCGTCATTGTAGCCGTCATGCAAAACGCAGCTTAAGTCCTTTTTAAACCATTTTTTTTCAAACTGCACTATGTCGTTTTCATCAGATATAAGGCTTATTGTTTCAAAATCGCTCATTCCGACGACTTTTTTGGGATGAATTACGCGCCTAGGCTTTTGGCAGTTCCCCGAATAATCCTCGACCTCCATCCCGTCCTCCTTGCCATACAGGACAAGATCCAGCATTTTCGCGGGAGCGTCGATTGAATCGTATTTTATGAACTTTTCGCAGTAGTCGCCGTCGTCGTATCCCTCGCCCAAAATTTTTTCCGTGGACAGCCAGTCCGCGAGAGTCTCCACGTCGTACGTCTTAACAAACGGCAGATCCATGATATCCATGTACATGCCGCGATCCTGCATATACTGTTCATAGTCGTACATATACAGGATAATCGGCTTTCTTGTGACGGAAAAATCGAAAAAAACGCTCGAATAGTCGGTGATTAGGGCGTCCGCGCAATTTAAAAATTCGTATTTGTCCACATTTGCGGGAAAGCTTTTAATATGCCTGTAGGAACCAAGCTGAATGGCATTTTTAAGAATAGGGTGAAAATTTACAAATAAAATCTGATTATCCTTTAGCCTCTCGTCGAGATAATCCATCATTTCGGATATTTCTTTTTCATATGAACCGAACTGAATGGAATGGTTGCTCGTCCCCCTCCAGGTGGGCATATACGCGTAAACGACAAAGTTTTCAAGATTAAGCTCGCGCCTTACCTTAGCCGCCCTGTCCAAATCAAGGAATATGCTGTTTCTAGGATATCCGCTTAAAACCACTTTGCCCGTATAGAGCGAATTAAGATTGTAGTCCTCCATTATGGCTTTTTTTGTAAATTCATTAGGATGCATAAGATACGTCGCCTGAAGGAAATTATGCTGCACGTTGTACATCGACTCAATGCCCTTGCGCATCTTTTTGCCAAGAGTTTTTAGCGGAGTGCCGTGCCACGTCTGCAGGTATACCTGCTCGTCCTTCCTTATGAAGTAGACCGGAAAAGAGCTGTTGTTTATAAGGTATTTCGCCGTCGCGAGCACTTTTAGATATTTGTAGGACGATATGCAGACCAGCTTTGCCGGGATGTTGTTGGCTTTGATAAACTTCTCATGCTCTTCGTAATCGTCAGTGTTGCTGCTGTAAAAAATTTCATATTCATCCGCGTTTGGACGCGACAAAAGCTCCTTTAGAATGTAGAGGGGCGAATCCGATATCGTAGAACCGTGAAACGACTCGAACAAAATGCGGTTTGGAACTATGTCGCAATGCCTGTAGTAGCTTCCATAAAAGAACTTCATTTTGGGCGCTCTCCCAAAAACGCGCCTCAAATTATTTTTTACGACATTATATCCGCTGACCGCCTTTTTCTTTACTTTGTCAATAAACATCCTGCTCAAATTCCCTTCCGCGTGCTATATAAATTCAGACAATCGCAAGGGACTGCCAAAAAGACAGCCCCCCGCTCCAAGTTTAAATAATATTCATTACGGCTCCCTAAGTCCCAAGTCGCTTTTTATCTTGGTTGTGGATATCCCCTCAGTCCTAGGCAGATAAACCACGTCGCAGTAATCTTTTAAAAAGTCAAATTTGCCCTCCCAGTCATGCCCCATTACGAATATGTCTATGTCGTTGTCCTTGACGTCTTTAATCTTTTGTTCCCAATTATTTTCAGGAATGACCTTGTCGACGTATCTTACGGCCTCAAGTATCTGTTTCCTGTCTTCATACGGATAGTACGCCTTTTTATTTTTTATGGCGTTGAACTCGTCCGTCGAAACAGCCACGACAAGATAGTCGCCAAGTTCCTTCGCCCTGCGCAGCAGATTGATATGTCCCACATGCAGCAAATCAAACGTACCGTATGTAATTACCTTCTTCATCAACCAATCTCCATTTGCCCTGATTCGTCCCCGTGATACCCCCGACGCCATCATAAATTTTACTTTACGGCCGCTTCATTGTCAATAGCGGCCAAAGCGGGCGCGGGCGTTCAGACGATTTTTCCAAGCTCATCTGTCAGGCGCTCCATTTCTTCCCTAGTTCCTATTGATATTCTAAGATAATCGTCTATACGCGGCCCGTCAAAATGCCTGACGTATATCCCCTTTTTTTTAAGCTCCTCAAATATGAACGGCGCGCCCGCCGATTCATGGGACGCGAAAATAAAATTCGCCTTAGAGTCCGTAAATTTAAATCCAAGCCGTGACAGCTCCCCCTTAGTCCATTCCCGCGTTTCAACAATTTTATCAACTGTTTTTTTGTGATAGTCCGCGTCCTCGATCGCGGCCTTTCCAAGCGCGACCGCTACGCTTGAAAGGGGATAGCTGTTGAAGGAGAACATGACGTCTTTCATAGCGTCTATAAGCTCCCTGCTGCCCATCGCGTATCCTATCCGCATTCCGGCAAGCGAATACGATTTTGAAAATGTCTGAACTATCAAAAGATTGTCGTACTCGTTTATTAGCGGCAGCATGGATTTTGCTCCGAAGTCGACGTACGCCTCGTCTATTATCACTACGGACTCCCCGCAGCTTTTCATTATGTCCCGAAAAAAAGCCTCGTCTTTGGCTATGCCCGTAGGCGCGTTCGGATTCGCTATCACTATGCCGCCGTTTTCGCGGCAGTAGTCTTTTTTTAAAATGTTTAAGCCCGCGTCCAGCGCTAAAGTTTCATACGGTATTTCAAAAAGTCTTGCCCATACGTCGTAGAAGGAATACGTTATGTCCGGAAAAAGTATTGGCTTTTTTCCATTAAAAAAGGCCATAAAGGCGACGGCAAGAACCTCGTCGGATCCCGCGCCCGTAAAAACCTGCCCGCGATCCAGACCGTACCTTTTCGCGATGGCGTCGGCCAGCGGCACGGAATCTATGACAGGATAGCGGCGCAGCCCTCCCGCGTTAAAATCCCTTAAGACGTCTGCCGCCTTTGGAGACGGCGGATAAGGGTTTTCATTTGTATTTAGCTTTATTACGTCCCCCGCGTCCGGCTGCTCTCCGGGCACGTACGGCTTTACCAGGCGCAGATTGTCCCTCCAGCTCCCCATATCCATCGATCCTCCAATTTTTTTCGCGCCTACTTATAAAGCGCGGCGAGTTTTTCAAACGATGCAAACGATTTTTTTATCATGTCCGTTTCAACGCAGTAGGCTATGCGCACATATCCTTTGCACATAAAAGAGCTTCCAGGCACTACAAGTATATTAAACTGCTTCGCCTTGCGGGCAAATTCCCTGTCATCGTCCTCCATTGACTTTACCCAAAGGTAAAAAGCGCCCATGGGCTTTGTGCATTCAAATCCAAGAGACGTTAGCCCATCGTACAAAATCTTTCTGTTTGCATCATATGCTGCAACGTTTGCCGGCACATCCAGGCACCTCGCTATTGTAAGCTGCATGATTGAGGGCGCGTTTACAAACCCTAAGATTCTGTTCGCGACGTTTGCGGCCGCTGCGAGATTTTCAAAATCGTCTGCCTCGCTTGGAATGGCAAGATATCCTATTCGCTCCCCGGGAAGCGAAAGCGACTTGCTGAAGGAGTACGCCACTATCGTATTTTTATAGTATTTTGCGACAAACGGCGCCTCAAAGCCGTCGTAGACAAGCTCGCGGTACGGCTCGTCCGATATAAGGTAAATTTGCGTTCCAAATTCGTCCTGCTTTTCATAAAGAATTTTCGCGAGCCTTTTTATGGTCTCCTCGGAATACGCCACGCCCGTTGGATTATTTGGAGTATTGATTATGACCGCTTTTGTCCTGGATGTTATTTTACTTAAAAAATCGTCAAAATTTGGCTGAAAGTCCGGAATGCTTGGAGAAACGGCCACGACTTTTCCGTCAAAGTTGGCGACGTAGCTGTTGTATTCTCCAAAATACGGCGCAAACGCGATTACCTCGTCCCCCGGATCGATTATTGCCTTTAATATGACGTTAAGTCCTCCCGCAGCTCCGACCGTCATTATTATGTTTCTTTGAGAAAAAGACGTTTCAAACTTTTTGTTAAGCGATTTTGCGACGGCCTCGCGCACGTCTTCGTGTCCTGAATTGTTCATATATCCGTGCAGCTTGACAAAATCCGTTTTATTTATGACGTCAAGCATCGCGTCTTGCACGTTTCTTGGCGGCGCGACGCTTGGGTTGCCAAGGCTAAAATCGTATACGTTTTCTGCCCCGTACTTTTTCGCAAGCCTCCTGCCCTCTTCAAACATGGCGCGCGTGGCGGAACTGCCTTCGACCTGGACGGCCATTTTTTTTGATATCACTTTTTAATCATCCTTTCAGTCTTTAGTGGGCCGCGGGGATCGTCAAAAAACCCCTTGCCCGCCCCGTTAAGTATAGCGCTCTTTTTAACAATGCGGAAGCGCCGCGCGTTTTAAATAAAGGGCCAAAATCAAAGCCGACAACGTTATTTTATATGCGGGCGCGATAAAAGTTGGCGCTTGACGGATTCTGTTTTTGTTAGTACAATATGGTATGCGTTGCGGTTGACGGGATCCGCTTTGTTTTCCCGTCTTAAAATTTTTATTCCTTATCAAAGGAGGCGTCTTTACCATGAAGATGACGTATCAGCCCAAGAAAAGATCCAGAAAAAAGGTGCACGGCTTTAGGAAGAGGATGCGCACCGCCAACGGCAGGAAGATATTGTCCAACAGAAGAGCTAAGGGAAGGCATAGGTTGTCCGCGTAGGCCGCAGTCATGTGGCCTTTTCTTCTATGGCGGAAGCGTATTTTTCCAATGACGAAGGAGACGCCATGGTTGAATCCATCAAAAAAAATTCCGATTTTTTAAATGTCTACCGTCATGGCAGATCTCATGCCAACAAATTTTTGATAATGCATGTATTGGACAATCACGCCCCCTCAAACAGATACGGTATCACGGTAACGAAAAAGATTGGAAACAGCGTCGTAAGACACAGGACGGCCAGGCTGATAAGAGAGGGCATAAGATTAAACGAAGCACGTTTTTGTAGAGGATATGACATCGTAATTGTTGCGAGAAACGCAGCTAAAAATAAAAAATGCCAAGATATTGAAAAGGCGCTCCTGCATTTGGGCAGAGTGCACGGGATAGTTAAAGAATAGCTTGATCATGAAAAAAATCGCGATATTTATAATAAATATATACAGAAGGTTCCTCTCTCCATTAAAGGGAGGCCCTACATGCATTTACACGCCCTCATGCTCCCAGTATGCCGTAGAAGCGCTGGAAAAGCATGGTTTTTTTAAGGGCGGCTTTTTAGCTGTCAAGCGTATTTTAAGGTGTCATCCTTTTGCAAAAGGAGGCTGCGACCCCGTGCCGTAGCCGTTCCTTTTGATTAGACGCGGAGGATGAGCGATTATGGATATTTTTTTGACGGCGTACGACGGCATAATACTTGGGCCTATCGCAAAGCTGCTCAGCTATATACTTCAAGTGCTTTACACTGTGCTTGAAAAATTTGGAATAGTAAACATCGGCGTATGCATGATAGCATTTACGTTCCTTGTAAACGCGCTTATGCTTCCAATGCAGATAAAGCAGCAGAAGTTTGCGAAAATGTCATCGATTATGAATCCGGAGCTTCAAGAGCTTCAGAAAAAATACAAAAATAAGACCGACCAGGCGTCGCAGCAGAAGATGTCGCTTGAGATGCAGGCCATTTACCAAAAATACGGGGTAAGTCCCGCGAGCGGCTGCCTCCCGATGCTTATAACGTTTCCCATTGTGCTGGCGCTTTACCGCGTAATCTACAATATACCCGCGTATCTGCCCCAGGTATATGACATATACGAAGGGCTCGCGCGCGCGCTGCAGTCCGCGGGAGCGACCGTTAAAGACCTTGCCGATATGGTCTCTTCAAGCACATATGTAGTAGCCAATGCTGTGACTGCGGCTGAAAAAAGCAGCCAAATAAGCTATTACGTCGACGTCTTAGGCCAGTTTAACGCGGACGCGTGGAAAACGCTTGCCACCAAATATCCTGACATCAGCGCCATGATAAATTCCGTCGCAAACCAGTCGCGGGATATCAATTCTTTTCTCACGCTAAATATCGCCGACACGCCGGCCATTAAAAGCGTAAGTATTGTAATACCTATATTATCCGTTGTGACGCAGATACTAAGCATGAAGATTTCGATGGCCGGAGACCAGCCGGAGCCCGATCCTGAAAATCAAATGGCGGCATCGATGAAGATGATGAACAACATAATGCCTTTTGTATCGGGCATCATGAGCTTCATGTTTCCTATTGGCGTGGGAATATACTGGATCGCGGGCAATGTATTTAGAATTTTTCAGTCAATCGGGATCAACTTGTATTTTTCCCATATGGACATAGACGCCCAGGTTGAGAAAAACGTTCAAAAAACGAAGAAGCGCTATGAAAAGCTGGGGCTTGACCCGGATACGGCCGTTCAGGAAATCGCAAAGCAAAGGACTAGCTCGATAAATAAAAAGGAAGCTGAAAAGAAAAACGCCGCCAATTCAAAACAGGCGTCAAATTCCGGCAAAGCGGCCTCCGTCGCGAAAAGCTCCGGCAAGCCAGCACCCTCAAACAAAAAAGCAAAAAACGAAAATGACACTTTATCCGGCGCAAGACCTGCCGGAAATACAATATACAAGGAAGGAAGCATAACCGCATACGCCAACATAATGGCAAAAACAGATGTTGACAGGCATAATAAGTAAA
>CAZTVO010000028.1:0-4417 GCA_964617075.1 uncultured Jutongia sp.
AGCACAAGTATCCTCCGGAGGGGATGGAGGATGCGGTACAGACCGTTATGACGCAATGCGAACTCTGGACGGACAACGCCGAGCTTGAAGAACCGATATCTAGCACATCCGTGTACGATTTAAAGCCACAGCGGGGTTTGTCGATGATTGCGGAGACGCCTGCGCCATATGGCGAAAAAAGAGAAAAATAAAAACGCGGCGATATGCGCCGCTTTCATTGACATTTCTTTTTACTAAAGCTACAATAAAGCCTGCGGCGGAAAGTTTTCTCCGCCTTGGTTATTTGGGCTGCTTCTGGTTCTTGTCTGGTTTTACTGTTATTGTGATTCGTTCCACGGTCTCACTTTTCAATGCCTTTTCAAGAACCTTTAGCAGTTTTTTTTTCGCGATAAAAGGGAAACACGAAACGGCCTGATTTTGTCACAGTCAAACATCTTGTAAACTAATATGCGATTTGGTATACTTAAAAAAAAGGCGTTTGTTTAGTTTTAGGAGGGATGTCTGCGATGGGGATTGTGGCAAGCGTATTTGGAACAAACAGCGACAAAAAAGAGGTTACTAAATATACTATGGAAAACAGGAACGGCGTCAAGGCCTCGGTCATAGATCTGGGAGCCGTCGTTACAAATCTTTTCATACCCGACAGAAACGGGACTTTTGACGATGTGGTGCTGGGGTATGACGATGTTGCCGCCTACGAGAAAAACGGGCCAAGTTTTGGCGCTCCCATAGGAAGGTACGCGAACCGCATTTCCGACGCGAAATTTACATTGAACGGCAGGGAGTACAAGCTTGAGCGAAACGATGCGTCGAACTGCCTCCACAGCGGCTTTTTAAGATATGCCGGCCTCATGTATGAGGGAATCGCGTGCGAGCAGGGGGACGGCGAGGACAGGATTTCGCTCACGAGGCTAAGCCCCGATGGGGAACAGGGTTTTCCGGGGAGCCTTTCCCTCACCATCACATATACGCTAAATGATAATGACGAGTTCATAATAGAATATTTTGCCGTATGCGACGAGGATACCGTCATCAACCTTACAAACCATTCGTACTTCAATCTAGGCAGTGGCGGACACGCCTGTCCAAGCGTGCTTGACCACGAAGTGAGTATAGAGGCCGACCTATATACGCCCGCCAACGACGTTCTCGTGCCTACCGGCGAGTTTAAGGAGGTCGCGGGATCGGCGCTGGATTTTAGGCAGCCTAAAAAGATCGGCGAAAACATCGGATTAAAGGATGCGTATGGCAATGAAATCAAGGGATTTGACCATAATTTCGTACTGAGAAGTCCGCGGGACGTCAATGTAAGGAAAGCGGCCAGCTTTTATAATGCAAAAACCGGAAGGCTTATGGAGGTATTTACCGATCAGCCGGGTCTTCAGCTTTATACGGCAAATACACTGGACGAGCCAAACGGCAAAGGCGGGGTCCGCTATGGAAACTTTTGCGGTGCGTGCTTTGAAACGCAGAATTTTCCGAACGCGGTCAATACGAAGGGCTTTCCAAGCGCCATACTAAGGGCCGGAGACGAGTTTGAAAGCATGACCGTATACAAGTTTAAGACTGTGTAGGCGGCCGCAGGGAGAGAGGGGTAGGCAGCGTTTATGGACAATAAAGTCAATTCGGAAAATATAAGGGCTTTAGTGGTGGACGACGGTATGGCCAACGCGCTTGTCCTTTCTTCGATGCTTGAACGGTACGGCATCAAGGCAGACACCGCCGAATCGGGGATGGAGGCCATAGAAAAGGCCTGCGACGCGAAGTACGATCTTATATTCATGGATTATCTTATGCCTGATATGGACGGGGTCGAGGCTACAAGGCAGATAATGTTTGTGTCAAAGGAAAAGGAAAAGCCCCTGATAATGGGCGTATCTGCTACGGTCGACATCCAGGTTACCGACAAGTTCCAGAGGGCGGGAGCGGAAGGCGTGTTAAAAAAGCCGGTGCATTCGCAGGATTTGGAGCAGCTTCTCAATGAAAAATATGGAATCGTGCGCACAGATTCCGATATTGAGGAGCCGGACGACGAGATAGATCTTGACTCCAACGATTTTCTTGCCGCCGTTCAGGGGCTCAACTATGAGGAAGGCTTGGCGCTTATGGCGGGAAGCCTTGAAAATTACATGAAAGTCCTGGAAGTGTCCGTAAGGAATATAATGGAGAATTACGATAAGATAGACGTAATAAGAAATACGGAGCAGATGGAAATCATGGCGCTGTATTTTCACAGCCTCAAGGGCATTTTTTTAAATATTGGCGCGGACGATTTGGCAAATGATTCCAAAATGATGGAATTTGCGGCAAAGGAATTCGAGAATTTGTACGTCCACCAGCAGATGGACGAGTACATGGATAAAATAAAGAATTTTCATTCGCAGTTAAGCGATGTGTGCGACATATATAAAAAGCATTCCTCGGATAACGCGGCCGGCGGGAGCATGGAAGAGTCCGAATTTGAAAAAAATCTTGTCAAATTAAAAGAATGTACTGAAAACTTCGAATACATAGAAATAACGGAGGTATTGGAAAAGATGCTTTCAAGCTCCGAGGGCGAGCGGGCGCAAAAACTTCAGGAAGTCTACGACTGCATCCAGAATTTTCAATATGACGACGCGCTTGCCATTATCGGCAGGCTCTAGAATTTTTGGCAGCTATGGATTGGAGGGGCATGACATGGGCGTTTTTAAGAAATACTTGAAGGAGCAGCTTGGCAAAAGCCGGTATGCGTCGTATGTTCAGATGTGCGAAGAAGATCGGCAGTTAAAGTCGGACGGTTTGGGAATGAAGCCGGAGCACCTAGAAAAGCACCAGACTTTTCAGGCAATGTATGGGCAGCTGCGGGAGGAAAGCGTTGAAAATATAGAAAAGCGAAGGGAAAAGTTTTCACAGGCTGTTTACGCGGCGCAGCTCATAAAGAGAAAGTTTGCGTCCATAGTCATATTTTATGCCGTAGCCAACGCGGCCCTGCTTTCGATGCGGCTTGACTATACCGTGACGTGCGTAAGCGTGATGCTTATGGGCATTTGCTTTATATATAAGCTCATTGAATTTCTTTCAAACAAATATTGTATTGTGGACATTTATCTTATGGCCATCTACAAGACGGTTCTTGAAAAGCTGCTGATATCGAAATGAAGGCGGCGGGGCGTGGCAAAGATTCGCGGCGAGGGTTTCTTTGATGAAAAATCTTGTGTTTTTTGATATAGACGGGACCATAGTCGCGCAAATAGGGTCAAAGCATGTAATTCCCAAGAGCGCGTCCGAGGCGCTGAAGCTTTTGCGAAGCAACGGAAATCTGTGCTTTATAAATTCAGGCAGGACCATGTCGGAGATGGATGATGAAGTGCTGGGCCTTGACGTAGACGGGTTTGTATGCGGGTGCGGGACGTATATAAGCTATAAAGACGAAGTCCTTTTTACAAAAACGATTCCCGTTTCTTTTGGAAACGAAATAATAAAAGATCTTGACGAATGCGGGCTTGAGTGGCTTTTGGAGGGGAGACGCACGCTTTACTACAGCGCCAGGCCGTATAAGACGCGCATTAAGGATTTTCAAAGGGAGCATATGTCTGTATGCGCAAAATATTGCAGGCTTGTCAAACCGCGGGACGCCGTGGATCTTGAGTTCGATAAGTTTTGCGTATGCGTCTCCAAGGGCAGCAGGTTTGAGGCGTTTAAAAGAAAGCACTCGGACAGGCTGACTTTTATAGACAGGGGAGGCGGCTTTTTTGAGATAACGCCCATAGGATGTTCAAAGGCGACGGGCATGAGGTTTCTTATGGACTATTTCCATGTTCCCATTGAAAACACGTACGCTGTCGGAGATGGCGCGAACGATATTCCGATGATTGATTTTGCGGGTACCGGAATAGTAATGGGGGACGGCGAGCCGGAGGCGGCGATGCACGCCGATTATGTGACGGACGGCGCGCTTGACGATGGAATATATAACGCGATGAAGCATTTTGGCCTCATATGAAAGGCATTTGATAAAGATACGCGCATGGGCGCGCGCCATCCGGTGCGGGATGGCGCGCGCCCATGCTTCGTTATTGGAGAGGCGGTCAAATTTCAAAGTTTTGCGATTTCTTTAAATTGTTCGGAAAGGCAGCTGTAGAGGTTTTTGTATATCGCGTGGAATTTGTCATATTTTGCGTTGTTTTCCATATTTGGCCTGCACTCTTTTTCAGGATCCGTATGTATCATTTTATGGCAGGCGTCTTCCACGCTTTTATAAATGCCCGCGCCTACGCCGGCAAGTATGGCGGCGCCCAGCGCCGGACCTTCGGACGCCGTGACCGTGTTTACAGTGCAGCCGTAAACGTCCGCCATCATTTGGCGCTGCACGGCGTTTTTGGCTCCGCCGCCGCATGCCATCATGTCGTCGGCCTCAACTCCCATTTCCTTAAGA
>CAZTVO010000028.1:4427-18865 GCA_964617075.1 uncultured Jutongia sp.
CCCTGCAGTCTGCGAGGGAGTAGCTTATGCCCTCCATTACGGCGCGCGCCATGTCGGCTTTTGTATGCATGCTTGAAAGGCCAAAAAACACTCCGCGGCAGTCGGGATCGAGGTGCGGCGTGCGCTCTCCGTTCAGATACGGGAGGTAAATAAGCCTGTTTGCGCCTATCGGGGTGTTTTTAACATCGGCGTTTATCAGTTCAAATACATTTTTGTTCTGTCTTTCAGCCTCGTATTTGTATTCGGCGCCCAAGTTGTCAAGATACCATGAAAGCGAATATCCGGCGGCTTGCGTAACTCCCATTACGTGCCACGCGTTAGGAACCGCGCAGCAGAAGGTGTGAACCCTTCCCTTTGGGTCGATCGACAGCCTGCTTGTGTGCGCGAATACGACGCCGCTTGTTCCAATAGTGGTAAATGCCTTTCCGTCTTCAACTACGCCGGTTCCGACAGCCGCGGCTGCGTTGTCTCCGGCGCCGCCGACTACGATTGTGGACGTTGAAAGCCCAGTTTTTTCCGCGATTTTAGGAAGTATCGTTCCGGTTGCTTCGGGGGATTCGTAGACTTTTGCCAAGAGGCTTTCGTCTATGTCAAGCTTTTCAAGCACCTCGTCAGACCACCGGCGCTTAGGCACGTCAAGAAGCTGCATGCCCGAGGCGTCGGAAACCTCTGTCGCAAATTCGCCGGTAAGCACGTACCTGACGTAGTCCTTTGGCAGAAGTATATGCCTGCATCTGGCGTAATTTTCCGGCTCGTTGTTGCGTACCCAGAGTATTTTGGATGCCGTAAATCCCGTAAGGGCGGGATTTGCGGTTATCTCTATCAGGCGCTTCGCGCCGACCTTTTCAGTGATTTCCTCGCATTCTTTTTCAGTGCGCTGGTCGCACCATATGATTGAAGGTCGTATTACGCTGCCTGCCTCGTCAAGCATGACAAGGCCATGCATTTGGCCGGAAATTCCGAGGCTTTTTATGTCGTTTGCGTCTACCCCCGATTCTTTTACGACATTTGCTATGGTTTCAATGGCTGCGTCGCGCCAGTCTTCGGGATTTTGCTCCGCCCATCCGTTTTGAGGAGTGTAGAGCGGGTAGTCTTTTCCGGACGAGGCAATGATTTCTCCGTTCTCGTCAAATAAAACAGTTTTGGTAGATGAAGTTCCAAGGTCTATGCCAATTAAATAGTTCATTCCAAAAGATCCTTTCTAAAAATTTAAGCTGATAAAAACATTGCCTTTAATAAAACAGCGGCGGCATGAACGCCGCCGCTGCCGCACAAAAATTTTTACGCGAATGGATTTTCCGTTTTGTAAAGCGTTCCCTTAGGCTGGTTGAAGCCGATTTCATCGACGTCGACTCCGATGTATTTAAATACCTCGTACAACGCCTTGCCGAAGTGGCCGAAAGCGACCGCTCCGTGATGAGGGTAGTTGCCCTCTATAAGCACATGGCGGTAGAACCGTCCCATCTCAGGAATTGCGAAAATGCCGATTGAGCCAAACGACCGGGTAGCGACAGGAAGAACCTCGCCCTGGGCTATATATCCGCGCAGCTTGCAGTCCGCCGTGCTTTGGAGACGGAAAAACGTGATGTCTCCCGGAGCGATGTCGCCCTCAAGCGTTCCGTTCGTAACCTCGACAGGCAGTGAGCGCGCCATAATTTTTTGATATTTCATTTCACAGAAGGAGAGCTTGTTTGAAGCCGTATTTCCGCAGTGAAATCCCATGAACACGTCTTTTTGAGTATAGTCGTATTTGCCTTTTATATCTTCTTCGTAGATGTCGTAAGGCACCGAATTGTTGATGTCCAAAAGTGTTACGGCGTCTTCGCTTACGGCCGTTCCGATAAATTCGCTTAGGCAGCCGTATATGTCCACTTCGCATGAAACCGGTATGCCGCGCTTTGTAAGTCGGCTGTTTACGTAGCACGGAACAAAACCGAACTGCGTCTGAAATGCCGGCCAGCACTTGCCGGCAACGGCGACGTAGTCCCTGTATCCTTTGTGGCCGTCGATCCAGTCGAGGAGCGTAAGCTCATATTGGGCGAGCTTTTCTAGGATTTCGGGCTTTTTGTTGCCTGCGCCAAGCTCGGCTTCCATGTCCTTTACGACGTCCGGAATGCGCGAGTCGCCGGCATGTTTGTTAAACGACTCAAACAAGTCAAGTTCGGAGTTTTCCTCAATCTCTATGCCTAAGTTGTACAGCTGCTTGATCGGAGCGTTGCACGCGAGGAAATTGAGGGGGCGAGGACCAAAGCTTATGATTTTTAGGTGGTCGAGCGCGTACACGGCGCGCGCTATCGGAATAAATTCGCGTATCATGTCGGCGCATTCCTCGGCTGTTCCAACCGGATATTCCGGTATATACGCCCTGATGTTGCGAAGCTTTAGGTTGTAGCTTGCGTTTAGCATGCCGCAGTACGCGTCGCCGCGGCCGTCGATTAGCCCGCCGTCTTTTGAGGTTTCTTCCGCGGCGGCTATGTACATTTTAGGGCCGTCGAAATGTTTTGCGAGAAGCGTTTCCGAGATTTCGGGGCCGAAGTTGCCGAGGTATACGCAGAGCGCGTTGCAGCCGGCTTTTTTAATGTCCTCAAGAGCCTGCGTCATGTGGATTTCGCTCTCAACTATGCAGACTGGACATTCATAAATATCCTCCTTGTCGTACTTGTCGGCATAGGCCTTCACAAGATTTTTTCTCCTGGTCACGGAAAGAGATTCCGGGAAGCAGTCCCTGCTTACCGCGACTATGCCAACCTTCATTTTCGGCAAATTGTTCATTGTCAAAAACCATCCTTTCTTTTTATGAGATTTTGTAAATTTGATGAAAGCACATGTCTGTTTCGCCGTGCTACAATCTTTGCTAAAATATTTTAATACAACCTGTGACATTTTGCAATTAAAATAAATTTTTGAATGAATATCGCGGATAAAAAAACTAAAAATTTGTTTAATATGACCACGGCCCGCGCGAATACGCGTAAAAAACGCCTAAATATACTTGGCAGCAGATGAAATCGCGGCGCGCCATTTCGCTCGAATTTTTAACGCGCCCAAATTTTTTTAAAAAAGGTGCATTTGGTGGGAGAATGTAGTAAAATAAAAGCGGTTTTTTGGTTTTGTCCAATTTGAAAAAAAACGCCGGCAAAGGAGGATTTTTCCGTTATGGCGCAGATTGTTGTAGGCATGGCCGACATGCGCATCGGGACGGGCAGCGACGAGCTGGTCACGTACGCGCTTGGATCGTGCGTCGGGATATGTATGTACGACGAGGCCTATCAATTGGGAGGCATGCTCCATGCCATGCTGCCGTCGGCCGATTCGGAAGGCATAATGGTCCAGACGAACAGATACGTCGATTCGGGCGTTCCATATCTTTTTAAGGCTTTGTGCCGCAGGGGCGCGGAGCCGAAAAGAATCAGGGCCAAATTGGCCGGGGGCGCGAGCATGTTTGAATTTGTAAGGGCGGGCAGCATGGCCGACATAGGCGAGGCAAACGTGATTCAGGCAAAAAAAATCCTTTATAGGCTCGGCGTTCCTATCGTAGGGGAAATGGTAGGGGGGAGCGTGGGACGGACCGTATTTTTTTCGGCGGGCACAGGCGGCATGAGGATAAAGACTACAAGCAACGAGGAATATCTGATATGAGGCGCGGCGGCAGCTTTTGCCGGTTTTTTGATATGAATTTTGCATGATGAAATATCGGCCAGATTATGCTAATATGGACGCATGGGCGGGGGACGCAAAAAATATAAATTAAATTTGGAGAAAGGAAGAATGACATGGCGCAAAGCAGACTGATTGGGGGATACCCGGCGATTGGCATACGTCCAACCATCGATGGCAGGAGGGGACCTTTAAAGGTAAGGGAATCGCTTGAGGAGCAGACGATGAACATGGCGAAAAGCGCTGCCAGGCTTTTCGAGGAGAACTTAAGGTATTCAAACGGAGACCCCGTAAGGGTGGTTATAGCGGATACTACTATAGGACGCGTGGCGGAGGCGGCCGCGTGCGCGGAAAAATTCAAAAAGGCGGGAGTCGAGATAACGCTTACCGTCACTCCTTGCTGGTGCTACGGCTCCGAGACTATGGACATGGACAAAAACACCATAAAAGCCGTTTGGGGATTTAACGGGACTGAAAGGCCCGGCGCGGTTTATCTTGCGGCGGTTCTTGCGGCGCACGCTCAGAAAGGCCTTCCGGCGTTTGGAATATACGGCAGGGACGTCCAGGACGCGGACGCGGATCAGATCCCCGATGATGTAAGGGAAAAGCTTTTAAGGTTTGGGCGCGCGGCTGTGGCGGCGGCGACCATGAGGGGCAAGTCATATCTCCAGATAGGCTCCGTGACGATGGGCATAGCGGGTTCCATTATAGATTCTTCATTTATGGAGGAATACCTGGGCATGAGGGTCGAATCTGTCGACGAGGTCGAAATTGTGCGCCGCATGTCCGAAGGGATATACGACGGCCGCGAATTCGACAAGGCGCTTTCGTGGACAAAGTCGTACTGCAGGGAAGGGTTCGACAAAAATCCGGAGTTTGTAAAAAGAAGCGACAGCCAGAAGGACAGGGACTGGGAATTTGTCGTCAAAATGGCGTGCATCATAAAAGACTTGATGAATGGAAATAAAAACCTGCCCGAGGGCTGCGAGGAAGAGGCGGTCGGACATAACGCGATCGTGGCTGGATTTCAGGGACAGAGGCAATGGACCGATTTTTATCCGAACGGCGATTTTGCGGAGGCCGTGCTCAACTCCTCTTTCGACTGGAACGGTTCAAGAGAGCCTTATATTCTTGCCACGGAAAACGATACGCTAAACGGCATAGGCATGCTGTTTATGAAGCTGCTCACCGGACGCGCGCAGATCTTTGCGGATGTCCGCACGTACTGGAGCCCCGAGGCGGTAAAAAGGGCTACGGGCTACGAGCTTGAGGGAATCGCTAAGGAGGCGGGAGGCTTTCTGCACCTTATCAACTCCGGCGCGGCCTGTCTTGACGCGTGCGGTGAATCAAAGGACGAAGAGGGCCGCGGCGTTATGAAGCCTTTCTGGGAAATGACGGAGGACGACATAAAAGCGTGCCTTGACGCTACCGAATGGTGCGAGGCGGACAATGGATATTTTCGCGGGGGCGGATTTTCGTCAAGATATCTTACAAGAGCCGAGATGCCCGCGACTATGATAAGGCTAAATATCGTCAAGGGATTGGGGCCGACGCTTCAGATATGCGAAGGATATACGGTCTGCCTTCCGGACGACGTATCGGACAAGATTTGGAAGCGCACTGATTACACGTGGCCGTGCACATGGTTTGCCCCGCGCGTTACTGGAAAAGGCGCGTTTAAGACCGCGTACGACGTGATGAACAACTGGGGCGCGAACCACGGCGCCATAAGCTATGGCCATATTGGAGCGGATCTTATAACGCTCGCGTCCATATTGAGGATACCTGTATGTATGCATAATGTAAGCGAAGAGGACATATTCCGTCCGGCCGCCTGGAACGCGTTTGGAATGGACAAGGAAGGGCAGGACTACCGCGCGTGCGCGGCATACGGGCCGATGTATAAGTGACGCGTTTTTATTTAATATTTTGACAAATTACGGCCGCCGCGGCGTTTTTTGGCCGCGGCGGCCTTTGGGATAAAACAGATTGCTTTTATTAAGCAAATGTCATAGAATAGGTGTGGCGGCGCAGGCGCCAAAAAATTCCATAACGGAGGTTTGTCATGTACGAGAGCGAAATCGAAGACATTGCTGCAAAGGGAGGCGACAGGGAGATTTATTACGCCCTTTTGGATTTTACAAAAGAAGTAATGAAAACGCGCGGAAAGATCGAGGGCAAGAAAAAACTCTACTATATTTCGGCGGAATTTCTCATAGGAAAGCTTCTTTCAAACAACCTTATAAATCTGGGGCTGTACGGCCAGGTGGCGGATGCTTTGCGGCGTCATGGAAAAAGCATGGCCGACATAGAGGAAATCGAGCCGGAGCCGTCCCTTGGCAATGGAGGACTTGGCAGGCTCGCAGCGTGCTTTCTTGATTCCATAGCGACTCTCGGACTTGCCGGAGACGGCATTGGACTAAATTACCATCTGGGCCTTTTTAAGCAGGAATTTGAAAATGGCCTGCAAAAGGAGGTAAAAAATCCGTGGATTGAGGAAAAGAGCTGGCTTAGGCGCATGGACGTCGGATATGAGGTCGTATTCGGGGATTTGCGCGTCCGGTCGGCGATGTATGAAATCGACGTCGCCGGATATGACAACAAATGCAATACTCTCAAGCTTTTTGACCTTGACAGTGTGGACGAGGGGATTGTGGGGGACAACGACATCTGTTTTGACAAGACCGACATACGCAGGAATTTGACGCTTTTTCTCTATCCTGACGACAGCGACTATCAGGGGCAGATTTTGCGTATTTATCAGCAGTATTTTATGGTGAGCAATGCCGCGCAGCTAATCATAGACGAGGCGGTCGCGAAAGGCAGCAATCTTTATAATCTGCCCGACTATGCCGTAGTTCAGATTAACGACACCCATCCGACGATGGTCATACCCGAGCTTATAAGGCTTCTTTTGCAGAGGGGAATAAATGTGGACGACGCGATAGGCATCGTTTCGAAGATGTGCGCGTACACAAACCACACGATACTTGCGGAGGCTTTAGAAACATGGCCCATATGGTACCTGGAAAAGGCGGTTCCGCAGCTCATGCCGGTCATAAGGATGCTTGACGTAAAGGCGAAGGAAAAGTACGGAAACGATCCAAAGCTTGCGATTATCGACGAAAATGACTGCGTGCACATGGCGCATATAGACATTCACTACGGATGCAGCGTGAACGGCGTCGCGGCCCTTCATACGGAGATTCTTAAAACAAGCGAGCTTAAGCAGTTTTACGACATTTATCCTAATAAATTCAACAATAAGACAAATGGAATAACTTTCAGAAGATGGCTTCTTCACTGCAACCATGAGCTGTCGGACTTCATCTCCGAAAAAATCGGAGACGGCTACAAAAAGGACGCGGCCGAGCTTGAGAAGCTTGTGCAGTTTAAAGACGATAAGGACTCGCTCGCAAGGCTGCTTGAAATAAAGGCGGAAAAGAAAAAGCAGTTCAGGCAGTATCTGCTGCAAAGGCAGAAAATAGACATAGACGAAAATTCCATTTTCGACGTTCAGGTCAAGAGGCTTCACGAATACAAGCGCCAGCAGATGAACGCGCTCTACGTCATATACAAGTATCTTGACATTAAGGCGGGCAACAGGCCCGCGCGTCCGATTACTATGATTTTCGGCGCGAAGGCCGCTCCGGCGTATACGATAGCGAAGGACATAATACACCTTATCATATGCCTTTCAAAGATAATCGAGGCCGACGAGGAGGTAAGCCCGTATCTTAAGGTCGTCATGCTTGAGAACTACAATGTCACGTATGCCGAAAAGGTCATTCCGGCGGCCGATATTTCAGAGCAGATCTCCCTCGCGTCGAAGGAGGCGAGCGGAACAAGCAATATGAAGTTTATGCTAAACGGCGCCGTCACGCTTGGCACCGAGGACGGCGCGAACGTTGAGATACACGAATTTGTGGGCGACGACAACATATACATTTTTGGAGAGTCTAGCGAAAGCGTCATAGCGCGCTACGACAGGGGCGATTATTCTCCTGAAAAGATTTATGACGGCGATAGGGAAATTTCAAGGCTCGTCGACTTCATAATAAGCAAGGAGCTTTTCGCGGTGGGCAATAAAAAGAGCCTGATTAGGCTTTACATGGAGATAGTCACTAAGGACTGGTTTATGGCTCTTTTGGACATAAAGGAATATATTAAAATCAAGGATCAGGCGCTTTTGGACTACGAGGACAGAGAAAAGTGGGCTTCAAAGATGCTTGTAAACATCGCCAAGTCCGGCTTTTTCTCGTCGGACAGGACTATCGCGCAGTACAACGAAGACATTTGGAAGCTGGGCTGATTTGCGCGGCGCGGCAGGGGTTGCGGTTATGGATGGAAGCATGAACATATCGGTTCCGGCCCTGTTGACGGCCGCGGCCATAGCGGCTGCGGGCTATGTTTTGACTACGGCGGTCGTCAGGAAAAAATGGGGATACACGAAAAAAAGGGAAGAGGAGCTTGAAAACGCGGGCGGCCGTATGGCCGGGAGCGAAAAAAAGCGGGAAGAGCGCGTACGTAAAGACGAAAAGCGTTGAACACGCGGCGTACGTCCCGCTGCGGCGCGTCTGTGCGGGGGAAAGGCAGGTTTTTATGAAAAGAGTAGGATTTTTAACAAGCGGCGGCGACTGCCAAAGTCTGAACGCGACCATGAGGGGCGTGGCAAAGACTTTATATCAGGCTTACGACGACATTGAGATATATGGAATATTGGAAGGATACAAGGGCCTGATTTACGGCAATTACAGAAAAATGAAAAAGAGCGATTTTTCCGGCATACTTACGGAAGGCGGCACGATTATCGGCACATCCAGGCAGCCGTTTAAAAAAATGCGCGAGCCTGATGAAAACGGCCTTGATAAAGTAAAGGCGATGAAAGACAACTACAAAAAGTGGGAGCTTGACTGCATAGTGGTGCTTGGTGGAAACGGAACCCATAAAACGGCCAACATGCTTAGCGAAGAAGGCTGCAACGTAGTGACGCTGCCAAAGACTATCGACAACGACATTTGGGGAACCGACATTACCTTTGGCTTTCAGAGCGCGGTAAATATAGCTACAAACGCGATCGACTGCATACATACCACCGCGGCGTCGCACGGAAGGGTATTTATAGTCGAGGTTATGGGCCATAAGGTGGGCTGGCTTACGCTTCACGCTGGAATCGCGGGAGGAGCCGACATCATACTTATCCCCGAAATACCTTATGACATAGACTCCGTCGTAAAGGCTTTGGAAAAGAGAAACAAGGAGGGCAAGAGGTTTTCCATACTTGCCGTGGCCGAAGGCGCAATCTCAAAAGAGGACGCCGCCCTTGGCAAAAAGGAGTTGAAGGCCAAGAGAAGGGAAAATATTTATCCGTCCATATCCTACCAGCTTGGAAAGGAGATTATGGAAAGGACCGGGCAGGAGGTGCGCATAACCGTTCCCGGACATATGCAGCGCGGCGGCGAGCCGTGTCCGTATGACCGCGTGATATCAAGCAGGCTAGGATCTGCCGCGGCAAGGCTTATAATAGAGGAAAAATACGGCTACATGGTCGGATTTAGAAATGGCGAGATTGTGCCGGTTCCCCTCGATGAGGTGGCGGGCAAATTAAAGATGGTTAATCCAAATTCTTCAATCATTCAGGAGGCGAAAGGCCTTGGAATCTGTTTTGGGGATTAAAAGGCGCGTCCCAGGCGTTTAGCCCGGGAATGACATATATGGAAAAACTGGCCGCAAGGCAAGGATAACTGTGGTTTTTTTGGAGGATTTTTATGCCGTACACCGCTTTATACAGAAAGTTTAGGCCAAAGGATTTTGACGACGTAAAGGGACAGGAGCATGTTGTCGAAACCTTAAAAAACGAGGTGCGGTTCGGCCGTATAGGCCATGCTTATTTGTTTTGCGGCACCAGGGGAACCGGAAAGACGACTGTCGCGAAAATACTGGCAAAGGCGGTCAACTGTGAAAATCCGGTTGATGGCGGGCCGTGCAATAAATGCGCAATGTGTCAAAAGATTGACGCGCAGACGTCCATGAACGTAGTCGAGATAGACGCCGCGTCCAACAACGGCGTCGCCAATATAAGGGACATAATAGACGAGGTGCAGTACTCGCCAACGGAAGGCAGGTATAAAGTCTATATAATAGACGAGGTGCATATGCTTTCCATAGGCGCGTTCAACGCCCTCTTAAAAACTCTTGAGGAGCCGCCTCCCTACGTCATATTCATACTTGCGACGACGGAGGCGCACAAAATACCCGTAACCATACTTTCCAGGTGCCAAAGATACGATTTTAGAAGAATTTCCGCCGACGTAATCGAGCGCAGGCTAAAGGAGCTGGTCGGGCGCGAGGGCGTCAAGGCGCAGGATATGGCGCTAAGGTACATAGCAAAGGCGGCGGACGGCTCATTAAGGGACGCGTTAAGCCTGCTTGACCAATGCATAGCTTTTTACATGGGGCAGCCGCTTACGTACGACGGAGTGCTTGACGCGCTTGGCGCGGCGGACGAGAGGGTCTACTCCGAAATGGTCAATTATATAGCCGACTTTGACGTAAAGTCGTGCTTGGAGACGCTTGACGAAATGATGGCGTCCGGCAAGGATCTGGAGCAGTTTGTAAACGGCCTTGCCTGGCATATGAGGGATTTGCTCCTTATAGACTGCGGCGCGGCGGACGGCGGGTTGATAGACGCGTCGTCGGAGCAGCTTGACGCGATGCGTAAAGAGGCGAAAAAGATGAGCCAGGAGACGCTGATGCGGCATATAAGGGTACTGTCCGAACTTTCGAATCGCGTAAGAAAAGAATCGCAAAAGCGGACGCTTGTCGAGATAGCCCTTATAAAAATGTGCAGGCCGCAGATGGATTTGGAGCCGGATATTTCTTCTATCGTCGCGCGTCTGGACGCGATTGAAAAAAGAATCGAAAAAGGAACGGCGCCGGCACCTGCGCCGGCGTCTTTGACTGACGGCGAAAAAAAAGACGCGCCAAAGCAGCTTAAGGGGCCGCGCGATATAATCCAGTGTTGGAACGACGCGGTAAGCCGATGCGGCAGAGTTGAGAGGGATATGCTTTTAAACGCGGAAGCGATCCCTTCTGACGACGGGGGGCTTATACTGCAGTTTACAAACAGTGTTGACGAGGGATATTTCAAGCAGGATGGAGGAAGGCAGCTTGAGGCGCTAAAGGCCATGGTAAGCGGCGCGGCCGGAAGGGACGTCCCGATACGGACAAGGACCGTGGAAGAGCATGGCGGCGCAGCGTTTGAGGACCTGTCGAGCATTATACATTTTGACGATGTGGAATATAAATGATTTGGAGGATTTTTAATGGCGAAACGTGGCGGATATCCGGGCGGGGCCATGCCCGGCAATATGAATAATTTGATGAAGCAGGCGCAGCGCATGCAAAGGCAGATGGAAGAGAAGTCGAAGGAATTTGAAGGCAGGGAGTGGGAGGCCTCCGCGGGAGGAGGGGCCGTGTCGGTCAAAGTATCGGGGAAAAAGGAGATTCTTTCGGTAAAGATTTCGCCTGACGCCGTCGATCCGGACGATGTGGAGATGCTTGAGGACTTGATTGTGGCCGCCGCGAACGAGGCTCTGCGGAAGGTGGACGAGGAAAACGCCGAAATGATGCAGCAGTTTAAAGGCGGGCTTGGAGGCTTAATTTAAATGGAATTTTTCAGTTCGCGGATCTCCGATCTCATCGAGCGGCTCTCAGCCCTCCCGGGCATAGGCGCAAAGTCTGCCCAAAGGCTGGCTTTTTATATGCTTAACATGCCTTTGGAGCAGGTGGAGGCTCTCGCGGGAGCCATGGTGGACGCGAAAAAAAATGTCCATTGCTGCAATGTATGCTGTACCTACACCGACAGCGAGCTTTGTCCTATATGCGCCAGCGGTCAGAGAAACCACAGGCAGATAATGGTAGTGGAAAATCCCAGGGATTTGGCCGCGTACGAAAAAACCGGCAAATACGACGGCGTCTATCACGTGCTGCATGGGGCGATATCTCCGATGGCAGGCGTCGGGCCGCGTGACATAAGGCTTAAGGAGCTTATGGAAAGGCTCGGAAAAGAAGATGTGGACGAGGTGATTGTGGCGACAAACAAAAATCTTGAGGGCGACGCCACGGCGGCGTATATCAGCAAGCTCATAAAGCCGCTTGGCGTGAGGGTGAGCAGGATTGCGAGCGGAGTGCCTGCCGGAGGCGATTTGGAATACATTGATGAAATAACCTTGTACAGGGCTTTTGAAGGAAGAACAGACATGTAGGCCTGTTCTTTTTTTCGTCAAAAAAAGAAACGGATGGTTGGACATATGGAGAGCTTTATAGGGCGCTCGCAGGACATATTTGCGGTAAGGGAGCGCCGAAAGAGGATTTTAATGATTGTGGCCGCCTGCGCCGCGTGCGCCGTGGCCGCCACGGGCATTGCCGCGCTTTTAATAAACGCGTTTTTAAATAAAAAATATTCTTCCTATGACGTCGTATGGGAGACGGATGCGGCTAAAAGCGGATACGCGGCGTATAGCGAATACGGCGGCAAGGCGCTTAAATACAGCCGCGACGGAATATCGGCAATAGATTCCGAGGGAAACACGGCGTGGAACGGCAGCTACGACATGATATCCCCGAAAGTCGACGTATGCGGCGACTACGCCGTCGTGGCGGATATAGGCGAAAAATCTTTTATAGTGTATGACGGCGCGGAGGCGGGAAAGGAGATGGAAACGGATTATCCCATTTTGCAGGCGTGCGTTTCAAACCGGGGAATAGTCGCGGTTCTTCTTGAACAGCCTAACTCCAACGTGATAAATATATATAATCCTTACGACGTATCGGAAAGCCTGCTGGTCGAAATCCCGACAAACGTGGACGAAGGATACCCGGTATGCATAGACATCTCTCCCGGCGGCGCGAATCTAGCGGCGGCGTACGTCTGCGTCGCGAGCGGAAAGCTGCAGAGCAGGGTCGCGTTTTATGATTTTTCAGACGTTGGAAAGAATACAAATTCGCTTGTCGGCGCCAAGAATTACGACGGCGGCATAATATCCGAAGTAAGGTTTTTAAACGATGAAAACATATGCATATTCAACGATACCGGATTTGGCGTATGGGGCAACGCGAAAAAGCCGAAGGAAATATATGAAAAGAGTTTTAAGACGCCCATAAAAAGTGCGTTTTGCAACGAAAAATACGTAGGCATGATATTTGAGGACGAAAAAGACGGCCGCTTCCGCGTGAAAGCCTACGATATGAGCGGGAAAAAAGAGCTTGACATGACCTTTAACGATGAATACGCCTCGGTCGACATAAACAGCAGAAATGAAATTATGATAAGCTCTGCGTCGCACTGCGCGATATTTAGGATGAACGGGGTAAGACGTTTTTCCTGCGATGTCGACGGCAAGCTTTTATATTTTCTGCCGTCGGAAAAAATGAACAGATACTACTTTGTGATGGACGGAAAAATCCAGTGTATAAAACTAAAAAAATAAAAGATTGTCGCGTAAGTCCCCAAAATGCCTTAAAAATCGATATTGACAAATGAGAATGCGCATATTAAAATAAGCGAGTGTGCGTTTTGCCTGCGAAAAACGCGGCAAAACGACTAAGCTTTTTGTCTGTATTCAATATCAGGAGGTGAAATTGATGCCAACATTTAACCAGTTAGTCAGAAAAGGAAGAAAGGCTTCCGCCAAGAAGTCCGCGTCCCCTGCGCTTCAGTTTACGTACAATTCGCTTAACAAGAAAACTGTTTCGCAGAGTTCTCCGCAAAAGAGGGGCGTCTGCACGGCTGTTCGTACCGCGACTCCCAAAAAGCCGAATTCAGCTTTAAGAAAGATAGCCAGGGTGCGCCTCTCAAACGGCATGGAGGTGACGTGCTACATTCCGGGCGAGGGACACAACCTGCAGGAACACAGCGTCGTACTCATCCGCGGCGGAAGGGTCAGGGATCTGCCCGGCACGAGATATCATATCGTGCGCGGCAAGCTGGATACGGCGGGTGTCGTGAACAGAAAGCAGGGCCGTTCCAAGTACGGGGCAAAGAAGCCTAAGAAGTAGATTCCGCTAATTTGGTAAAGCGCTGGATTAATTTCATCATAAAATTAACTTGGCGCGGACACTTAAAAGTTGTGAGTACCGATGAATTAATGGCAGCAATGAGCTCATGCGGCGTTTGCTGCGTGCATTGCTGAACGATGTTAAGGAGGGAAGTAGCGTGCCACGTAAAGGACATATACAGAAAAGGGACGTATTGGCCGATCCCATCTATAAGAGCAAAATGGTCACAAAGCTTATAAACAACGTCATGCTCGACGGAAAAAAAGGCATTGCGCAAAAAATTGTCTATGGAGCTTTTGAGGAGGTAGCCGAAAGGTCCGGAAAAGACGCGCTTGACGTATTTGAGGAGGCAATGAACAACATCATGCCGCAGCTCGAGGTAAAGGCAAGGCGAATAGGCGGAGCCACGTATCAGGTGCCTATAGAAGTGCGGCCCGACAGAAGGCAGGCCCTGGCGCTTCGCTGGCTCACCCTTTACGCTAGAAACAGAAGCGAAAAGACGATGAAGGAAAGGCTCGCCAATGAGATTTTAGACGCATCCAACAATACGGGCGCGGCCGTTAAAAAGAAGGAAGATATGCATAAGATGGCGGAGGCCAACAAGGCTTTTGCGCATTATCGTTGGTAGTCATAATTTAAGGAGGTAAACATCTTGGCTGGAAGAGATTATCCACTTGAGAGGACAAGAAATATCGGCATCATGGCGCATATCGACGCCGGCA
>CAZTVO010000029.1:0-18836 GCA_964617075.1 uncultured Jutongia sp.
CCTTCTCGCATCCCGCGCACGCGCACGCGGCCAGAAGCAGCGCGAGGGCGGCCTCTTTCCTGACTTTCATGCCGGCCGCGTCACCCCTTTACGGACGCCGCTATCGTAAACGACGTGTAGTTGTCGACCGTGCCGGTGAACTTAACTCTGCTGTTCCTCGTCGGGATGACGTCCGTATACTTCATTGCCCTTCCTCCCGACTCGCCGGCAAACGATGTGGAGGTGGTTGGAAATTTTTTTGAAGTCGAAACCACGGTCAACGTCGGCCTGTTGCCGATGAAGTTGTACTGCGTGCACTTCGCGTAGGCATTGGGCTCCTCGTTCCCGTATACTAAGACGTCCTGTGTGATAAACGTGGCATCGGTCGGGGCGCCCGGCGAGTAGTGGAAAACCTTATCAAAACCTTCATAATCGTAAAAGCTGTACACGCTCGCCGCGGCGTTCACGCCGCCGGAGGCCGTGAGCGCAAGCGCCAGTCCCAAGCCCGCAAGCTTCTTTGTCAACGTTCTCATAAACATCATCCTTTCTTTTCGCGCCGCCATCCTTGATGCGGGCGGCTATGTGCCAAGCGGCGCACAGACACACGGCCACCTTTCATAAAATATTTTATCACGTGTTAGGATATTATGCAATACTTTTTATAATATCTCTTTACGTTTTATTATATTCTCGAATATTCTAACGTATTTTCAAAGTGTTTCAATTTTTTGCTTGTCATAATCTTTACAAATGACGACTTATTAAAAAGCTAAATTTTTGTTGTTGATATTGCATTTAAATGCCTTTGGAAGTATACTTTAGGAGTGTAGACGTTTTCTTTTTGACGCGTTTATTTTAGGAGGTGACGGCATATGACTGTCCAAAGGCTATCAAATACTAGGGCGGCGAATCGCCTATACATATTTAACGACGCCAACTACAGGCCGGTTAGAAGTTCGCGCGTCGAGCCGATTAGATCTATAAAAAAACTCGCGGATTCGCCAAGCAGGGAGTACATTGAAAAGCCGACGCTTGTATACGGCGGGGCTGCGCGGGCCATTGTATCCGATATAGAGCAGGTCGATTCCATCAGAAAGGAATACGCGGCATCCGATAAAGCGCAGTATTCGTCAGACAATGCGTACGAACTTCAAAGAATGGCTTCTGATAAGACGGCGCTGCTTGGCATGAACATAGATGTTTTCGCGTGATTTTGCAGTTGCCCATCGCTTTGCCCGCTAAAGACGTGAAATCCGGGAGGCTTTAGATGAAATGGTGGAAAAAGCTTATATTTTCGATAATAAGCCTTTTGTTCGGCTATGTATCGCTTGATTGCCTGTATTATGCCTTTACGAAGTTGACCGACGCGGGAGGAGATGCCAAATACTACGACGCGAAAGGCGGACTGCTTCAGCTGCTGGGCGCGGCCATATTTATCGCGTGGTTCTTTCTTGTCGCGCTTTATTTATGGCTCATACGCAAGTCGTCTCCGCAGATTGACGTAGTTGAAAGAGATAGAAAAACTGGAAAGCAGAGGATACGAAGAAAATGGTTTGATACCCTGTTTCAGGTTGCCTTCATAATAACGGGAATGATTATCAGGTGTGGATACGTGATATACATTTATATTCCAAAACAGTGAATTCATCAATCCTTAAACGGGCTGGAGGCTTTGGAAAATTTGACAATTTCCCAAAGCCTCCAGCCCGTTCTTATAAAAAACATATAGTCTGTATTAAATGGCTAAAATCACAATTGACGCGGATAAAAACACGCGCTCCCGCGAAGCCTATTTATTTTTGCTTGCCAGGTCGATTCTTGTTAGCGCCTTTTTAAGAGCAAGCTCGGCGCGCAGGATGTCTACGGATTTTTCTCCGCTCTTTAGACGGCGCTCGGCACGCGTTTTCGCCTCCTCGGCCCTCTGGACATCTATTTCATCCGGCCACTCGCAGGATTCCGCGAGAATAGTAACCCTGTCTTTCATAATTTTAACAAATCCGTCGTGAAGCGCGGCCTCTTTTGTGCCGCCGGACTGCTTTATGCGCAGCACGCCCGGAGTAAGTATGGCCGTAAGAGGGATATGACCGGCAAGGACGCCTATCTCTCCCTCCGTTGTCTTCATCTCGACCATTTCCGCATCGCCGTCAAAAAATATGCGAGTAGGGGAGATAACCTGCAGGTTGAACACTTTGTCAGCCATCTGATTCTCCTTTCTATCTGGACTTCATCCTTTCAACGACCTCATCAATGGTGCCGGCATTCAAAAACAGGTTCTCAGGGATATCGTCGTGTTTTCCGTCCATTATTTCCCTAAATCCGCGGACGGTCTCCCCTATAGGCACATACTGGCCCGGAAGTCCAGTGAACTGCTCCGCGACATGGAACGGCTGTGAAAGGAACCTTTGTATCTTCCTGGCCCTATTGACAACGATCTTGTCATCTTCCGAAAGCTCGTCCATGCCAAGGATTGCGATAATATCCTGAAGCTCTTTGTACTTTTGAAGGATCTCCTGCACTCCGCGCGCCACCCTGTAGTGCTCCTCTCCGACGACATGGGGGTCGAGTATTCGGGACGTAGATTCGAGCGGATCAACAGCTGGATAGATGCCAAGCTCCGATATAGAGCGCGAAAGCACCGTAGTGGCGTCCAAATGCGCGAACGTATTGGCTGGAGCGGGGTCGGTCAAGTCGTCCGCGGGCACATACACAGCCTGGACAGACGTAATGGACCCCTTTTTCGTGGATGTAATCCTCTCCTGCAGCGCGCCCATCTCAGTCTGCAGCGTAGGCTGATATCCGACAGCGCTCGGCATGCGGCCAAGCAGTGCCGACACTTCGGAACCCGCCTGCGTAAACCTGAAAATATTGTCAATGAAAAGAAGTACGTCTTTTCCGGAACGGTCGCGGAAGTTTTCGGCCATCGTAAGCCCCGCAAGCCCCACCCTCATACGGGCGCCGGGCGGCTCGTTCATCTGGCCAAACACCATGGTCGTCTTGTCTATAACTCCCGACTCGATCATTTCATAATAAAGATCGTTGCCTTCGCGCGTGCGCTCGCCGACGCCGGTAAAAACCGAATATCCTCCATGCTCCTGAGCTATATTGGTGATAAGCTCCTGTATCAGCACCGTCTTTCCCACGCCCGCGCCGCCAAAGAGGCCGATTTTTCCGCCTTTTTGGTAAGGACACAAAAGGTCTACCACCTTTATCCCCGTTTCCAATATTTCAGTATCGGTAGACTGTTCTTCAAACGCCGGCGCCTTTCTGTGTATGGGATCATACTGCACCCCGGTCGGAGCGGGTTTTTCGTCAATCGGCTCGCCAAGCACGTTAAACATGCGTCCGAGCGTGGCTTCGCCAACAGGCACCGATATAGGGCCGCCGGTCGCATGGGCCTCCATGCCGCGGACAAGTCCGTCGGTTGGTCCCATGGCTATGCAGCGGACGGTATCGTCGCCCAAATGCTGCGCAACCTCGACTACCAGCTTTTTCCCATCTTTTAAGGGCACATTGATGGCGTCGTTTATCTCCGGAAGTCCTCCCTCCGGAAACTTTATGTCGAGAACCGCGCCGATAATTTGGGTAAGCTTACCCGTATTTAATTCTGCCATCGTCTCTCTCCTTTTTATTCTATCTGCGTATCCGGTCAAATTTCCGTCGACGCCGCGGCGGCTTTATGACCTTTACAAAAATTTGCAACAGCGCCGCGATTATGAAATTGCCGACGCGCCAGCAATGATTTCCGTAAGCTCCTGCGTTATCGACGCTTGCCTTGCCCTGTTGTACTTAAGCGACAAATCGCTTATCATGTCCTCCGCGTTGCTCGTGGCGGAATCCATCGCCTGCATGCGCGCCCCGTTTTCGCTTGCGTGAGATTCCACAAGGCCTCCGTATATTATGCTGTTCATGTACTTTGGTATAATCGCGTCAAGCGCCTCTTCAGGCTCCGGCTCATAATTCATAAGCGTAATCTTGTCCAAAGGGCTCTCCGCCGTCTCCTCCCTCTCAGACGTGATGTCGTCCGCGTCTATGGGAAGCAGCTTTATGAGAGTAGGTATCTGAACCACGGTATTCTTAAATATTGTATAGGCAATATAAATTTCCCCGATTTCTCCGGCCGTGAACCTGCTTAAAAGCTCCTTGCCGATTTGCGCGGCGTCGGCATACAGCGGCTCATTTATAGCCTCGGAAAAGTCGCCCGCTATCTCGTAGCCAAGCCTTAAAAGCGAATCCCTTCCTTTAGTCCCAACCGCGTAGACAATCGTATCGTCCCTTTTAAAACGTCCGTCCTGGGTTATAAGCTTAACGACGTTTGAATTGTATCCGCCCGCCAGGCCCCGGTTTGACGTAATAACAATCGCCGCCTTTTTTTCAGACTCGCTCTTTTGAAGAAACGGATGCGACATGCTGCCTGATTTCGCAATCATTTCCGCCACGGTTTCATACATGGCGTCAAAATAAGGCTTCGACGTCTCCGCCACAACTTTTGCCTTCTGCAGCTTTACGGAAGACACCAGCTTCATGGCTTTAGTAATCTGTCCCGTACTTTGGATGCTTTCTTTTCGTCTCTTGATATCTCTCATTGAGGCCATGCCACAACACCTCTCTATCTCTTCTTAGCGAAGTCCGCCTTAAATTCCTCGATCGCGCCAATTAGCTTTTTCTCCACATCTTCCTTAATCTCTCCCGTCGAGCGTATTGATTCGGGAACCTCAGGATACTTGGTATCGATGTGCTCGAGCAGCCCTTTTTCAAAGTCGAGAATGTCTTCAAGCTCTATATCTATAAGGTACTTCTGCGTAGCCGCGTAGATGATTATTACCTCATTTTCAACCGGCATAGGGAAATATTGATCCTGTTTTAGAATCTCGCGTATCCTCTCGCCCTGCGCAAGCTGCGCCTTTGTTTCCGGATCCAGATCCGAACTAAACTGCGAGAATGAAGCCAGCTCCCTGTACTGGGCAAGCTCGATGCGGATTGGACCCGAAATCTTTTTCATCGCCTTAATCTGCGCGGAACCTCCCACGCGGGATACCGACAAGCCAGCGTTTATCGCCGGGCGAAATCCAGAATTAAACATCTCCGTTTCAAGATAAATCTGTCCGTCTGTAATTGAAATAACATTTGTAGGGATATATGCCGACACATCGCCCGCCTGCGTTTCAATTATAGGAAGGGCGGTTAGGGAGCCTCCTCCAAGCTCATCGGAAAGCCTGGCGGCTCTTTCCAAAAGCTTGGAATGCAGATAAAACACATCGCCAGGGTAAGCCTCGCGGCCAGGCGGACGCCTAAGAAGCAGCGCCATTGTACGGTAGGCGGCGGCATGCTTTGTCAAGTCGTCGTAAATAATCAGCACATCTTCTCCATTCTCCATCCACTCCTCGCCCATGGCGCATCCCGAATATGGAGCGATGTACTGCAGCGGGGCAAGCTCGCTGGCCGTTGACGCCACCACCGTAGTGTAGTCCATGGCGCCGTACTCCTGCAGCTTGTTTACGATAGAGGCCACGGTAGAAGCTTTTTGTCCAATGGCCACATATATGCACTTGACATGCTGCCCCTTCTGATTGATGATGGTATCGATGGCAATCGCCGTCTTGCCAGTCTGGCGGTCGCCTATGATAAGCTCGCGCTGGCCCCTTCCGATCGGTATCATGGAGTCGATTGCCTTTATGCCCGTCTGCAGCGGCGTATTCACGGATTTTCTGGAAATAACTCCCGACGCCACTCTTTCTATCTGCCTAGTCTTCGTGGTCTTGATGGGCCCTTTTCCATCTATCGGCTGACCCAGCGCATTGACGACGCGGCCAAGCATCTCGTCGCCCACCGGCACCTCAACGACCCGCCCCGTAGTCTTTACGACGTCGCCCTCGTTAATATTTTTATGGTCGCCTAAGAGTACGGCGCCGACGTTGTCTTCCTCAAGGTTGAGCACCATGCCGTAAATCTCATTTGGAAATTCAAGAAGCTCACCCTGCATGGCCTTTGCCAAGCCGTGAATCCGGGCGATGCCGTCGGCAACCTGTATTACAGTACCTGTATCCGCAACTTCAAACTTGGTACTATAGTTCTTAATCTGCTCTTTGATTACAGAACTAATTTCCTCAGGTCTTAGATTCATTATACTCCTGCACCTTCCTTCATTTTTTTAATTGGATAGCCGGATTGCATTAAGATCTTTTGCCATGCTTTCCAGTTTTGTCCTCACGCTGGCATCCACCACTCTGTCTCCTATCTGCACGACCATTCCGCCAATGAGGGCGGAATCCACGCTGTAATTCATGCGAAATTCCACATATGGCGTGGAATCAAGCAGCTTTTTCTCTATCTTTTTTTTCTGATCGTCGGACAAAGCCGCGGCGGACGTCACGCGGGCCACCCCTATCTTCTTCTCCTCCCACACCCTGTTTATGAAATATGAAAATATTTCTTCTATCTCTGAAAATCTTCCCTTTCTGACAATGGCAGCGAGAAAACCCCTAAGCTCTTTCGACGCCGGCTTAAACGCCGCCTCGACCATGGCAATCTTTTCGTCGACGGTAATTCTGGGATGGGCAAGAAGAGCGATGTATTCCTCATTGTTTTTGACCGCCTGCAGCGCCGCCTCGACTTCCGCAAGCATCTCGTCCAGCATTCCATTCTCCGCGGCTGCCGCAAACAAGGCCTCTCCGTACGTTTTTGAAACTAACTTAGCCATGTTTCATCACCCATCTCTTCTAAAGCGTCCGCAATCAACTGCGACTGTTTATTCTCATCCAAAGAAGCTGCAACTATTTTCCCCGCCATAACGGACGCAACTGATATTATTTCTTTTTTCACGTCGTCCTTAACCTTGGCTTTTTCAAGCTCAACCTCGCGGTCGGCCCTCTCAAGTATTCTGGCGGATTCTTCCTTAGCCTCGCTTATTATGTCGCTTTCCTTCTTCATCGCTTTTTTGCGGGCCTCGCTAAGAATCTCTTCCGCCTCGCCGTCCGCCGCCTTAAGCTTCGCGTCGTATTCTTCCTTGAATTTTATGGCGTCCTCTTTTTCCCTGGCCGCGGCGTCGAGCTGCTCCTTAATGCCGTCCTGCCTCTTTTGCAGCATCTTTCTCGCGGGATTAAAAAGCAGATAGGAAAGCAGCACAAATAGCGCGAACATCGCAAGCATCGTAATAAGCGAATCAACTAAAAGCTGCGGGTCAAGACCGAATATATAATCGCCGAGCGCATCGCCCGCCAAGGCTACCCTTATTACACCACTCACTTTTCAGCCTCCTTTCTAACGCAATCTCCTATCACATTATTTTTAAGGCTATCACAGCTTGCTGTAAAGCGGATTGGCAAATAAGAGAATCAGCGCGACTACAAGGCCATAAAGTCCTGTCGTCTCGGCCACGGCCTGTCCCAAAATCATGGTGCTCATTATGTCGCCCTTTGCTCCCGGATTGCGTCCCACGGCGGAAGCGCCATATCCTGCCGCGATTCCCTGACCGACGCCGGGACCGATTCCCGCAATGACTGCGAGGCCTGCGCCGATGGCAGAACCCATTAATACCAAGCCCTCATTTGAAATATTCATTTTTCTTCCTCCTTAAAAAAGATATAAAAAATTTGTAACTAAAAACTTTTTTGCAAAAGCCGCGCAGACCCTTACGCCTCGTCGCCTATCGCGTTTGATATGAAGCTCATTGTAAGCATGCAGAACACATAAGCCTGAATGCATCCCGAAAAAACGTCGAGATACGCGTGAAGCACCGCGGGCCAGACAAGAGTAAGCACTTTTGGCAGCAGGCCATAAAGCAGACCCATCATTACCGTTCCCGATAAAATATTGCCAAACAGACGCAGCGACATCGATACGGGCGTAGAAAATTCGCTGATGAGATTCATCGGGAAAAACAAAAATATAGGCTCGAACAGGGACTTTATCTTGCCCATTTTCTGATACTTGAATCCATTATATTGAATCATCACCCACGTAATCAGTGCCAACGGAAAAGTCACGCCAAAGTCCGCCGTCGGAGGCCTAAGACCCAAAAGCCCCGACAGGTTGCACACCAGAATGAAAATAAACAGCGCGCTTACGTAGTTCCTAAAAACCGGCGCCTTCTTGGGCCCCATCGTGCTTCCAACCATACCGTCAAGCGACTGGACGATAAGCTCGACCACATTTAAAAACGGCCCTGGCGCACTTCCTGGATTTGCCTTCTTTATGGCACGATTCGCGAAAAAAGCGAAGACAAGTATGGTCGCGATTACGATTATCATCGAAATATGCGTAGTCGTAAGATATACATCCCAGCCAAAAAAGGAAAATTTCGTATCCGAATATCCTCTTATGAAGAAATCCACCTGTTCGCCGCTTCCGGCAAGAAATACGCCCGCAAATCCCATTGACGCATCTAAGACGCCTTTACCCACATTTTTCACCCTCCTTTTCATTTGTTTTAATAATTTATTGAAATGACAGCTTGTGACGTTATTCATTCTGCATATATGAACGCTGTCAAAACATCAGATTTTCCCGATGCGGCCAAGGGCCTTGTGCGCAAGCGGCTGTAAATACGCCGCCGCCTTAATGCCAAACAGCCCAAGCACGGTTCCGATCGGATGAAAATATCTATGCAGCGCCATAGAAGCCGCAATCACCGCCGCCATCACGAACGTGCGCTTCAGCGCCGATAACTGCGCGTGGCTCTGCGCGTGCCGCGCGTCCATGTCAAGGGCAATGTCGAGATGCCTGTACATATGCAGTATAAGCCCCGCAGCAGCAGCCCCTCCAAGCGCAAGCCCCGCAGCAGCCGCTCCCTTGTGCCGCGCCACGACAAGCAAAACAGCCAAAACCGCAAAAAGCCACGCGGCAAGCCCTACAAACATTTCTTTAAGGATTTGTTTTGCCTTCCTCATTGCTCAAAATCCTTTCCGTCAACTTCGCGTAGGCCCCCTGTTCTCAGGATAGCGCTTTGTTTTGGTCATCTCCACGTATTCTTCTTTTGGCTCCGCCGAATCGCTTTTTTTCTGCTCCTTAATCTTCCTAATATATTCCAGCCTGTCATGCTCCTCCTTCATGTCCTTTGAGTAAAACGACTTCGTAAGAACATACATATTGCGAAACGCGGCGCCTATGCCGATAAAAATCGCCACAAGAAAGCATGCGTCCGCTCCGGTAATCCTGTTTAGCCACACGCCAAGCGCGGCGCACAAAAAAATCGGAACCATCATGCTTATGCCAATCTGCGTTACCATGACGAAGCTTTTAAATACCTTGCGGTTTTTTTCATCCAATTCGCATCCCCCTGCGCCCAAACGACGGCGGATGATTCAACCTAAAAATTCCTATCGATTATTATTATAAAAGACGCCCTAAAAAAAGTCCAGCAAAAAATCATAAGCGGCGGGCCAGATTCTGTAAAAACTCTTTGCCGCAGCGCGAATAGCATTACAGTCCAAAAGCCAGTCCGACGGCCCTTACGACAAAGGCCGCTGCCCAGGCGACGGCGCACTGCCCGAACACGACCGCGACGGCCCACTTCGCTCCAAGTTCCCTCTTCACCGAAGCAACAGCCGCCACACATGGGGTGTAAAGCAGGCAAAACGTAAGCAGGCTCGCGGCTTCAAGCGGCGCAAGGGCTTGATGCAGCGCGCCGGGCGTCGAAAAAAGCACCGACAACGTAGACACTACGCTCTCCTTCGCCATAAATCCGCTTATGAGCGCGGTCGATATCCGCCAGTCTCCCAATCCTATAGGCGAGAGCAGCGGAACAATCATGCTTGAAATAACCGCGAGCATGCTCGACTTTGAATCAGCCGCTACATTTAATCTGAAGTCAAACGTCTGTAAAAACCAAATCAGTATAGTCGCCGCGAAGATAACGGTAAAAGCCCTCTGCAAAAAATCCTTTGCCTTGTCCCAGAGCAGATGCGCGACGTTTTTCACGCCCGGCATACGATAATTTGGAAGCTCCATGACAAACGGAACTGCCTCGCCCTTAAAAACCGTTTCCTTCATAAGGAGGGCCATCGCAATTCCAAGCGCGATTCCAAGCAGATACAGCGCCGTCATGACCAGGGCTCCGTGCCCTGGAAAAAAGGCCGCGGTAAAAAAGCCGTAAATCGGAACCTTTGCCGAACAGCTCATAAACGGCGTCAAAAGAACCGTCATCTTGCGATCCCTCTCGGACGGCAGCGTCCTCGTCGCCATCACGCCGGGAACCGTGCATCCAAAGCCGATAAGCATGGGCACTATGCTCCTTCCGGAAAGGCCTATCTTTCTAAGAAGCCTGTCCATCACGAACGCGACCCTGGCGATATAGCCGCTGTCCTCAAGAAGCGACAAAAAGAAAAACAGCGTCACGATAATAGGCAGAAAGCTTAACACGCTTCCCACTCCGCTAAATATTCCGTCAACGACCAGCGAGCGCAGCGCCCCGTTTACGTTGGCTTTTAAAAGCGCCTCGTCCGCAAAACGCGAAATCCACTCTATTCCGCTCTCCATCAAGCCCTGAAGCCACGCGCCGATGACGTTAAACGTCAGCCAGAACACGAGAGCCATAATCAAAATAAATGACGGAATAGCCGTATATCTTCCAGTAAGGATTTTGTCAATCTTTGCGCTCCTGGCGTGCTCCCTGCTCTCCTTCGGCTTAATCACCGTAGAAAAACATACTTCCCTTATAAAGGAAAATCTCATATCGGCGATGGCCGCGGCCCTGTCCATGCCGCTTTCCTTCTCCATCTGGCTGACAATGTGTTCCAAAGCCTCTTTTTCATTGTCGTCGAGCTTTAATTTTTTTAAAATGTCCTCGTCGCCCTCCGCGAGCTTGCTCGCGGCAAAACGCGCGGAAATACGCGCGGAATTTGCGTGGTCCTCTATCAAATGCATTATCGCGTGCAGACACCGGTGAACGGCTCCGCCGTTCTCGTCCGCGCCGCAAAAATCTATTCTGCCGGGTCGTTCCTGATATTTCGCGACATGCACCGCGTGGTTTACCAGCTCGTCTATTCCCTCGTTTTTTACAGCTGAAATAGGCACCACCGGTATGCCAAGCATTTCCTCCATTTCGTTGATTTGAATCGAGCCGCCGTTTCCCCTGACCTCGTCCATCATGTTTAGGGCAATAACCATCGGGATGTCAAGCTCCATAAGCTGCATGGTCAAATAAAGATTGCGTTCAATATTGGACGCGTCCACTACGTTGATGATTCCCCTTGGTGCCTCGTCCAAAACGAAAGACCTGGTCACCATTTCCTCGCCCGAATACGGCGAAAGGGAATAAATGCCCGGCAAATCGGTAATTAGCGTATTCGCCCGTCCCTTTATACGGCCGTCCTTTCTGTCTATGGTGACTCCCGGAAAATTTCCCACATGCTGGCTCGAGCCCGTAAGCTGGTTAAACAGCGTCGTTTTTCCGCTATTTTGATTTCCAGCCAGGGCAAACGTTAAAAGCTCGTCGTCAGGCAGGGGATTTTCAGTAGCCTTGACATGGTATCTTCCTCCCTCCCCAAGGCCTGGATGAACCGCGCCCCTTTTTCTCCCTTCCTTAATTGGCCCCGCGCTGCCGCTCTCCTCTTCCCTTACGTCCTCAATCTCTATTTTTTCAGCGTCGGCGACGCGAAGCGTAAGCTCGTAGCCGTGAACCATGAACTCCATTGGATCTCCCAAAGGAGCGTACTTTATCAATACTATGTCCGTATTAGGAATGATTCCCATGTCCAAAAAATGCTGTCTTAAAGCGCCTTCTCCGCCTACGGTTTTTATTGTTGCCTTTTTCCCGACGGGCAGTTCTTTTAAAGTCATAATCCTCTCTCCGCGGCGGGCGCGTCCTCTTATCCGGTCCCGCCTCCAAATATTGTCAAAAAGCCTCACAAACCGCCCCGGGCAATCTCATAAAGGTAGCTTCTTCCGCTTTTTCCCACCCGCGCCACTATTCCAAGATAACTAAAAATATTTACGGCAAGCCTCGCGTACTTTGGCGCTATGTGCGCCTGACGCGCGTACTCCGACGCGGTAAACCTGGCGGGCAGCCCCTTAGGCATCAGACACAGGTAGTCGCTTACGCCCTCGATATAAAGCTCGTCGACAAGTTCCTTTGGAATTCTGTCATAGCGCGACGAACCTTTCTTCCCGTCCGCGCTCCACCCGTCCAAAAGCCTATATTCGTCGGCATCGACAAGCACGAGGCTTATACGCAGGTTTGGATTGTCCAGGTATGGCTTTATCTTGTAAAGCTCATAAAAAGCATCGTAAAAACTTCCGCGTTTTGGCGACTTTCTTTTCTTTGAAAGCTCGCCCGTCTTCTCATTTATCCAATACAGCCACTTCTCATGTATGATAGGATATACTATGGTTACATTGTAAGCTTTAAGAAAAACATCCAGCTTTTTTCTCAAATTATTGAAATTTCCAGTCTGCACCTCTATGATTTCGCCATTTCGCATAATGTCGGCAACAAATCCCTCTGCCTTCACCTCGTGAAAGGCGTCATTCGGCTCATAAAAATTTTTAAGCGCCGCGTGAAGCGTTTTTTCACCAAGCGTCCCTATGCCGCCTCCCCTGCCCTCGCCCGCAAGCGCCTTGTCGCGCGCGGCACCAAAAAGCGCCGCGTCCCGCTCTGAAACGGCCATGAGCTTTTCTCCGCCTCTCCGTCATAAATCCATCTTTTTAAAGACACAAGCACGTTTCACGGTCATACATTTTCAGCTTCCATCCAAAATTTTTCTTCTTCGCCGTTAAAACCCGACTCCGATAAAAATCCCTCGTACCACTCGCGCACCTCGTCCTCCGACATGGCCACGTCAAAAAAAGTCAGTGCCGAAATATATCCGCAGTACGAGCCCTGAAACGGATCTCCTCCCACAAGTATCTGCTTGCACGTAGGAAGCAAAGGTATGTCGGCCTGATATCCGCATTTTCTTCCATTAAGGTAGTATCTTGAAACGCCGTCGTCGTACGTTATGCATACAAAACTCCATTTTTCCATATTGACGGGCCTGCTCATTATATCGTGCCAGCCGTTCAAATCCGCGTCCTCGCTTATGCGGAACACGCTCGTGCCACCCAGCTCAAACGGCACAAACGACATAAAGCCCCCCATATACCTAGCGTAAAGGGCGCTCGTCCAGCTGTATTTCTGTTCGGGCTTTAGCCACATCCCTATGGTGTATGAGCTCTCCGCCAATATTGCCGCCGGTATCTGCAGCACGTTTCTCATGACGGATCCGCCGGGAAAATACACGCTGCCCCAATCGTCTGATATGCCATCCCTTAAATATACGTCGCCAATCGGAGAACCTTCGTATTTTCCGTCAGACGAATTGAAATCGTCTTTAAACCGAAACTCGATCTTTTGCCTGTCGACCACAAGCTTTCCCTTCACAAACTCGCGGTATTGGGCCATCGGCAGCTCCTGTGAGTAAAAAGGCCCTCCTATGGCCGTACATCCGCAGCCGCCAAGGAACATGACGTCGTCCTTTAATTCAATGCCGTCCGCCATGACGCGAATCCTCAAATCGTATCCTATGGAAATCAGCGTTTTTATAATCATGCGGCCTCTGGGCGTAGCCATGGCGGACTTAAGATATTCGGTGTCAAACATTATATAGCTTAAATTCAGCCGATCCCAATATTTTAAACTCGTAAACGCCGCGCCCACATTTATCACCGCGATCTGGAAGCCGTTTTCCCATAAATTTTCAAGCGGGGAAACAATCTCGTCGTCCCTGCTCGAAAAAGCTTTTTCCTCGATTTCAAAGCACAGCTCGGATTTATCCACACCATGCTTCTCCATCACGTCCTCAAGCCTTTCCTTAAGGTCGTGCTCGCCTAAAAAAAGCTTTGAGATCCGCATTCCCACCCGGCCCGTGACAAACTCCGTGCTATGAAACGTCTCCATATGCTCGCAGAGCTTTTCAAGCGTCCACATGTTAAGCTCCCTGATAAATCCGTTTTTCTCAAAAAGAGGCGTAAACTCGTCCTGCCTCTTTACCGTCCCGTCCGGCATATTCCAAACAAGGACGGCTTGTGAAAGTACAAGCTTAGACGTCTGCGAATTGATGATGGGCTTGTAATAAATCTCAAATTCGTCGTTTTTCAGCGCCTGCGCCTGATGCTGCTCCATCCGTATGTCTTCATACACGTCCTGCTCAATGTCGTTAAATACGACAAAGCGCGCCTTTCCGGCTTCCTTCGCCGCGTACATAGCCGTATCTATCTTAAAAAGGATGTCGTTTAACGGGCATTTTTCATTATTAAGCGCTATTCCTATGCTTGCCGACAGATCCGTCAAAATATATTCAAAGCCCTCTTTTTTTTTGATTTTTTTTATAATGTCCGCCGCGGCGCCGGTTATTTTTTCCCTCTCCGCCCTTCCCAAAAAGGCGAGGACAAACTCGTCGCCGCCAAGGCGCACGCATTCCGCTCCATCAAGGACGCCGCTTAGTATGTCAACAACCGCGATTAAAAGCTTGTCGCCCACGTTATGTCCATACGTATCGTTGACGGCCTTAAAGTTATCCAAATCTAAGAGCATGAACTGGAGCACGCTGTCCGACGCAAGCCCGTCGTACCATTCAAACAGTCCGCGCCTGGTAAGAGCCCCCGTCAGATAATCCTTTTCCATAGTAGAACCACCTCGCCTTGAAAAAACAAAATGCGGCGCCGCACGCGCCCCGGCTACCTCAATAATACGCCATAATACGGCCTTAATCAATCGACAGGGCCAATTTTTCGTTCAATCCCCCAAAAAGCGGCGGCTCGCGCTTTTTGCGCGCTCATCCCTCTCGCGTTCCGCCTGCGGCTTTCGCAGATATATCGGCCTGTATACGTCCGCGTCCTCGCATCTGCCCATTTTATAATATTTTATGCCCAGCGCCGCAACGGACGCCGCGCTTTGTTTTGAGACGTGCTCCGGGGCAAACGCGGCCAGCCTCCCGCACTTATCCTCTATGACGCGCCTTTGCGCGTCGGCCCCGTCCCCCAAAAAAACGACTTTTTCCCCAAGCATTAAAAGCTCCGACAAAATGTCGTCGATGGGCGCGGCCCTTTGAGAAATCACCTCTTCAGGAACCGACGCGTCCCCATGCCCGTCGAATCCTATACGGTAGGCGCCTGCGTAAACCTGACTCCTCCTCGCGTCCATAAGCGGGCATATAACGCGGCCGCATCCCGCCATCCTGTACGCAAGGCCCTCAAGCGTAGACACCGGCACGATTGGCCTGTCCAAAGCAAAGCCAAGTCCCTTGGCGGTAGCGGAGCCAATCCTTAGGCCCGTAAACGAGCCGGGCCCTGCGGCAACGGCTATGGCGTCAATCTCCTCAAGCCGCGTCCCCGACATATTTACGGCCATATCTATAATGGGCAAAAGCGTCTGGGAATGCGTCAGCCCGTTATTTATAGTAAACTCCGCCAATATGGAGTTTTCATCGGCCACAGCCGCGGATGCGGACAGGCCCGAACTGTCTATTGCCAATACTTTCACTAAGCCGCCCCCGTTACGAGGGCCGATCCACAAATATGCGCCTGTAGTCCGGCCCTTTTTTTAAATCTTTTTCAATGCCAACGCGGACGCACCCCGCGGGAACAGCCTCCTTTATAAGGCTTGCCCATTCTACAAGGCACACCCCTTTTCCAAAAAAATAATCCTCATAGCCTATCTCCTCCATTTCCTCCACGCCGCCGATCCTGTACGCGTCAAAATGGTAAAGAGTAAGCCTTCCGCCCTCATAAATCTGCATAATGGTAAACGTAGGGCTTACGATAGTCTCATCTATTCCAAGCCCCAATCCAAACCCCTTGGCAAAAACGGTCTTTCCCGCACCCAAATCCCCGTCAAGCAAAAATATGTCGCCCGCGGCGCACATGCGTCCGGCTTTTTTGCCAAGCTCAAACGTGTCGCTCTCGCAAAAGCTTTCTATTACGTCGGACATTTTTTATTCTTCCTCTTTTTTTTCCTTCTCGGCGCTCAAATCCGCCGTTTTCTCCTCGTCGTCGTCCTCATATGGATCGTAGTCCCTGTATTTTGCCATCATGTCCGACGCGAGCTTGACCGCGTCGCCAAACATCTCTCCACATTGGCTTTTCGGAAAAATAAAGGCCCTGACAGGCGACGTATAAAGGTACATTCCATTTTTCGCGACGACTTTTTTGCGAATTTCGTGCCACTTCACGTCCGCCCTCTGCTCTCCCTGCGACACCTCTATGCCATCCTCCGAAAACCTGTAATGCAGCATGTCGTTGATGCTCTTGTTCGCTTTAACCTGCCTTTTTGATTTAAAATAAAGCATGGCCGGCTGGATAACCGTAAACAAAAGGCCCGCCAAAATCAGGGCCGCAATGGTAAAATTGTCCAGACTCCTATAGCACGCCGCGCATATGCAAAGGCTGGCTATGCTTATAAAAAGGCCCGCAATGCCCGATACGCCCGAATAGGCATGCCTCATGGAAAAGGCAAAAAGCTCATTTGCGGTAAGCCTTATGTCAAACTCAATTTCTCTCATAAATCCGCACATCCCCCTCCCGCGCGGCTGACAAAAATCTTAACGCCGCCGCTAACAATCTTATAACAAAATCGAAAAAAAAACAACATCGGCGGCATTGGGCGGATGCCCAAAAATAAACGTTTTTTGGCTAAAATTAGCCATGACGGATCCTAGATTGCGTTATATATAGTTTTATGATATAGTGCATAGTTGAATAAAACGTCGGAAATTAAGGAGCTGTTTTAAAATGAGTGGTAAAAATAGTGGCGAAAAGGAGATTCTTGAGGAAAAAATCCTTCAGGAAATAGACTTTTCAAAGCTCAACGAACTGCGTGAACGCATAGCTGACGCGATATGCGAAATCCTGGATTCGTGCGGGCTTTATTTTCGCATATTTTCGCGAGTTAAAACAGTTGAATCAATAGCTCAAAAACTCATAAGGGGAAAGTATGGAACAGGCGAAAACCCCAAGAAGCTGCAGGATCTGATAGGCATACGCGTCGTACTGTATTATTACGACGACCTTAGCATATGCCGCGACATAATGGAAGACACATTCCAGATGGTGGACGCGTGGTCGAAAAGCGCGTTTAACGCCGATGAATTTAGAGCTACAAAAATAAACGGAGTATTCAAATTTCCAATGGAGTATTTCGGCCTTTACAAAAAAGAGCTTTGGAAGCTGCCGATCGACACAACGTTTGAGATACAGTTCCGCACCGTATTCTTTGAGGGCTGGCATGAAATAGAACACGACATGCGCTACAAAAGCCTTCTTTCGGACGATCAGTTTTGGAAAGGCAGCGAGGAGCTGTCCCGTATACTCAACTGCATACTCGCAAGCCTCGAGCTTAGCGATTGGACGCTGGTGCAGCTTTTTGACCAGCTGTCGTACAATCACTACAAAAAAGGCAACTGGGAGCTGATGCTTAAAAGCAAATTCAGAATAAAGATGGAAAATGCCCAAAGCCTCCATCCCGACATAGTGGAAATTTTTAACAGCGACAGGGAAGTCGCGAAAATGTTTTTTAAATGTTCAAGGCGCGAGCTTATACGCGAGCTTTTGACCCTCGACCGTCCCAACGTCACGTATAATCTCATCATCATGCTTTTGAACAGGAACATAGTGCAAAATCCGAAAATAGCTAAAATATGCGCCAATATGGAGCTGACGCGCGACGAGCCGGCCTTTCAAAAGACGACGCTGGCCCGCTTTGAGTCCGACACTCTTTTTAAGCTGGACATTTTCCTGCTGCACAAGGATGCGCGCAAGCTTTCATCCGAGTTCAACAACGCGTCACTGATTATATATAAATGGGCGCGCTTTAAACTAAATTCAGTTTTTGGCGATATGCCTGAAACCATGTCCTCATATGAAAACAGGCTTCCGGGATATGACCTGATTATAGAATACAGCCCGGAAAAGATGGAGTTTTCCATGGACATAAGCTATATAGACAGTACGACAATAGGAACGCTGTGGCACCTTCAAACGAGGATAATGCCGTGCGCCGATAAAGAAAATAAAATCAGAAGGCTTAAATTCATACATGTGACGTCGCGCAACATGCCGAAAAACATAACGCGCCGTCCTACATTCAAAAAACCGTCCTTTTTGGCGGAAATATCGAATAAAGTGGGCTTGGAGGACGTTTTCAGGCTGTGCAACTATTCGCAGTTCGTCGCCCGCAAGCATGAATTGACCAAACTCATCCAGCTTATACAGGAAAAAGAAAGGCGGCTGCCCGTAGTGGCCATAACGCAGCGCACGGACGTCGATGAAACGTCGGACAGCTCCAACAGCTACAGGGACGGATACGACATGAATACGTTTTACGTAAACGGAATGCGCCTTGCCAAGGTGGTGGGAACGTACGCGCACGTATACATGATTGATAAAAAAATGGCGAAAAAATTTACAAAAGCGGCAAACATAGCCGGAGACGGCCAGGATGGATGCATATGCATATTCTGGCCCGCGTATAAGAAAAAGGATGTCGACATATTTACGGGAGACATGATATGCGACGCGCAGTTCGACTTCAACAGGTTCGCCTTCCATGACATGAACATTTACGAAAAGGCATTCAGGCACAAGCTCGTTCAGGTAATAAAAGACGACAACGCCCAGGAGCGGCCGGACGCTGTTTGAGCGTGATTTTCGGCTTTTTTGCGAAGTTTTTTGCGTTCCTAAACTTTTTTCGTATTTCTCTTCATGGATTTTAAAACGCTAAAAAAGCCGCCCGTACGGGGCGGCTCCAGACGCGCTATATCTTTATTTCTATCTGCAAGGCGGCTAAAAACTGGGCTAGCGGGATTCGAACCCACGAATGCAGGAGTCAAAGTCCTGTGCCTTACCGCTTGGCGATAGCCCAACACGCAAGAGAAAAATCCCTGTCGTCA
>CAZTVO010000030.1:0-10091 GCA_964617075.1 uncultured Jutongia sp.
TTTCAAGATTCTGCTCGAGCATCTCCCTGTCTTCCGGGTATACGCACTTCATTATCTTTTCCAAGGCGCCGTCAAAATCATGCTCTTCCAAATTAAACCTCTCGGCGGCACGCGACGTTATCGTGTAGTGGTCCTTTTTATAATCCAGTATAAAAAGATAATTCTCCGTCGTTTTTTCCAGCACCCGAAACACGTTGACAAAATCTTCGTACTCAGCCTGGCTATTTTTCATGAATTCTCCTCCCTTCCGCATTTTAGCTAAAGCCGCCGCGCGGCCAGACGCCTACATGCGCCTGCCATGATGCGTTTCCTTGCATCTGTACATCGCGTCGTCGGCCTCCCTCATGAACGCGTCAAGCTGATCGTAGCCCGATATTTTCCTTAAAACGGCTCCATAGCTGGCCTCGAGCCTGTACGGCTTGCCGCTGACTTCGTTATACGCGTCAAGCCTTTCGTAAAGCTCGTCCCTCAGCCTGCCCTCATACTCGTCGGCTTCATCCTCTTCCCTCATAATTTCAAACACCATAAACTCGTCTCCGCCAAACCTCGCGCACGTCATTCTTTCATATTTTGCGACGCAGCCGCTAAGTATAGACGCAAAACGGCTTATCGCCGCGTCGCCTTCTCCATGGCCATAGCCGTCGTTTATGCGCTTAAGTCCATCCATGTCTATGGAAGCAAGAAAAATTTTTTTCCTGACCTTTTTCATCTTGAATAAATCATGCTTTAGCGCCGAGTAAAATCCATACCTGTTGTAGAGCATCGTAAGCGAATCCCTTACGTACATATTGCGCAGCTTCGCCTGCTTGCGCAGCGTTCCAAGCACCTGCTCAAGCGCAAGTATAAATTCATATAACTGCGCGTAATCGGAATTTTCTATATCCATGGACGCAGCCATGAATCCGTATATCTCATCCTGCCAATGCATGGGAAACATGAAGAGGGCGTCGTTTCTCTCAATCATGTCCCCGACCAGCTCCTCCTCCTCGCCTGCGGCCAATACCCTCAAAGGCACGACCGCGTCGTCTCCGTCCGTTTCAACAAGAAGTGCCCTAAAATCCCTGTTGACCTCATATCTTGAAATAATGTCGGTTCCCGAAAAAAATCTTCCAAACGCGAATATCTTAAACTCGTTTACGTTAAAAAGCGACCGGTAGTTTTCATATCTTCTGACCACGTCGCCCACAGAATCTCCCGATGTAAGATTCGTCATCATCATAAATATGTCGGACGTCTTAATGCGCATCTGGGCGTTTTTGCCGTCCAAAGACATTATGTGCTCATTTAGGTTGATGTAATCCTTCTTTTTGCACCCGCACGACTCCGAAAACCTCACGGAAAAACCAACTTTTACATCGTACGGATTGATTTTTTCGCCGGAACTACAGGCCTGTATTACGTCGAAAGCATATTTTCCGATTTTTTCCGTATCGTCCTGGGCAGTTGTCAAATTGGGAGAACAGCAGTCGGCAAGATTTATTCCGTCAAACCCCGTCACAATGACGTCTTCGGGGACGTGTATATTGTGGTTTCTAAGCACCATGCACGCGGTTATCGCCATGACGTCGTTTGCGCATATTATGGCGTCAGGAAGCTTTACGTCCGACGAGAGCCACTTCTCGCACAGCTCCTGCGTAGGCTTTTCCCAAAAATCGCCATATCCTATCCGATCCTCTTCAACCTCAAGGCCGTTTTCAGCCATGACCTTTCTGAAAATGTCTATGCGAGCGTCGGAAAACTCATTCCCCCTGTAGCCGGCAATAAAATTGATTCTTCTGCATTTGTGATGCTCTATGACGTGCCTGACTATCTCTTCAAAAGGCTTGTCGTAGTCAAGGAGCACGTTGTACGCGCCTTCGTATTTATGGTTAATCGACACGACGGGCAGCCCAAGCTTTTGCGCCTTGGAAATGATATTTCTTACAACCCTCTCGTTTTGTATAGCCTCGGAAAGAATTATGACGGCGGCATGCTCTTCCATACGCATGCTGTCAAATATATTCTCCTCTCCGCACGCAAATCTGTCGACTACGTCAAGCTTTTTATACACGCTGTATATTATGGCTTTATACCCGCGCTGTTTCGCCGTCCTGCATATAGCCGCGGTCTGCCTCTGCACCGCCTGATCCTGTATATTGGCTACGCACACTCCAACGACTTTTTTATCCGCGCTCAATCACTCACCCCCGATACGCCCCTCTTTGGCGCACTTGTCATTACACCTCATTATATAATATTTAACGCTAAAAACCAACAAAAAAAAGGATATTGCCGCAAAAATCGCAAATGCGGCCCCCATGCCTTCGGACGCGCTTCCAAATATGTATTGAACGGCATACGACGTCGAATTAAAAACGACATGCGCCACTATGGAAAGAATTACGCTTCCGGACGAATAGACGGCCATCCCAAAAAGCATGCCAAGGATGAAAGCGTAAGCCCCCTGTATAATGTTCATATGATATATCCCGAAAAGCAGCGCCTGCATTAAATTAGCAATCCAAAAAGGGAACGCCGCATGGAGCCTGTCAAATATCGCGCCCCTAAAAATAAGCTCTTCCGATATCGGACCAATCGCGACGACGTATATCAGCGTCAGCGCGCCGCCGCTCGCATCGAAGTTTTGCATAAGGCCGTTATATTTTTCAAACGCGCCAGGCATAAGGCCCATAAGCGCCGAAAGAAACACCGTAAACGTCACGCACCCTCCGACGCCCGCTCCCGCGGCTGCTGCGAAATTCTTTAAGGAAAAGGCGGCGCCTCTTTCCGGCCGACAATGGCCGCGAAGATGAAGTATAAGACACCACGCTCCCGAAAGCGCCGCGCTTGCCGCGCTTTCGGCCATCAAAAACCTGGAACCTGACGCGGCTCTCGCGGCATAAAGCGCCGCCTCCGAATAAGATTGACCCGAAATCATTTTCGATGCGATCAAAACGAAAAACAACGCAAAAAGCGCCACAAACTGCATTAAAATTATTCCAAAAAATATTAAAAGAGATTTTAAACAGCTGCGGACCTGAAGCCTGTTCATAAAAACTCCTTTCCGCGCGGCAAGCGCGCACGCCCGCGAGAGCGACATTTGCCCGCATCACTATAACGCGGGTCCGGACGGAAGATAAATTCCGCCCGGACCCGCGTATGTCCGCACTATTATAACCTGCAGGACGTTTATTTTTTTCTTTGTAAAAACTCAGGTATCTTTATGCCGCCGTCCTCCGTCTGTCGGCCGTACTGCTGAGGCTGCGCTGCAACAGGGTTTGCGGCCCCAAGGCCCGCTCCCGCGGCGGGCGCGGCATCCGCATTAGGCACGCTAGGCTGCGGCTGCCTGGCAAAAGCGGCGCCGGCAGGCCGCTCCTGTGGGCGAGCCAAACCCGATCCAGCTGCCTTAAAAGCGGACGCGCCCTTTTCCTCAATGCCCGTGGCTATTACCGTTATCTGAACGGCGTCGGCGTCAGCGCCGTCGCTTACTCCAAAAATTATGTTGCAGTCGTCGCCCGTAAGCTCCGCAACGTACGACGTAGCCTCGCTCGCCTCCTGAAGGCCAACGTCGTTTCCGGAAATGTTGATGATGACATGCGACGCGCCTTCTATGGTAGTTTCAAGAAGCGGGCTTGAAATAGCCTGCTTAACCGCGTCTATGCACTTGTCGTCGCCGCTTCCAACCCCTATTCCAAGGTGGGCTATGCCCTTGTCCCTCATGACTGTCTGAACATCCGCAAAGTCAAGGTTTATAAGTCCCGGAACATTTATTAAATCCGTTATTCCCTGAACGCCCTGCTGGAGCACTTCGTCAGCCTTTCTTAAGGCCTCGCTCATAGACGTGCGCCTGTCGACTATTTCAAGCAGCTTGTCATTTGGAATAACTATCAGAGTGTCTACATGTTTCTTTAAATTTTCAATGCCCGAAAGAGCGTTGTTCATGCGGCTTTTTGCCTCAAAGTGGAAGGGCTTTGTGACAATGCCGACCGTAAGTATTCCCAAATCCTTCGAAATTTCCGCCACCACGGGCGTCGCGCCCGTTCCGGTTCCGCCGCCCATCCCGCACGTGACAAAAACCATATCGGCTCCCTTTACTATCTCTGTTATTTCTTCGCGATTTTCCTCGGCAGCCGCCTTGCCAACCTCGGGATCGGCACCTGCTCCAAGCCCCTTTGTGAGCTTTTCGCCAACTTGAAGGCAGACCGGCGCCTTGCAGGTCAAGAGATGCTGCTTGTCCGTGTTGATGCATACAAACTCTACCCCCTGTATGCCTTCCTCTATCATCCGGTTCACAGCATTATTGCCGCCGCCGCCAACTCCTATGACCAAAATCTTCGCGGCTAAATCCGACTCGTTTGTCTTTATCTCTAACAAGGCTGCTCCTCCTTCGATTTTTCAATAGCCTACCCCTAATGTATATAATAAGCATTAAAAGAATAATAATCAAGGGAATATTTCCCCTTTTTCAATATTTTTGTCAATTTTGCCTAAGTATTATATTATCGTTAAATTCATAGTTCTCCATATTTATGACGCCGCTAAGCTTCTTGTCATTGGCGGTTTTTAGCACGCTTGAAAGCGCGGCGAGCTGGTCGTTGTACATTTCCTTTTTGCCAAGATATACTTGCACATTGCCTGAATATATTGTTATTTCCCCATCGTTTACATGAATCCTCTTCACGTCTATGCCGTAATGGCCGATGAGCTGCGATACGTTCATTATCGCGTTAAAGAGCCTTCCGTCGTCCTTGTCGACCTGAAACTTCTCGCCTATCGTAAAATCCTTGAAATTGATGCCCGTCACTATGGGAACGCCCTTTCTGCGCTCGGGAAGGCTTTGGAGCACGCGGCCGTCCCTGTCGAAATAGACGAACTGGCCCATATATTTTATGCATCCGCTTATCGTCCTGTCATACACCCTAAGCAGCACCGTATCGCGGCTTTCATAGACCACTTCTATATCTTCAACGAACGGCAGCTTGTTTATGCCGAACAATTTGTTGTAAATCATGAACATGATTTCATTGTCCGAAAACTTTCTCGCAAATACTGATCTTTGTATTTCATCTTTGGTATAGATTTCGGTCCCCTCAACCTTCACGCTGTCTATGTGGAATCCAAAATAAAGAGCCGCCGTTCCCGCCGCGAGAAGCGCAAGCGCCGCAAGAATTTTTTTAAACTTTTTCATAAGCGCCTTCCACGCGCAGCATACGCGTCCCCGTCAGTTATTTTTGTTTAATCTGTCTTGAAACGCCAAGAACAAAGCCCATTTCCGCCATCATTATCATTTCCGACGTGCCCCCGTAGCTTATGAACGGAAGTGGGACTCCCGTAGACGGTATGGAATTTGTCACCACCGCGACATTTATTATTACCTGTATGGCAAGCTGCAGCATCACGCCGGAGCAGAGCATGGCGCCGAATATGTCCGGCGCGTGGCAGGCTACCACTATTATGCGCCAAATAAGCGCCAAAAAAGCCAGTATCACCAGAGCGGCGCCTACTATACCCAGTTCTTCGCATATTACGGCAAAGATCATGTCATTGTAGGCTTCCGGTATATACCCAAGCTTTTGCATGCTCTGTCCCAGCCCTTTTCCAAACAGGCCTCCCGACGCTATAGCGTACAGGCCCTGTTTGATCTGAAGGGCGTTCGGATGTGTTTCGACGTGAAGCCAGATGTCAATGCGCTGTATTCTAAACGGATCGCCAAAAACTATGTATAAAAAAACTAAAAGGGCCGCCGCCAGTATGCCGACTATAAAGTAGAGCTTCTTTCTGCTGGCTATAAAGCACATGCCGACCGCGATTCCCATGACTATAATGCATGAACTTAGATTTTCAACGCCAATCAAAATAATGAACGGCATGATATAGGCCATTATGCTTAAAAAGCCCAGGACGCTGTCAAGCGCCCTCCTGTTTCTATATACCGCGTAGGATATGAATAAAATAACGGCTATCTTGCTTATTTCCGACGGCTGGAACTGGATCGGCCCGATTTTAAGCCACCTTTTCGCGCCGTTATACTCCTCGCCGACGAACAGAACAAGTATCTGGAGCAAAAGCGCGGCCACGTATATGACATGGCACGGAGTTATCTTGTACCTGTCGCCAAAAATCGCGTTCATGAATACCTGATAGTCTATTTTTGAAATTACAAACATCAGCACGGCGCCCACGCACAGGCCCACGATCTGCGACCTTACAAAACGAAACGGCGAGTCAAACACCGCCGCAGCATAATATCCGGCGCTGTATATCATAAGAACGCCGAAAAGCGCTATTCCTATTGTGATAAAAAGCAAAATATAGTCATATTGAGTGAAAGTCTTTACATAGCTCTTTTTCTGCGCCGACCCGGGCATACGCTAAACACCGTCCTTTCCCGCCGGCCTATATTTTCCCGACAAGCTCCTTAAAAACATTTCCGCGCTCTACGTAATCTATAAACATATCCCAGCTTGCGCACGCGGGCGAAAGCAGCACCGCGTCTCCGGGCTTTGCCTGACCTCTTGCCGCCTCCACCGCCTCTTTAAGGCTTTTCGTCTTTATGACGCTGTCAAACCCCGCCTTACGCGCGGCCAAAGCTATCTTGTCGGCGGTCTCTCCCAAAAGAACCAGGCATTTTACCCTGCCCTCAAACGATGAAATCCACTCATCGTACGACGCGTTCTTGTCGTAGCCGCCCGCAATCAGAACCGTAGGGGCGGTCATCGCCTCCACCGCCTTTATGGCGGCGTCCGGATTTGTTCCTTTTGAATCGTTGTAGTAGCTTATGCCGTCCGCTTCCCTTACAAATTCTATTCGATGCTCAACGGCCTTAAACTCGCGCAGCGCCGTCCTTATCTTTTCCACTGGCACGCCCGCGCGCATCGCGATGGCGACGGCTGCCATGGCATTTTCATAATTATGCCTGCCAAGAAGACGCATATCGTCTACATGGCATATAGGCACGCGCTCACGATCCTTATATACTATCTGCCCATCCTCAAGCCATATGCCACGCTCAAGCTTTTGCCTGCTGCTGAACCAAAACACGTCGGCCCTGATTTTTTTTGAAATTTCTCTTAGACGCGCGTCCTCGTAATTGAGCACGCACACGTCCCCCTCATCCTGCTTTGCGGCAATTCGCGCCTTTGCCTCAATGTAGCTGTCCATAGTATGGTGCCTGTCCAAATGATCGGGCGTAATATTAAGTATCGCGCTTATATCGGGCTTGAAGCGGCACACGGTTTCAAGCTGGAAGCTGCTTACCTCCGCCACCGTCACAGAATCGTCTTCCATCAAGGCCGCGCTCCCGGCGTACGGCTCGCCTATGTTTCCTACCACAAACACGTCCTTAAAATGACTTTTTAATATTTCTCCCGTAAGTGCGGTAGCCGTCGTCTTTCCGTTTGTTCCCGTTATCGCAAAAACCTTTCCCCTGCTAAACAGATACGCGAGCTCAATTTCGCCCCATATGGATACGCCCGCCTTTCTAAGCTTTACGGCAAGCGGCGAATCCAGCGGCACCCCGGGACTCAAGACGGCGATGTCGACGGCTTTTAACTCGTCGTCGGAAGGCTCGCCCAAAATAAGCCTGCAATCGGCACCATTGCCAATCTTTGCCTCCGTCTGCGCCCTGTCAAGCTCTTTATTGCCGTCAACGACAATTATGCGCCTAACCTTTCCTTTCAAAAGATTGACGGCGGCAATTCCGCTTTTGCCCGTTCCCGCCACAAGAAAAACCTTGTCGCTAAAATCGTCCAAAAATCTCATTTCTCTTCCATCCGTCCATTTCTATTCCGGACGCGCAACATCGTAGTCGCCGTCCGCGAAACCGCCTTTAGGCGCCTCAAGAAGCCTGCCGTCCTTTGTGGACGGCAGCTTTATTTTCATGGCGTTTTTATTCCTTTTTGATTTTTTTACGCTCCCGTCAGGATATACCTCCAAAAAAGGAAGCACGTCCTTCATCACGGAACTCGCGAACTCGGTCGCATACGTGCTGTGCGCCTGATCTTCGACGTAAGGCTCGTCTATGATTACATATATAGCCACCTCCGGATCGTCGGCGGGCGTAAATCCAATAAAGGACACCAGGTAGTTGCCGCGTCCCCTAGGCACTTTTTCCGCGGTGCCCGTCTTTCCGCCTATTTCATATCCCTTGACAGCCGCCGGCCTTGCCGTCCCGTCCTCATCCGCAACTGCTTTGTACAAATACTTCCTCAAAAGTCGGCTGGTGTCTTCCGTAATCACGCGCCTTATCAGCATATCGTCGTTTGAGGAGACTACCGCCCCTGTTTCCGAATCTACCTCCTTGACAACGTGCGGCTGATAATAATTCCCACCGTTTATCGCGGCGCAAAAAGCGGCCGCCATCTGAATCATGGTCACCGTCTGGCTCTGCCCAAAGCTCGACGTCGCAAGCTGGACAGGCCCCATGCTATTTTCATCGAAAATAGCTCCAGAGCTTTCGCCCGGCAGATCTATTCCTGTTTTTTTCCCAAGTCCGAAGCTGTTTATATATTCTAAAAATCTGTCTTTTCCCAGACGCGACCCCACCTGCATAAGCACGTCGTTGCACGACCACATGAGCGCCTGGCACAAATTTGTCGTTCCATGGCCGCCCCTTTCGTTCGCGACGCACCTTATGTAGCGGTCGGCTACCTGCTGTCCCCCGTCGCATTCAAAGACGGCGCCGTCGCGGGTTACGCCCTCGTCCAAAGCCGCCGCGATAGTCAAAGGCTTTAGCGTGGATCCCGGCTCGTACGCGTCGCTTATGCAGTAGTTGCGCCACAGCGCGTTTAGCCTCTCCATCTTTTCGCCCTCGGACATTTTCTTTAGCCTGCCCTTTGAAAAAAAATCGGACAAATCCCGTGGGTTGTTCAAATCATAGACGGGGTGCGACGCCATCGCGTATATCTCTCCATTATTGGGATTCATGATGATGCATCCCATATTTTCGGAGCCCGTTTCCTTTTCAAATTTTTCTATATGCTGCTCGAGTATCCCTTGGACATTTACGTCAATCGTCGATACTACCGTGTTGCCGTTCACCGCCGGCTTTATGGTCTGCACAAGATTGAGGCCATTGTCAAAATACCCGTAGCGCTTTCCATAAGATCCGCTCAGTTCAGAATTGTACTGCTTTTCTATGCCCCACGCGCCCTCGTCGTCAGTCGTGCAAAATCCCACGACGTCGCACGCAACCGTGGAATATGGATAGTTTCTCTTGTATTCCTCGTCAAACCATACCCCTTTTATGTTTTTATCCGCTTCCTGCAGCTTTTCCATTTCTTTGACCTTGGAAATTCCAAGACCTTTGAATTTTTTCATCACATAATAATGCGACGAAGAATTATTCTTAAGTATCCTCGATATCGTCTTCCCTTTGATTCCGAATACATCCTCAAGAGCTTTTTTCGTCGGTTCCAAAAAATCCTCGTCGGTAAGTATAAGCTTAGGATCTAATATGAGGTTATACACTTTTATGCTGGTCGCCAGCTTGTTGCCGTTCCTGTCAGTTACGTCCCCCCTCTTGTACTGCACCGCATTGCTTATATAGCTCTGCTGCGCAAGCACTTTTTTCTCGTACGCGTCCCCCTTTTCCCGATTCAAAAAAATTATCCGCGCGATAAGGCCCGCCGCCGCAAGCGATGCCAGGACAAAAATAAATAAAAGCCTGGCATACATAAACTTTTTGGCCGTTCTCACGTTTTTTCTCGTGTCAACCGCTTTTCTGCCCATATCCTAGCCTTCACCTTCAATCGCCGCGGCCGCCGCTATCTGCCCTGAGCCGCTCCAGGTATGTCGGCATGCTGCTTGACCACGTCGCCTTTTTTGCTCTTATATGAATACACCTTATTGCCGTCCGCCATAACCATATGTAGCTTTCTTGTGGCGCGCCTGTATATGTCGGACAGATCCACCTCGGCAAGTATCTGGTTGTATTTGACGTCGTTTTCTTCCTCAAGTTCGTCTATCTCGGTTTGAAGCGAAATTATCTCGCTCTTCATTCCACGCGTCTGATTCTGAGATTGAATATACATAAACGCGGTCAAAATCACCGCGCACAGCGCGATCGTCATAAACGCGAAAGAGGCCCCGTCAATGCCCGGCATGCTGACAGG
>CAZTVO010000030.1:10118-18589 GCA_964617075.1 uncultured Jutongia sp.
ACGCTTCCTTCCGGCGCGCTCCGGCGCATCCTCTTCCTTTCTTTTTGGAACCGCGTTCAGCTGCCTCGCGGTATTTCCGTCAATATAATTATTTCCATAGCCATTTCCTACATGATTCGGCATATATCCGTCATATCCTCGGCCGCCGCTTCTGCGGCGCCTCTGTGCATCAGCCATGCCAATCCCTCCTCTAATCATGTACAAAAATCCTTAATTTCGCGCTTTTGGAACGTGGATTCTCAATTTTTTCCGCGTCCCCAGGCAAAACGGGCTTCTTAGTAAGCATCCTGCCCTTAGGCAAGTTGCCGCACACGCACACTGGAAAATCCGGCGGACACACGCACGGATTCTCCGCCTTTTTAAAAGCCTGCTTTACAATCCTGTCCTCAAGCGAATGAAATGAAATGACGCATATTCGGCCATTCGGCCTTAATATGTCGATCAAGCTGTCCAAAGCCTTTTTTAAGATCTCAAGCTCTCCGTTTACCTCAATCCTGATTGCCTGAAAAGTCCTTTTCGCGGGATGGCCTCCCCTCTTCTTTGCCTTCATGGGTATCGACCTGTCCACAATCTCGACAAGCCTCGACGTAGTAAGAATAGGCTCCTCTCTTCGAGCGGCTACGATGTTTCTAGCGATATTCTTCGCAAACCTGTCCTCTCCATAATCCCTGATTATACGAAACAGCTCGGCCTCGGAATACCCGTTTACAACATCCCTCGCGGTCAGCGGCTGCCTGTCGTCCATGCGCATATCAAGCGGGGCGTCCACGCGATATGAAAATCCGCGAGCGTCCGAATCCAGCTGATGCGACGACACTCCCAAGTCAAGCAGTATGCCATCCGCCGCGTCCACGCCCATTCCATGAAGAACGGCAGGCATATCCGCGTAATTGCCCCTTACAACGCTAGCCTTTTTTCCAAAGCGGCCAAGCCTTTCTGTGGCGGCGGCTACAGCGTCGGCGTCCCTGTCCAGTCCTATGAAGCGGCCTTTGCCGCCAAGCAGGGAGCAGATCTTTGCGGCGTGGCCGGCGCCGCCCACAGTGCCGTCCGCGTATATTCCGTCAGGCTTAACCGCCAGTCCTTCAATTACCTCGTCCAAAAGCACCGGCCTGTGTGCGAACTCCATTTCGGCCTCCCGCTACAGCGATATGTCAAGCTCATCCATTGCCTTTTCAAGCAACGCCTCTTCCTCGCTCGACTCCTCGTCCTCCAAACGCGCCCTGTCCCATATTTCGACGCGATTCATCATTCCTACGAAAACAATGTCCTTCTCCAATCCCGCACCTGATCGCAAAAGCGCCGGTATAAGCATCCTCCCCTGCCTGTCCGCGGTTACCTCCATGGCCTTCGAAAGAAACTGCCTCTGCAGCCTCCTCGTGCTCTGGTTCGAGGGCAGCTCCCTCAATTTGCCTACAAAAGCCTCCCACTCGAAATACGGATAAAGAAACAGGCAGCCGTCGAGCCCCCGGGTGACGACGAACGTCTCGCCAAGCTCCTCGCGGTATTTTGCCGGAATGATTGTTCTGCCTTTTGAGTCGATAGTATGCGTATACTGCCCCATAAACATCGCAATCACCCACTTTCCGCCACTTAAACCTATTCTGCCGCCACTTTTACCCACTTGCAGACGCATTGTACAACTTTTGCCACAATTTATCAAGCGCCATTGTCGCATTTATAATTGCATAAGTGCCCTTCCTCCGCATTTTTCAAGGGAATGCGCCCATAAAAAATTTCAAAATTTTATTTGCACAAAAAGGGGCATGGACCGCGCCGAGGCGGTCCATGCCCCTTTCTTTCCCGTGTCATTTGTCGCGCTTCGTCTTTTCCCGCGCCTCCCGCCGTCCCAATATGAAACGGCATATCAGTATAGCCGCGGACGCCGCCGCCAGCGCCGCCGACAAAACCTGCGACACCGGAATGTCCGTGCCAAAAAGCATCAGCGAATCAGTTCTTAGCCCTTCTATCCAAAACCTGCCAAGCCCATATCCCAACAAATATATTAGAAACAGCTGCCCGTCATACTTGGCGCGCTTTGTAAAGAAAAGCACCGCGGCGAGCACGCCTACGTTCCACAGCGATTCATACAAAAAAGTGGGATGAACCTGTATATATTTAGTGCCGTCGATTGTCGCGATGTGGTTTAAAAGCTCGCTGCTTATGTTGGCTGGATTTACGTCCGACTGCTTTAGCTGCATCGCAAAGATGTTGTCGGTATATCCGCCGAACGCCTCCCTATTGAAAAAATTGCCCCACCTGCCTATTATCTGCCCGACAAGGAGGCCGGCGCACGCTGTGTCCGCGAGTTTTAAAAACGACGCTTTTTTTACTCTTGAAAAGACGTACGTAGCTATCACGCCCGCTATAACCCCGCCATAAATCGCAAGTCCGCCTCCGCGTATGTTTAGTATCTCCCCGGGATTTTTTCCATAATAGTCCCAACTGAATATGACATAGTAGAGCCTCGCGCCTATTATCGCGAAAAATATGTCGATAAGCGCGAGATCAAGATACATATCCGGATTTTGATTCGTCCTTTTTGCCTGCCAGACAACCATCAAATATCCTAAAATCATTCCCAGAGATATGACTATTCCGTAATACGCTATTGAAAATCCGCCAATGGATATGCTTTTCCCAAGATTTTCGATCTCTATTCCCAAATGGGGAAACCTTATATCAGCTCCCATACCAGCCTCCATCAATGGTGCGCCGCAAACGCCGTCAGACGTTGAAGCGGAACAATATCACGTCTCCGTCCTGCACGACATATTCCTTGCCTTCGGAGCGCACAAGCCCCTTTTCCCTCGCTGCGGCCATGCTCCCCTGTTTCACCAAGTTGTCATAGCTTACGACCTCCGCCCTTATAAAGCCGCGTTCGAAATCGGAGTGAATCTTGCCGGCCGCCTGCGGAGCCTTAGAGCCGGCCTTTATTGTCCAAGCCCTAGTTTCCATCTCTCCGGACGTAATGAAGCTTATAAGCCCCAGAAGCGAATAGCTGGCGCGTATGAGCTTTTCAAGACCGGATTCCTTAATGCCCAAATCCTCAAAAAACATCTTTTTTTCGTCATCGTCAAGCTCCGATATCTCCTGTTCAATTCTGGCGCATATGACAAAAGTTTCAGAACCTTCTTTTTTAGCGTATTCGCGAACGGCGTTCACTTTATCGCTGCCCGCCGCGTCGTCCGCAAGCTCGTCTTCCGCAACATTGGCGGCGTAAATGGTAGGCTTGTACGTCAGCAGATTAAATCCCGCCAACATCTCCCTTTCGTCATCGTCAGCCGTTTCATAGCTTTTTGCCATATTTCCATCTTCAAGGAAACTTATAAGGTTTTTGACAAGATTTTCCTCCTTGACAAGGGTCTTGTCGCCCTTCACGCTCTTGACAAGCTTGGCGTGCCTCCTCTCCAACACCTCAAGATCTGAAAACAGCAGCTCGAGATTTATCGTTTCGATGTCCCGAAGCGGATCTATGTCCCCCTCCACATGGGTTATGCTGCCGTCCTCAAAGCACCTCACCACATGCACTACCGCGTCCACCTCGCGTATATTTGAAAGGAACTGGTTGCCGAGTCCTTCGCCTTTGGAAGCCCCCTTTACGAGCCCCGCTATATCGACAAATTCTATCGTCGCAGGCACAATTCTTTTTGAATTATGCATCTTTGCGAGAGTCTCAAGCCTCTCATCCGGCACTTGAACCATGCCCACGTTAGGCTCTATCGTGCAAAATGGATAATTTGCCGACTCAGCCCCCGCTTTTGTCAGTGAATTAAACAACGTGCTCTTGCCGACGTTTGGCAGTCCAACAATTCCAAGCTTCATTTTCCCCTGATTCCCCCTTTAGGAAATTCCCTCTTTCTTTCCGATGCATGATGATAACACATAACTTTGCATAAGTCTACATTCACGCGAGGCGCGGAGCGCGGCTTGCCGCTATTGAAATTGGATATGCTTTACTGTATAATGCTTGGGAGTAAAATTTGTCGGCGACGCGCTGCGACTAAAACGAAGAGGGGAGAGCGGACATGAAAAAAAAGGCAAAGATTGCCGTTGCGGGAACGGGATACGTAGGCTTGTCAAATTCCATATTGCTTGCGCAGCACAACGAGGTACGCGCGCTGGACGTCGTGCCCGAAAAAGTTGAAATGATCAATAACAAAAAGTCTCCCATCATCGACAGCGAAATAGAAGAATACCTTTCCAAACATGATTTGGATTTGGAGGCGACGCTGGATGCCGAATACGCGTACCGCGGCGCGGATTACGTAATCATAAGCACGCCCACAAATTACGATCCTAAAATGAATTTTTTTGACACTTCCAGTGTAGAATCGGTCATAGAAGCGGTTCTAAAAATCAACACAAACGCCGTCATAGTCATAAAATCCACGGTTCCCGTAGGATATACGGACTCGGTGAAAAAAAAATTCGGCACAAAAAACATCATATTTTCGCCCGAATTTTTAAGGGAGGGCAAGGCTTTATACGACAATCTGTTTCCCTCGCGAATAATAATCGGCACGGCGCGGGACGATAAAAAAATTTTCGACGCCGCGGCCAGGTTCGCCAAAATGCTAAGTCAGGGCGCCATAAAAGAGGAAATTCCCGTTCTCTTCACCGGAGCGGCGGAGGCGGAAGCCGTCAAACTGTTCGCAAACACATACTTGGCAATGCGCGTAAGCTTTTTTAACGAGCTGGACACGTACGCTGAAATGCGCGGACTGGACGCCATGCAGATAATAGACGGCGTCTGCCTTGACCCGCGCATCGGAAACTACTATAACAATCCGTCCTTCGGCTACGGGGGATACTGCCTGCCTAAGGACTCAAAGCAGCTTCTGGCAAATTATAAAGACGTCCCCGAAAATTTAATAGAGGCAATCGTCAAATCCAATTCGACAAGAAAAGACTTTGTCACGGAGCGTATTTTGGAAAAAGCGGGATATTTCGTTGGCAATTCCGGACGGGATGGAACATCGGGCAGGCCGGTCGCGATAGGAATATACCGCCTGACCATGAAAGAGGGCTCGGACAATTTCAGGCAGTCCTCCATCCAGGGCGTCATGAAAAGGCTGAAAGCCAAAGGCGCCGAAGTAATAGTATACGAACCTACCCTAAAGGATGAGAAATTTTTCGGGAGCCGGGTCGAAAAATCTTTGGAAAAATTTAAAGACGAATGCGACGTCGTGATCACAAACCGCTTTCACGAGGAATTAAACGACATAAAGGAAAAAGTGTATACCAGAGATTTATATAACAAAGACTAGCGGAGACCGGAGCGGCAAAACCGCCCCAGCCTAGCCGTCACCCTCCTTTTGCAGCTTATATATTTTGCTTTCCAATTCCATAGCCAGCTTTTCAGTGCGTTCTTCAAGCTCGCGCAGATGGCGCTTCATTTTGGGATACGTGGAGGCATCCTTGTAAATGAAGTATACGGAACTTATTATCAGAAAAAAAGTAAGACAAATAGTAAACTTCTGCGTGATCCCAAGCAGCGGAAGCGCTTTATAAAGCGTGGCCGCGGCCCCTATAAGCGATACAATGGTTCTAAGATACGAAAGATGCGTCCTGTCTATGGCAAGCATAGTATTAGTCAAGGCCAAATCGGTGCGCACTTTGGCAAATTCCGTGCGCTCAGCCGCCATATTGTTTTGATTTAGCGCGGCGGCATCCTTTGTATTCATGGATTTGGGAACGTCAAGCGGCTCGGCGTCCGCGGTGTCTATGTCAATCTCCATTCCTTTAGGACGCCGCCTCTCGTTTTCAATCGTCATATCTGCAAATCCCCATTCTTTTAAAAATTTACCGACAGTCTCCTTGCCGCGTCCGCGCAGACGCTAAAAAGAAATCTTTAGCGCCGTCTTGACCGCTTCATTCACGTTTGCCGCAAAAATTTTCTCATCTCCCGGCTTTCCCGACACAATTCCGTAATGAACCGGTATAGCAGCCTCCGGCATAATTTCGTTTACCAGCTTTGCGGCCTGCTTCGCGTCCATAGTGTACACTCCTCCAATAGGCACAAGGGCTACGTCGCACTTTACCGCCCTTGCCTCCGCGGTGGCGTCGGTATCGCCCGCAATGTAGACGCGCTTGCCGTTTATCTGCAGAATGTATCCAACCCACCCCGCTCCTTTCGGATGAAACGGCTTTGAAATATTATACGCGGGCACTGTCTCCACATCTATGCCGCCAATGCGGCGCCTCTCTCCGGGACTTACCGTCTCGATGCGGCCGCCTAGCGTGGAAACAGCGTCTTTTGCCGCCTTTTCCATCTTTTTTGGAACGGTTAGAATAAAATCTCTTCCCGCCACTTTTTTTATATCTTCCGGAGAAAAATGATCCGAATGATCATGGGTAATAAAAATACAGTCCGAGTCGCGCGGCTCTCCATTTATTTGAAATGGATCGACATATATCGTTTTTTCGTCTGTTTTAATCCTGATGCTGTTTTGCTTAAAGACTTCAATATTGTCAACCATAAACTGCCTCCTTTTTCATAATGCTTGGCCGCCTTATTATCCCGCGCTACTTAAGCTTTTCATAATCGGCCGCGTCGACAGGCTCAAGCCACTCGTTAGAGCATTCCGTGCCGGGAATCCCAAAGGCGATGTGCGAGAACCAGCTGTCCGCCGCCGCGCCGTGCCAGTGCTTTACGCCTTCAGGTATTGCAATCACGACGCCGGGCGTCATCTCTTTAGGCTCCTTGCCCCACTCCTGATACCATCCTCGGCCGCCAACGCAGATAAGCATCTGTCCGCCTCCCGTTTTCGCATGGTGAATATGCCAATTATTGCGGCACCCCGGCTCGAATGTCACATTCGACATCGCAAAAGGCTCGCCAGAAATTGGCGCCAGATAGCTCTGCCCAACAAAATACTGCGCGTACGCGTCGTTCGTAGCGCCTATTGGAAAGAAAATGCTCTCCTGATACCGCTCTTTATCCATTTCCGCGGGCATCTTTTCGTTCCACACCTCTTTCGCAAGGCGCAAAGCCGCCCAGCCCTTCGGCCAGCCCGCGTAAAACGCGGTATGCGTAATGACAGCGACAATCTCCTCTTTTGTAACACCGTGCGCTTTGGCATTTTGCAGATGATGGACAAGCGAAGAATCCGTGATTCCGGAACCTACCAGCGCCGCAACAGTGACGATGCAGCGCGTTTTTATGTCTATGCCGCCGCTATTCCAGTTCTCTCCAAACAAAACATCGTCATTGTAGTGGGCAAAGTCCGGAGCGAATTCTCCAAGCTGATCTCTTCCTGCAGTTTGAGTGACCTTTTCATTCATGCCTATAATCCTCCTAATTTGTTAAAATATATTTTACTTGCGAAAAAAGCAGCAAACTCATTCAACGGCGGTTACGTTTATTTTCCCGGAAAGCAATTTTATCTCATCCAAACCGGAAACCGCCTCTCCCAGCTCATAAAGCCCATTATAAGATCCAAAATCCCTATAATACATAACTACGTCGCCCCATGGCGAAAAATACGCAAGCGTCCCCTTCTTTGCGTTCGCGTTGACGGCTTTGCTCGTGTCAAGTTTTTTTGGATAAAAAATTTTCTCATCGTTGGAATAATTTTCCACGTCAACGGCAAGCGGAAGCTGGCGATAAAGCGACTTGGCGGCAGGACTGTCATTGAGCCTAAATATCACGGTATGATTTCCGTCTGTTACTTTAATCTTCATTTTCCTTTTCTCCTTTGATTCTAAGGCCCCTTATTCCCGGAAGCATCCTTTTTTGAATCGTTTACGACTTTTACAACGCATTTCGCCTTGGCGGCTCCCTTTACGGCTTTTGCCGCAATCACGGCGGTTCCCGCGTTTTTCGCCCTTACGATGCCTTTGGAATTTACGGCCGCAACCTTTTTGTTGGACGATTTCCACGTCACTTTTTTTGCGGCGCCTTTCGGCCTAGCCGATTTTATTTTCAACGTTGCTCTGCTGCCTGCCTCCATGGTAATACTTTTTTTATTTAACGTTATGTACCCTAAAGCTTCTCCCGCCGCCATAGACCTCATTTCAAGCCCCGCAGACATAAAGGCCGCCAAAGCCAACAGCGCCGCAAACGCCGCTGCCATCCTTAAAATTTTTTCCTTCCTTTTCCCTCCCGGGCAAACATTCATTCTTTTCACATCCTTTCACAACGTCAAATAAAAACTCTTCCAACTTTTATATAATACCCAATTTCCCTGACTATATCAAATGCTTTATTGGCACTAATGATTTTACGAATGGCGGCACTGTTTGCGTGATCTTTTCCATTTTGATTTGCCTCCGCCAAATTTATTTCCCGTTCTGCGCCATCACGCCTACAAGGGCGTGCGGGACATACAGTTCCTCCAGATAGTCCATTTCATCCTGTGTCAGTTCCATATCCACCGCGTTGGCCGCGCCATCCACATGGGAGAACTTCGTCGCGCCCACCACCGGGGCGGTCACTTTTGTCAGCAGCCACGCAAGGGAGATCTCCGTCA
>CAZTVO010000031.1:0-4467 GCA_964617075.1 uncultured Jutongia sp.
AACAAGTTTTACAGCCCCCGGCGCGGGCGGCCGAAATATCTGTGGCGCGCAATTCAATTTTTTGGTATACTGCTAAAAGTGGGTTAATTGATTTTCGCGCAGCTGCCTTTGCAGTAAAACAGCGCAGAAACGGGGATTGCTATGCGCCACAAAATAGTACTGATGGTCGGGGGCACGGAAACGCTTGAGTTTTTTTCATATCAGCTTAAGAAAGGCTTTGAGGCTATTGGCTACAAGACATTCCTCTTCGACCAGAACGCCGAGGAGGAAAGCGCGGAAAAGCTATATGGCTTCGCGGATTCCTTCGACACGATGCTTGTCACGTTCAACTTTGACGGAATACACATGGAAACATCCCTTTTTGACATGGATGGAATATCTATATGGGACAGGAGAAAGATTCCGTGCGTCAACATCGTCGTCGACCATCCCTTCTACTATCCGGAACTTTACGAAATTCATCCAAAAATATACTATGAAATTTCAATAGACAGGTATCATGCGAAATATATGAAAAAATATTATCCGTCGCTAAAAAGAGGCCCTTTCATGCCCCTTGGCGGAACAGCCCTGTTCCCCGACGGCGGGTATATGGACATGCATAAGCGCCCCATAGACGTCGTCTTTACCGGAAATTATACGGCTCCGGAAGACTTTGACAAATATATCGTAAGAAACGGCGAAGAATACGCGGAATTTTACAATGAAATCATAAACGACCTCATATCCGATCCTGATCAGCCTGACGACGCCGTAATGGAACGCCACATACGAAACGAGTTCCCAGACGCTAGCGACGTCCAAATACGCCAGGCCATCTCCAATATGATATTTATAGACACGTATGTTCGTTTTTATTTCCGTGGAAAAACGATACAAAAACTTGTCGACGACGGAATAAAAGTGCATTGCGTCGGCAAGGGCTGGCAAAAACTCTGCTGCAGGCATCCCGAAAATCTGACATTTGAGGCCGGCGCGTCCATCGACTGCCTAAAAGCCATATCGCAAAGCAAAATCTCAATAAACGTAATGCCATGGTTTAAAGACGGCGCCCACGACCGCGTATTCAACTCAATGCTAAACGGCGCCGTGTGCGCGACCGACCACAGCAAGTATCTTGACGAAACGCTTTCCCCCGACAAAAACGCCGTCTTTTACGACCTAAAACAGCTGGAGATGCTGCCTTTCATAATAAACAATCTTTTAAGCGATGAAGAACACATGTCCGAAATACAGCGCGAAGCGTTTCAATATGCCATAAAAAGCCATACATGGCAGGCCAGGGCAAAGCAGCTTCACGAAGAGCTCCTAAAATTCCTATAAAACGGCGTCAATCCTTTTCTATTCCAAAATGCCTGTACGCCGCGTCTGACGCGACGCGCCCCCTTGGCGTCCTTATTATAAATCCGTTTTGGACAAGATAGGGCTCGTACACGTCCTCGAGCGTTTCCGCGTCCTCTCCTATCGTTGCGGCAAGCGCCTCCACTCCCACCGGCCCGCCGCCAAAGCTGTTTATAAGCGTCATGATTATAAGCCTGTCCGCGCCATCAAGGCCCGCCCTGTCGACTTCTAGAAGGTCAAGCGCGAAATTTGCGACTTCCTTTGTGATTTTTCCATCGTATTTTATCTGCGCGAAATCCCTCACGCGCTTAAGCAGCCGATTGGCAAGGCGCGGCGTTCCCCTGGATCGTTTGGCAAGCTCTTTCGCGCCATCCTCGTCGATGTCCACGTCAAGCTTTACGGCCGAGGCTCTTATGATATCCGCAAGCTCGTCGGCCGTATAAAATTCCAGCCTGTTTACTACGCCGAACCTGTCGCGCAACGGTGCCGAAAGCATGCCCGCCCTTGTCGTCGCGCCTATAAGCGTAAACTTTGGGAGTTCAAGGCGAATCGAGCGCGCGGCGGCTCCCTTGCCAATCATAACGTCGATCGCGTAATCTTCCATGGCAGGATACAAAACCTCCTCCGCCTGCCTGCCGAGCCTGTGTATCTCATCGATAAAAAGCACGTCGCCATCGTTAAGGTTGTTAAGTATCGATGCCATCTCGCCGGGCTTTTCTATGGCGGGCCCTGCCGTAACTTTAAAATTCACGCCCATCTCGTTCGCAACTATCCCCGCGAGCGTAGTCTTTCCCAGCCCTGGCGGGCCGTACAAAAGCACGTGGTCCAGGGGCTCGCCGCGCCGCTTCGCGGCTTCTATGTAAACTTTAAGATTGTCCTTTACCTTCTCCTGCCCCACATAATCCCTAAGCCGACGCGGCCTAAGGCTCGTTTCAATGCCAAGATCCTCGTCCGTAAGCTCCGTGGCAATGCTCCTTTTTTCCATGCGCTAAACTTTACCTCCGCTGCTTCGCCCGCATCACAAATTTTTCAAGCTCAATTTTAAAAGCTCCTCTACGCTCGAATACGAGCCCGACTCCACGCCGCGCACGGCCCTCGCCGCGTCCGCCGGCATATACCCAAGCGCGACTAGCGCCTCCCTGGCGTCCGCCGCCATCTGCGAGTCCTTGTCCGAACCCGCTTTTGCCGTCCCGCGGCCCTCGCCGCCGACATCCACCTCCATGCCCATCTTATCCTTAAGCTCAAGAATTATTTTCCCGGCGGTCTTTATTCCTACTCCGGGCGCCTTTGACATTGCCTTTGCGTCGCCCGCCAAAACGGCGAACTTTATATCGTCGGCGCTCATCATGCCAAGCATTCCTAGCGCCCCCTTTGGTCCGACGCCGTTTACGGTTATAAGCAGCCTAAAAACGCGCAAATCCTCCTTTGACATAAATCCGAAAAGCTGGAGCAGATCCTCGCGCACATGCATATACGTAAATATCTTTACTTCGCTTCCTACGCGCGGAAGCGCCTCAAGCGCGGAAACCGGCATAAGAACCTCATATCCAATGCCGCCGGCCTCGACCACCGCGCCGTCATTATTTATGTCGGCCAGCGTTCCCTTAATATAATTTATCATGGCGCCCTCCACGCACCAAAGCTAATCCGGCAGCCTGCTAAACTCGCCGTTCGATTCCCCAAGCCATCCCTCTTCCATATACTTCAATATTACATACGGATGTATTCCAAGTTCTTCGGATATCTGAAGGGCATTGCTGTTAGGATACAGCTTTAAATATTTGACGATGTCGTCGAGCTTGTCGTCGTCCTCGCTCCGACACTCCTTGCAGCAAAGTGTCCTTATCTTTGCCTTAAAAACCTTATGGCAGTGTTTGCACACGTTCGTATACATCATGACAAATTCCGCCTTCCTATCTACTCGCATAAGAACGGTTCCCACCAAATAATTCCTCATATGATACCATATCGGCGCGTTTTTGTCCAACTCTTGCGTACGCGGCCAAGATAAGCTAATATATTACAAAAATAACGGAGGCGACAGATGAAAACGATAGAAAGCTATGCGGAGCCATTAAAATACGAATACAAGTTTCCACAGCCTAAAGAAGAAATATTGTTTTTCGACATAGAAACTACCGGACTTGTGCCAAATGTCGCGTCCATCTGCATAATAGGCGCCATGTATTTTGATTCAAACGCGGACGCGTGGCATCTGAGGCAATTTTTCGCGGACGACTACAAAAGCGAAGAATTGATGCTAAAATCTTTTTTGGAGATGCTTGACGGCTTTAAATATCTATATCATTTCAATGGAAAAGCTTTCGACATCCCGTTTATACTAAGCAAATGCAAAAAACACGGCATAAGCCTAAACAAGCACTGTGCTAAAATATTTAGCGATTCGTCGGGCAGGCTCTCGCTCGACCTGCTTGCGCTTATCCGCCCGCTAAAAAAGACGCTGTCCATAGAAAAAACAAGCCGGTCCGCGCTGGAACAATGGCTCGGAATAACGCGCGACGACGCGTGCGGCGCGGATACGCTGGCCAAAATGTATTCAGAATACATGCAGATAAAAATAATATCGCCGCAAAAAGCCCCCGAGCTTGAAAAACGCCTGCTTGCCCACAACCGCGACGACCTGGCGCACATGCGGGAGTTATGTGGCATACTGTCGTACAAAAAAGTCTTTTCGGATGAAAACGACATTTTAATATCCAAAATCGTTCCCGGCAACGGCTTCATAAACATACATTTCACGCACGGCGCAAACGTGCCTAAAAAGACGGCCATTAAAAAAGGCTACCCAAAAAGCGTCATATTTTCAAAAGACGGCGAGGAATCAAAAAACTTAAAAATCCCGGCCATCTCCGACGCGTCGATTCTTATAGAAAAAAATTCCGGCATCCTTTCGGCTCCCGTCATGCGCGGAACGCTAAAACGCTTTTACGACGCATATGGCGACTATTACTACATAAAGGAAAAGGACATGGCACTGCATAAGAGCCTGTGCGGCCCGGCGGACAAAAAAAATAATAAAAAAGCCTCCGCCTCGACATGCTACGTCAAGAGCGAAGGCGTCTTCGTGCCATCGCTTACCCTCCGCGGGCTAGATGAAAAAACGCC
>CAZTVO010000031.1:4477-18480 GCA_964617075.1 uncultured Jutongia sp.
GCGACAGGCTCTGTTTTTATATGCTGCCCGAAGGTCCGATAGACGAAAAAAAAACGTTTTGGCGCGACTTCACGCTGCTGCAGCTGTCCGCCGTAATGTAGGGCGCGCTTAAAGGCGCGGCCGCCGACTACTTTAAAAATTCATCGGGATCAAATTTTTTCATGCCCGTTTCCTTCCCGCCTACGTCGGCCAACATGCCCAATTTTAAATTTTCCATAAATTTCGCGTTATTAAACATCACAAGCACGTCCGTTATCTCTCCAATTTCTTCAATAACGTCCTTTATCGGCGTCTTCCCGTACCGGCAGTCTATCATTATGATCCGCCCGTAGTCTTCCGTCAAAAAGGGCACAAAGCAGTTGGCGAAGGAATCTTTGACAAGCAGGAGGCTTTTTCCCGATCCGGACTTGGACGCGATCGTGATTTTAAACGTATTCTTCGATAAAAAAACATTATATCTGTTAAATCCGCTTTTAGCCTCATCGTAAAAATACAGCGACGGCGACGGCTTTTCGCCGTCAATCATAACGGATACGCCGCCCTCCGCGGGATTATGAAAAATCTCCACCCTGTCGCGGGGAACAGCAACATGGGCTTTATTGTATGTTGTGCCGTAAAAATCATTAAATGCCGTCTCGCGACGATAATGCCCTTTATCCCTCTCTGGCAGCCCAAGCGATTTTGCAAGATCCTCCCATGCGTAATACGCGCCAAGCGTAGTCCAGTGATGGTCGGTGCGGTAATAAATATACTCGTCCTCGTGTCCGCTAAGCGCGTCCCGCGCCTCAAGCAGTATATCTTTTTCATCAAGGCTTTTTTTCAATTCCAAAACCGCGTCCGAGGCGTCAAACGCCCGCGCAAAAGCGGGGAGCTTGTCCGCAAGCGCCTCCGTTTTTGACGGAACCATCACGCACCGCACATGATCCTTCCCATATCGCTTCACGCAATAGTTTAAAAAGGTTGAAAGATTTTTTATGTTTTCTTCCACCTGCTCCGCGTCATAATCCCTTTCGTCGTATTTTTCCAAAAGGTATCCGCCTTTTCCAAGATATACTCCATTGACGTCCGTCTTTCCCTCCAGAGCCTGCATCCCGGCCGCTGCCGCGGTCCATGCGTCCCTCGAAAAAAAACCGTCATTTAGCCACTTTTCATATTTGCGCTGATATTTTCCCTTTAAAAAACTTTTCGCCAAAAAAACCGGCTTTTTCGCGAGCTCCCTGTTTTCCGTATCTGAAAATCCGCCGTTTGGAGCCGACATGGACGCGCATGTGCAAAACAAAAGAACAAGGCAAAAACCGGCTATCATGCATATCCTGTATTTTTTCATAAAAATCTCCCGCCGCTTAATTCGTCCCAATTAAAAACGTCCGCGCCTAAAAACGCAGATATAAGAAAGGGCTGTATGACGAATTTACAAGCATCGCGACGCACGCGGCAAACAAAAAGGCGCAGGCCGCCATGCGGGCCAATTCCGTTCTCGCGCTGCCCTCGGGAAAAATCTTCCTGTTCGCGATCTTTTTCGGAATCGACGTCGAAAAAATTATTGCGACAATAAACATTACTAAATACGAACGAATCCAGTAAAGCGTATCCGCGTTTATAAATCCCGAACCTGTCCTCAAAAACATCGCGTTTGTAAACGCGGACGCGTCCGCCATATCCTGCCTCTCAAACAGGCTCCATCCGAGCATGACGGCAAGCATCACATAGACATGCCTCACGATGGAAGGCAGCTTTAAAAGAACCGGTTTTAAAAACAATTTTTCAATCGCCAGAATAACTCCGTAATAAAGGCCCCACAGCACAAAGTTCCAATGCGCGCCGTGCCACAGACCCGTAAGGACCCACACGATGAAAATGTTAAGCAGCTGCCTGCCTTTTCCCTTTCTGTTTCCGCCAAGCGGAATATATACGTAATCCCTAAACCATGTGCCCAGAGAAATATGCCAGCGGCGCCAAAAATCTGTAATGCTGTCCGCCTCGTACGGATAATTGAAGTTTTCCGGAAATGAAAATCCAAACATCGCGCCCAGACCAATCGCCATATCCGAATATCCAGAGAAATCAAAATATATTTCAAGCGTAAAAGCCGCTATTCCAAGCCAGGCCGACGCCGACGCAATAGATGAATCGGTGCCCGATATCTCACCCCACAGCATCCCGATTTGGTCGGCTATCAGGACTTTTTTCCCAAGGCCCGTCATAAAACGAAAAATTCCATTGCAAAACATATCGACGCTTTCCCTGCGTCCTTTAAGCTGCTCCGCCACCGTCTTGTATCTCACTATCGGTCCCGCTATAAGCTGCGGAAACAAGGACACAAAAGCCCCGAACGCTATAAAGTCCTTCTGCGGTTCCGCGTCGCCGCGATACACGTCTATCGTATATGACATAGTCTGGAAGGTATAAAACGATATTCCTATCGGCAGGGAAACGTCCACGCTTGGAACGTCAATCCCTAAAAGCCTTTTTATGATCGACGCAAAAAAGCCCGAATACTTGAAAAAGCCAAGCAGGGACAAATTGACGGCGACGGAACATGCCGCCGCCGCAAAAGCCAATCTTTTTAATCCGCGCTCCCTGCAGCGCGATACGGCCATTCCGGCCAGATAATCCGTTACCGTTGAAAAAAGCATGAGTACGACGTAAACCGGCTCGCCCCATGCGTAAAAGAAAAGACTGGCCGCAAACAGCGCGGCGTTGCGAAGTCTTTTTGGCAGAATATAATATGACGCCAAAACTATTGGAAGAAAACGAAACAAAAACAATAAACTGCTAAAAACCATTAAGACTAACTTCCTTCACGCGCTTATTGCAATTTTTTCCTTATGGCCGCCTCTCCGGCAAGATTTACCGACTTTTTCGCGGACATCGCAATATACCAGACGAAGCTTTTTTTCCTGCCGCAAACAGCGTTTTTAAACGCGGCTCGTTCGTCGGGCTCATAATCCTGCAGGTAGTCGCTGCCGCAGTTGTTTTTCTTATACTTTTTAAGCTTCTTCTCAAGCGCCTTCGCGGCTTTCACGTTGTCCGCCTTAATTACGCAGAGGCTGTATGCCTCCTTCGAGTCGCATACGTAAAATATGCTCTTTACCTTCTTCCCGTCCGAAATGGACAGCGCTCCGAAGTCAAGAACACTGTCTGACTGGTATTGCATATGTCCCGCGTCTCCAGCCTTAAGCGCCGCTTTGCACAAATCCACGCAGTCCGCTCCTTTTGCCGCGGCACACGCGTACGAAGCAAAGCCGCATATGATAAAAAAAGCCATGACAAAGCAAATGGCTTTTTTTACAACTTTTAGTCCAAATCCATCATTCATTTTTTATCCTTCCGCGCGGCCATTCCACCCTGTCAAAAACTATTCGTCAAGAGACTTGTCGAATTTTGACAGCGTCTTCGCAAATTTTGGATAAACGGACGAAACCCAGTGATACCCGTCTTTTTGCGCGTATTCCTCATTCAAAAAACCGTCCGCGCCCTTCAAAAAATCCGTATAGTCGAAATACTCGCATCCGATCTTTTTCGTCATCTTTTTTAGCTTTTTGTTAAATACGGGAATCTGCGAAAAGCCCTTCCTGCCCTGCCATACTTCCCTTGTCACAGGCGATATCGCGCACAGCACGACGTCGGTATCTGGTGCCGACTGTTTTATTGCCTTGGCTAACTCCGCGTAGTCGTTAATCATGTCGTCGATATTCCTGTAATACACCTCGTTCATGCCAAGCATCATATAAACCCGCGACGGCTTTTCGTCAATCACCTTTCGCAGGCCCGACATCCCGCCAAACGCCCTGCGCGTTCGAAATGTGACGGTATTTAAGCCCACGGCGGCGACTACTTCTTTTTTCCCCTTCATGTCAAACATGCCGAGCATGTTGTAATCTGTAATTCCCCTAGCAATCGAATCCCCAGCTATGATGGTCTTGCGCACAAAAGTCTTTGTACGCATATGGGCCCTCGCCGACGGAGGCCCGTCGGTTTCGCCTGGTGTTTTTTTTTCGGACGCCACGACGTAAAAATAATAGTCCGTATTATTTTTTAATTTTTTTACAATGTATTTCTCGTCCTTCGTCACCCCGGCAAGTTTCCCATCGCCGTTTTTTTCCTTCGACCTGTATATATGATAAAACTTTGCCTTTTTGCACGCTTTCCATGAAACCTTCACTGAATGAGTGGAATACCTTTTCACAACCACTCCCTTAACCTTGCCTAAGCGGCGAACCTCCGGCTTCTCTTCGCCCGGCGCATCCTGCTCCTCAAGCAGGCTGCCGTCCGCGTCCGGCGGCCATGTCTGCTCCGCTTCAAGATTATCGGCAACCGCGCCGGAATCATACGCAAGCATGCCAATCAAGAAAAAGGCAAAAATTAAAAAAAACTTCCATCCATTGTGCTTTTTATGGACGTCCATTAAACAAAGCTCCTTCGCACGGATAAAATCAATTTTCCCATGGAAAAAATTTTTCCACAGGAAAATTCATAAAAAAAATCAATCCGCCCGATGCCTAAAAACTACTCCGCATCGGATATAATCTCTCTTTTATTGTACGAGCCGCATGACTTGCATACCCTGTGGGAAACCATCAAGGCTCCGCATTTGCTGCATCTTACTAAATTTGGCGCGGTCATCTTCCAATTCGCCCTCCTCTTGTTCCTTCTTGATTTTGAGGACTTGTTTTTTGGACAAATAGACATTGCTTACTCCACCTCCTAATCGGTTTCTCCAAAAAAGCTACATTGATAATCTTAGCAACTTATACCGGGCTTGTCAAATGATTTTTCATTCAAAAACGCCACGGCGGCCAAATCACAAAAGGCGCACCGTTTCCCTGGCTATCGCAAGCTCTTCGTTTGTCGGCACAACCCACACGGGAACTTTGCTGTCGGGAGTCGAAAGCAGCACTTCCTCCCCATGTTTTTTATTTGCCTCCTCGTCCATTTTTATGCCAAGCGCCGTAAGCCCCTCCATTATTCTTCTGCGGACTTCGCTGTTGTTTTCGCCGCCGCCGGCGGTAAAAGCTATGGCGTCGACGCCGCCAAGCGCCACGAAATACGCGCCTATGTATTTTATTACGCGGTATGTCATTACGTCCAGCGCGTCTTCCGCGTCTTTATTGCCTTTAGCCGCGGCCTCCACCAAATCCCTGAAATCATTTGATATGCCCGACAGGCCAAGCACGCCTGATTTCTTGTTTAGAATCATGGTCATTTCTTTTACGCTTATGTTTTCTTTTTGACATATGTATTCAATAATAGCCGGATCTATGCTTCCGGAGCGTGTGCCCATCACAAGGCCGTCAAGCGGAGTCATGCCCATGCTCGTGTCTATGGATTTTCCGTTTTTGATGGCCGAAATGCTTTCGCCGCTGCCTATATGGCATACAATCAGCTTCGAATTGGCATAATCAAGCCCGGCAAGCTTTGCAAGCCTTTCGGAAACGAAACTGTGGCTCGTGCCGTGAAAGCCGTAGCGGCGCACCCCGTACTTTTCATAATATTCCTTGGGAAGCGCGTACATATAGGCCTTTTTTGGCATCGTCTGATGAAACGCGGTGTCAAATACCGCTACATGCTTTACGTTGGGCATGGCCTCCTGGCACGCGCGCACCCCAAGTATATTGGCGGGATTGTGAAGAGGCGCCAGCTCGTTGCACGTTTCAATTTCCTTAATTACATCTTCCGTAATGACCACGGACGACGCGAATTTCTCGCCCCCATGCACCATGCGGTGGCCGACGGCGCTTATTTCGCCAAGAGAGCCTATGACGCCCGTTTTCGCGTCCGTGAGCAGTTCAAGGGCCTTTTTAATAGCTACCTCGTGATTTGGAAAATCCGCGTCAAGCGAAATCTTTTCGCCTTTCGCCTTGTATGTGATCTTTCCATCCAGGCCTATCCGCTCGCAATTTCCCGACGCTACAGCCTTTTCGGTTTCGGAATCGATAAGCTGGAACTTTAAAGAAGAACTTCCGCAATTTACAACCAATATATTCATTTCAATCCTCGTTTCTGCGCCGCGTTTCTTTTCTCCGGCCTTAGCGCCCGTACGGCGCGCGGGCGTTAAGGCCTTAAAGTCTTATTTAATTTCAACGCCCGCCCTGTACTCATCGGGAAGCGCGTTTTTTTCTCCCGTACCCCGGCCCGCCGCGTATCTGTAGACGTCCGCCGCAAAAATATCGATTTCAAGCATTCTTTTTGCCCGCTCATCGTCCGCCTCTTCCGCGTGCTTAAAGGCGTTTGCGGCGCTCACCGCGACCATCCCGGACGGCGCTTTTTTTAACAGTCCGCTTTTTTTTGTGTTCAGCCCCAAAAGCCTGGCGTACGGCGTTATTTTTCGCGCGTCAAGCCTTGCGCCTGCGCCTAGACTCTCGAAAGGCAGATCAGTCCGACGGACGTCAAGCAATATATGGATGAGCGCGCGGCATATCCTTGAATATGTGTACTGCTTAGTCTTTAATGTGGCCGCGAACCCCGCAAAGTCGTCATATCTGCCGATGTTTTTAATAATCCTGCGCGCGATTTCTTCCGACACGTCACAATACGTCATAAGCTCCCCGCATGGATCAGCGCGCGACATCAAGCTCCTTATCTTGTAGTACAGCATATCGGAAAACATGGCGTCCCCTACGTTTATCCGGCCGGTATTTTCCTTTAGCGCGCGAAACGTTTCTTTTGGCACAAACCCGCCAACAGCCGCGAAGGGATCCGGCTCATTTTCAAACGCGCTCCTTATGGCCGCGGCGGACGCAAATCTTGCGCCGTCTTCACGCGGATAAAGCCTATTCGCGCCATAATTTACGTCATCATGGGATGCTCCCCGTCTTTTTAGCGGATACGCGTCAATATCGCTTTTCAGCCGCTTTAGCGCCTTTAAATATTCGATCGCAAGTATATTATTTGGGGCCGCGGCGGCCTTTAAGCCGTCTTTTAGCGCCTCGGGGCAAAGCTTTGACGCCGCTTTATGGCGCGCCGCGGGATATGAGTATCCCGACTTTGTAAATTCTTTTATCATAGCGTCAAGTTCGCCGCGCCTGTCAAGAAATACGTCGGCAAGCTCTTCAAGCAGGCCCAGGTCGGGACATTCGCATCCAAAGCATATTCCATCCACAAAACCAAGCGCTTCAAGCATGGCTACGCCCCCAAGCGCAAATATCTCGGCGCTTGCCGTAGAATATGCCGCGGGCAGCTCAAATACAAAATCGGCCCCGCCGTCCAACGCCATGCGGGCGCGCAGACGCTTGTCGGCAAAGGCCGCCCCTCCCCTCTGCACGAAATCGCCGCTCATGACCGCAACGACGGCGTCGGCTCCAAACATTTCTTTTACGGCCTCAATCTGGTACGCATGGCCGTTATGAAACGGGTTGTATTCCGCTATTATTCCTATAGTCTTCATATGCGCTGCCGCCTTGCCGACGTTTGTTTCCATTTGGCCGTCGCGCCATTATAAAAACTGCCATGCCCCAAAAAGGCATGGCAGCCGGTTCAAATCTTTTATAAGGATTTTTGCCTATTTGTAAAGCTCAACCAGTTTCTGCAGGTGCTCGTAGCGTTCCTTGGCGGCGTCCTCGGACTCCTTAAACAGCCTCTCCGCGCGTTCAGGGAACGGCTTGATGAGCCGCGTATAGCGCGACTCGTTGTTGAGGAAGTCCTGATACGAGCCGTCGCCTTCCTTTGACGTAAGGGTAAACGGATTCTTGCCCTCCGCCTTAAGCGCAGGATTGAATGAGAACAAGTTCCAATATCCTGCCTTTACGGCCTTCTTCATTTCGTCCTGGCAGTGATTCATGCCTCCCTTGGCTATTCCGTGAAGCTCGCATGGAGCGTATCCGATAATAAGCGAAGGGCCGTTGTAGGCCTCGGCCTCGGAAATAACCTTGACAGCCTGCGCGGGGTTCGCGCCAAGCGCTATCTGCGCCACGTAAACATATCCGTAGCTCATGGCGATCTCGGCCAGGCTCTTCTTGCCTACCTCCTTGCCCGCCGCGGCGAACTGGCAAACCTCGCCGATGTTTGAAGCCTTCGAAGCCTGTCCGCCGGTATTGGAATACATCTCCGTGTCAAATACCATAACGTTTACATTTTCGCCCGACGCAAGCACATGATCGAGCCCTCCAAAGCCTATATCGTATGCCCAGCCGTCGCCTCCAAAAATCCATACGGACTTTTTGGAAAGGTAGTCCTTCTTTTCAAGCGCGGCCTTTGCGTCAGGACATCCGGCCGCCGCCGCTTTTTCAAGCTCTGGAATAAGCGCCTTGACCGCGTCGGCATTGGCCTTCGTGTCATCTTTCGTTTCGATGAATTTATCAGCAGCCGCCTTAAGCTCGCCAGACGCCTTGTCGGAAGACGCGCACGCCTTTACCGAATCGATTGCCATGTCGCGCAGATACTTCTGGCCGATGTACATGCCAAGTCCGTGCTCGGCATTGTCCTCAAAAAGCGAATTGGACCAAGCCGGACCCTTCTTTGAATCCTTATTTACGGTATATGGCGACGTCGCGGCCGGATTGCCCCAGATTGACGAGCAGCCCGTCGCGTTTGAAATATACATCTGCTCACCGAAAAGCTGCGTAATCAGGCGGGCGTATGACGTCTCCGCGCAGCCCGCGCAGCTGCCGGAGAACTCAAGAAGAGGCTGGTTGTACTGGCTTCCCTTTGGCGTAGCGTCCGCAAAGCCGCTGTCCTTCTTGCCGACATTTTCAACCAGGTAGTCAAATACAGGCTGCTCGTCCGCCTCCTGTTCCTGAGGAACCATCTTAATCGCTCCTTCGACAGGACATACCGTAATGCACTCGCCGCATCCCATGCAGTCGAGAGGAGATACGCTCATAGTGAATTTATATGACGTCTTTTTAGACTTGTCGTCAGCCGTCTTTATGTTGGACGGAGCCGCCGCAACCTCCTCGGGCGTAAGCAGGAACGGACGAATAGTCGCGTGGGAGCATACGAACGCGCAATTGTTGCACTGGGCGCATTTTTCAGGATCCCATGTAGGAACCGTCACGGCAGTGCCGCGCTTTTCGTACGCGGAGGCGCCCGTTTCAAACTGGCCGTCCGGATTATTGGCGAACGCGGATACCGGAAGGCTGTCGCCGTCCATCTTAGAAATCGGATCCAAAAGATCCTTTACCATCTTTACTACTTCCGGACGTCCCTTGACCTCCTTTGCAGGAGCATCTGGCGCAGGATTCTTCCAAGAGTCCGGGATCTCAACCTTGTGCGTGGCGTCAACGCCGGCGTCGATTGCCTTGTAGTTCATCTCCACAACGGCGTCGCCCTTTTTGCTGTAAGACTTCTTGGCAGCCTGCTTCATATAGTCGACAGCCTGGTCGATAGGCATGATGTCGGCAAGTTTAAAGAAAGCGGACTGCAAAATGGTATTCGTGCGCTTGCCCATGCCGATTTCAATAGCCTTGTCTATGGCATTGATCGTATAAAGCTGAATATTGTTGTCCGCAATATATTTCTTTGACGCCGCGTCAAGCTTGGAGTCAAGCTCCTCGTCGGACCACTGGCTGTTGATCATTAACACTCCGCCCGGCTTTACGTCCTGGACCAACTTAAATCCGTTCACCACATACGAAGGGTTGTGGCACGCGACGAAATCCGCCTGATTTATGTAATATGGGCTCTTGATAGGCTGATCCCCGAAGCGCAGGTGCGAAATCGTCACGCCGCCGGTCTTTTTGGAATCGTACTGGAAATACGCCTGTATGTACTTGTCGGTATGGTCGCCGATAATCTTGGTAGAGTTTTTGTTGGCTCCGACCGTGCCGTCGCCGCCAAGTCCCCAAAACTTGCACTCCTTCGTGCCCGGAGCCGACGTGATTGGAGCCGGCTTAACCTCAGGCAGACTCAAATTCGTAACGTCGTCGACTATGCCTATGGTGAAGCGCTTCTTAGGATCGTCCTTTTCAAGCTCCTTATATACGGCAAAAATTGATGAAGGAGGCGTATCCTTTGAACCCAATCCGTACCGGCCGCCCGTAAGCACTATATCGTCCAGACCGGCCTCGCGAAGCGTGGCTGCCACATCAAGGTAAAGAGGATCTCCAAGGGAGCCCGGCTCCTTCGTGCGGTCGAGCACGGCGATCTTCTTTACAGTCTTAGGAAGAACCTTCAAGATGGCCTTAGGCGACCAAGGACGGTACAGGCGCACCTTGATAAGTCCGACCTTCTCGCCTTTCGCGCTCAAATAGTCGATGACCTCCTCCGCGACATCGCATACGGAGCCCATGGCGATTATTACGCGATCCGCGTCGGGCGCGCCGTAATAGTTGAACAGATCGTAGTTGGTGCCCAGCTTCTCGTTGATTTTTTTCATGTATTTTTCCACGACCGCAGGTAGTTCGTCATATGCCTTATTGCACGCCTCGCGGTGCTGGAAGAACACGTCCCCGTTCTCATGGGAGCCGCGTGCCGCCGGATGCTCAGGGTTAAGCGCGTGCTTCCGGAACGCCTCCACCGCGTCCATAGGACACATTTCCTTTAAATCGTCGTAATCCCATTTCTCAATCTTTTGAATCTCATGGGACGTGCGGAAACCGTCGAAGAAATTGATGAACGGAACCTTTCCCTCCAGCGCGGCAAGATGCGCGACCGGACTAAGATCCATGACTTCCTGCGGATTGGTTTCGGCAAGCATGGCAAAGCCGGTCTGGCGGCAAGCGTAGACATCGCTGTGATCGCCGAAAATGTTCAATGAGTGTGAAGACACGGTACGCGCCGACACGTGAAATACGCTTGGCAGCTGTTCGCCAGCGATCTTGTACATGTTCGGAATCATGAGAAGAAGACCCTGCGACGCAGTAAACGTAGTCGTAAGCGCGCCCGCGGCGAGCGAACCGTGAACAGTGCCCGCGGCGCCTGCCTCCGACTCCATCTCAATGACCTTGACGGTGTTTCCAAAAATGTTCTTCAAGCCTTCCGCCGCCCAAGTGTCGACCGAATCGGCCATAGGGCTTGAAGGGGTGATTGGATAGATGCCGGCAACTTCGGTGAAGGCATACGCCACATGCGCCGCCGCCGTATTTCCATCCATTGATTGTTTAGCTCTAGCCATCTTTACATTTTCCTCCTTAAAATAAATTGTTCATGCTATTTTATCACTATATACCTAAAAAGTAAACAATACTTAGCGCATTTTTGGCAACTTTATCCTAATTTCAACCATTCCGCTTGACTGTAGGAACAAAGTTGAATAAAATTGTCTTCGCTGACTTGTCTAACTCATTTGCGTTTCATCCGCGCGCGTACGCCCGGGTGAGCCGGATCGGAGGAAATATGGGCGTCAAATACATAAAAGAGGTCATCCCGCCTGAGGAATTGATCAAAAATTACCCGCTGTCCGACGAGCTAAAGGAGCTCAAATCGAAAAGGGACGGCGAAATAGCCGACGTATTCACGGGCAAATCCGATAAATTCCTTGTCATAATTGGTCCGTGCTCGGCCGACAACGAGGACGCCGTCTGCGACTATACGGCCAGACTTGCCCGCGTGCAGGAAAAAGTCGCCGACAAAATCCTTTTGATCCCCCGCGTCTACACAAATAAGCCGCGCACAACCGGAGAAGGATACAAAGGAATCGTGCATCAGCCCGATCCCGAAAAAGAGCCCGACATGCTAGAAGGCCTAATCGCCATGCGCAGGATGCACTTGCGCTCCATAGAAGAGACGCGTCTGTTTGCGGCGGACGAAATGCTGTACCCGGAAAACTGGCCGTATCTTTCCGACGTCCTCTCATATGTGGCGGTCGGCGCCAGGTCTGTCGAAAACCAGCAGCATCGCTTAACGGCGAGCGGCATAGACATACCCTGCGGCATGAAAAATCCCACAAGCGGCACATTGAGCATAATGCTAAACTCATGCATAGCGGCACAGGGCAGCCACACGTTCATGTACCGCGGATGGGAAGTCAAGACTGACGGCAATCCGCTTGCCCATACGATACTTAGGGGCGCCGTAAACAAACATGGACAGTGCCTGCCAAACTACCACTATGAGGATCTCATGCTTCTAAACGAGATGTACGGCGAGCAAAATCTTAAAAATCCCGCGTGCATAATAGACGCAAACCACGCGAACTCCGGCAAATGCTATTATGAACAGCCCCGCATAATATACGAGGTTCTCCACAGCCGAAGGCTTTCGGACGACATCAGACGGCTTGTAAAAGGCGTTATGGTCGAAAGCTACATAGCCGAAGGCAGCCAGTCCATACATGAACACGTCTACGGCAAATCGATAACCGACGCGTGCCTAGGCTGGGACGCGTCAGAAAAACTCATATATGAAATAGCCGACCGGCTTTAGCGCCGCGCGTGAAATCATGGGCGGCCGCGGCCCTACCTAAAATCCAGCACTTGAAAAATATAAAACTTAAGATAGTGCGACTCTCCCGCCGCCCACAGCACAGGGTGGTCGGGCGACTGGCTTGCGGCATACGCCATGCGAAGCCTCTTGTGCGCGCCCCCGGCCGCCTGCCAAATTGTTTTGGCAAACATCGCGTCGTCTACGAAATGCGAGCATGAGCAGGTCGCTAAGTATCCCCCGTCCTCTAAAAGCCTCATGGCGCGAAGATTTATCTCCCTATATCCCTTGACGGCATTTTTGACCGCGTTTTTTGATTTGGCGAATGCCGGCGGATCCAAAATGATTACGTCGAATTTCTCCCCCGCCGCCTCATATTCGGGGAGCCGCTCAAAAACGTCGGCACATTCAAATCGCGCTATGTCGGAAAGCCCGTTCAATTCGGCGTTTATGCGCGCCATCTTTATACCATGCTCCGAAGAGTCTATCCCCAAAACGCTCGACGCGCCCGCCTTCGCGGCGTTGAGCGCAAAAGACCCCGTGTGGGAAAAACAGTCCAACACCCTTTTTCCCGCGCATATCCCCCTTATCGCAAGCCTGTTGTATTTCTGGTCTAGAAAAAAACCAGTTTTTTGCCCATTTTTTACGTCTACAATATAGTTTATTCCATTTTCGACTATTTTCACATCCGTATCAAATTCGTCGCCGATAAACCCCTTTACAGGCTTCATACCCTCCCGCCTGCGCGCGCTGACGTCGTTTCTCTCATATACGCCTCTTACGCAAATTCCGTCGCGCGCAAGCTCTTCTTTTAAAATTCGCGCGATGTCCTCCTTATATCTGTCTATTCCAAGCGAAAGCGACTGCACCACAAGAACGTCAAAAAATTTGTCCACGACAAGCCCCGGCAGGAAATCGGCCTCGCCAAATACCACACGGCAGCTGCTAACGTCCACTACGCTTTTGCGGTATTCCCACGCCCTTCTTAGACGCCGCCTAAAAAAATCGTCGTCTATCTCACACGAAGCGTCTCTTGACATAAGCCTTATCCTTATTTTGGACGCGCTGTTTATAAATCCCTTTCCGAGATAATATCCGTCAAAATCGCGCACGTCAACTACGTCGCCGTCCCTAAAGCTTCCAGAAACAGAGGCTATCTCATTGTCGTACACCCACATTCCGCCGCTCTTTATGCCCCTTCCCTCTCCTTTTTTCAACGTAGCAGCCGCGCCCATACTAAAACATTCCCCCGATATCTAAAAAATCATGCGTCCGCCGTAAAAAACGCGTCAAGGCAGCTTGTATTTTTTACGGTACGCTTTATATTCATTCTGGAATCTCGTCGCGTCGTTTTCCTTAATGCTGTCAATATATTCGTGGGCCTCAAGCCCGTCCTGTTTTTCTTGAATAAGAGAAACGGCGATGTTGGAACAGTGGTCGGCCACCCTTTCGTAATTCATTGTTATATCCGACATGACAAAGCTTAGCTCTATTGTGCACTTTCCCTTCCTTAGGCGCTTAACGTGCCTTTTTTTCACCTCGGCATTTATGTCGTCTATAGCCTCTTCCAAAGGCTCGACATGGGTAGCCAGTTCCGCATCGTCTTCGGCATAGGCCTTGTAGGCCATCTCAACTATTTCCCTGAGCGCGCTTTCATATACGGCAAGCTCTTCCTTTGCCTTTTCTGAGAATTTCGCGTCCTT
>CAZTVO010000032.1:0-18080 GCA_964617075.1 uncultured Jutongia sp.
GTAAGTTCCCTTTCCGGAAGTTTCAAACCCAAGTATTTGCTGTCCGATAAATTTGAATCCGGTAAGCACTTCTATCAAATCGACGCCGTAATAGTTTGCAATCGCGTCCGCAAGATTCGACGTTACGATAGTTTTTATTAGCTTGCCGTCCTTTGGCAGCCCCTTTGTTTCTTTTATCTGTGAAATTTCATAGTCCGCGAGCAGGCATCCCGACATGTTGCCGGTAAGAGAAATGTAGTCCCCGCTTTTTGTATCTTTTACATATACCCCGAGCCTGTCGGCATCGGGATCGGTTGCCAGCACAAGATCGGCGTCCTTTTCCTTTGCCAGCTTAAGCGCGAGTTCAAACGCCTCGGCCGTCTCGGGATTTGGGTAGCTTACTGTTGGGAAGTCTCCGTCGGGAAGCTCCTGTTCCGGCACCACATATACGTTTTCAAATCCGATTTCTTTCAGCACGCGCCTCGCGGGGATATTGCCGGTGCCGTGGAGCGGCGTATAGACGATTTTAAGGCTTGAGCCCATTTCTTTTATGCTGTCCCAATGTATAACCTGTTTTTTAAGCTCTTCGATGTATTTGTCGTCGATGGCGGATCCGATTCGCTCATAAAGGCCTTTTGCGGCCGCTTCGTCTTTTTCCATCGTTTTTACTGCCGCGTAATCCGTTACCGCCTTGACTTCGGCCATTATGCCGGCGTCATGCGGCGGCGTAATCTGCGCGCCGTCCTCCCAATACACTTTGTATCCGTTGTATTCAGGCGGGTTGTGGCTTGCTGTGATATTTATGCCCGCCGCGCATTTTAATTCCCTCACCGCGTATGAAAGCTCCGGCGTAGGCCGCAGCGATTCAAAGACATACGCTTTTATCCCATTTGCCGCCAGGCACAGGGCGGCCTCGTCGGCAAACTCCGGCGACATATGCCTTGAATCGAAGGCAATGACCGCGCCCTGGCTGGCCTTGCCTGCCTTCAATATATAATTTGCGAGCCCCTGCGTGGCCTTGCGCACGGTATAAATGTTCATGCGGTTCGTACCTGCGCCTATTATGCCGCGAAGGCCGGCCGTGCCAAATTCGAGGTCTTGATAGAAGCGCTCCTTGATTTCATTTTCGTCGCCGGATATCGCCCTTAGCTCCTTTTTTGTCTCTTCGTCGAAGTAGGGATTGTCAAGCCATGATTCATAAATTTCCATGTAGCCCATTTTAAATATCCTCCTATTTTACTAAATCTTTAAAGGTCAAGAGTCTTCCACCAATTCCGAAAAACTCAATTTAACATTGTTGTCGTCGTCCAATATGTCGACCGAATAGCTTTTTGTCACGTATCCAGGTTTGCTTAAAGTTACAGTCTGGGAGCCAATGACCTTTGTGAAGGTGCATGGAGCCAAACCTTTGTACACGTTGTCCAGGTAGACCTCCGCGCCGGCGGGAGCCGATACGGTAATGGTGTGTCTGCTGTCCATTTTTTTTGTGGCTGCCTCGCTGCCGTCGTCCTTTTTTGTCGGGGATGGAGACGGAGTGAAGTCGGCCGACACGGACGCGTTTTCCTCTATAAGGTCTATATGTACGGTTCTCTCGGCGTTTTCGACGTCCAATATCCCGGAGTAGGCCGTATACCCGGTCATTTCGACCCTGACATTGTACTTGCCGTAATTTAACGCGAGAGGGCCGCTGTAGTCTATCGGTTCGTCATTTATGTACAAATCGGCGCCCTTGGGCTCTATGTCAAACGAAATATTTCCCACATTGTCCGGGGCCTTCGCGTAGTTGCTAAAATCAAGAGACGCTTCCTCTCCGTCGCTTATGGTTATGTTTCTGGAGGCCCGCAGGTTCTTTTTGCTAAGCGTCACCTTGTACGCGCCCTCTCCTACGGTTATGAGCATATTTTCGGTAACGGGAAGAATTATGCCTGTGCCGACGCTTACTAAGCCGCCCACAAAGTCGTCGTAATTTAAAAGCCTTAGATAGCCGTGCCCGAGTGTTCTTGTCACCGAATAGGCCTTTATGCCTATTCCCCTCACCGTAAGGACGTCGTTTTTGTCGATTTCGATCATCTGGATTTTTTTTGACGGCGTTGAAAAATAGGTGTCGTCGCCGTACTGATATTTTCTTCCGGCCAGGCTTATGGAGTTTTCGTCGCTGTTGAACGAAAAATCGGAGACTTCGTCGTATTCCCACGCGTCCTCCGGAACGTTCATCTTAATCACTTCGTAGGAGCCGATTTCATACGTGGCGTCCATTATCTGTCCCTGCTCAAGGTCGTCGCCCGGTATTTCGGAGCCGTACCTGTCGGTAATGACCGCCGTAGCGTCGTAATTTAATATGGCGTCGACGTCCGATCCGATTTCCCTAATCGTTACCTGCCTCAAATCCGTGTCGACATTCGTAACGACCCCGGTCATGCTCTGCTCTTCCGCTTTAGGCGTCTGGGACGGATCTTTTTCCGCGGAATCGTTTCCGGCGCCGCATGAACACAGCAAAAACGGCAAAAACGAAAAAAAGGCGGCGCCCGCCAGCCGCATCAAACGCCCGGCCGCAAAAATTTTGGGAACGGCGGCCAAAAAATTTTTAAAGGAATTCCTAAAAATCCGAACCCTCAAAGTCATTGTCAATCTCCTTTTGGTAAAAAAAACGCCGCCCGTATATTATACAATAAGAGGCCGGAAATTAAAAGTTTTAATTTTGCCCGCTCTTAAAAATGGAGACAAAACTCAAGAAAAAATAGTTTGTTTTTTATTGATTTTTAACAGCCCATAATGTATAGTATCCATAGGAGTTTGGGTATTTTCCTGTACTTAACCCTAAATATTTTAAAGAAAAGAGGTAGATTGGCAAAATGGCACAGATTGATTTGAGCAAGTACGGCATCACAGGAACCAAAGAAATAGTGTACAATCCTTCATACGAAATGCTTTTCGATGAAGAAACAAGGACTGATCTGGAGGGATATGAAAAGGGGCAGGTAAGCGAGCTTGACGCCGTCAACGTAATGACGGGCATTTATACCGGCCGTTCGCCGAAGGACAAGTATATCGTCATGGATGAAAATTCCAAAGACACGGTGTGGTGGACGTCCGACGAGTACAAAAACGACAACCATCCAGCTTCGCAGGAGGCGTGGCGGGCATTGAAGGACATAGCCATCAAGGAGCTTTCAAACAAGAGGCTTTTTGTTGTCGATGCTTTTTGCGGTGCAAACAAGGATACAAGAATGGCGATACGCTTCATCGTCGAGGTCGCTTGGCAGGCGCATTTTGTAAAGAATATGTTCATCCGTCCTACGGAGGAGGAGCTTAAGGACTTCGAGCCGGACTTTGTAGTCTACAATGCCTCAAAGGCAAAAGTGGAAAACTACAAGGAACTTGGCCTTAATTCGGAAACGGCGGTCGCGTTTAACATTACCAGCCGCGAGCAGGTCATAATAAATACGTGGTACGGCGGCGAAATGAAGAAGGGCATGTTCTCTATGATGAACTACTATCTTCCGCTTAAGGGCATCGCTTCCATGCACTGTTCCGCGAATACCGACATGAACGGCGAAAATACCGCCATCTTCTTTGGACTTTCAGGCACGGGAAAGACGACGCTGTCTACCGATCCAAAGCGACTTTTGATAGGCGACGACGAGCATGGCTGGGACGACAATGGAGTGTTCAATTTCGAAGGGGGCTGCTACGCCAAGGTAATCAATCTCGACAAGGAGTCGGAGCCTGACATATATAACGCAATCAAGCGCAACGCCCTTCTTGAGAACGTGACGCTGGACGCTTCCGGCAAGATCGACTTTAACGACAAGAGCGTGACGGAAAATACGAGGGTATCCTATCCTATCGACCATATCGAAAAGATTGTGCGTCCGGTTTCGTCCGCTCCGGCCGCGAAGAACGTGATCTTTTTGTCGGCGGATGCTTTCGGCGTGCTGCCTCCGGTGTCGATTTTGACGCCCGAGCAGACTCAGTACTATTTCCTTTCAGGATTTACCGCAAAGCTTGCCGGCACCGAGCGCGGCATCACCGAGCCTACCCCGACTTTTTCAGCATGCTTTGGACAGGCCTTTTTGGAGCTTCCTCCTACGAAGTACGCTGAGGAGCTCGTAAAGAAGATGCAAAAGAGCGGCGCGAAGGCATATCTGGTCAATACGGGATGGAACGGCACTGGAAAGAGGATTTCAATCCGCGACACCAGAGGCATAATAGACGCGATATTAAATGGCGACATTCTAAATTCGCCTACAAAGAAGATGCCTTATTTCGATTTCGAGGTTCCTACGCAGCTTCCCGGCGTAGATTCAGGGATCCTAGATCCGCGCGATACCTACGCGAACGCTTCCGAGTGGGAAGAAAAAGCAAAGGATCTGGCGCAGAGGTTTATAAAGAATTTTGAAAAATACGAAGGAAACGAAGCTGGAAAGGCGCTTGTTGGAGCCGGACCTAAGCTTTAATGTGGTGAATTGTTAAAAAGATTTTATGGCGCGGGGCCCCTTTGGCTTCGCGCCATATTTTTCACAAAAAATTTAAAAGATTCGTTTTTTTCCTTGCAAAACGAAAAAAAAGAGTGTATATTGTTACTTGCTGTGGCATTGATAGCTGTGATGCTTGAGGTTGCCGCCGCGCGGAAACGGGCGGCGGGTTTTTAGGCGGAGCGAATGTCATGTTATGAAACTGGCGACAAGTCACTGTACAAGAAATATCGGAGGTCCGTGACGCTTTTGGACGCGCTGTCTGCGCGCCGTATGGGCGGCATAGGAGTTTAACGGGCGGAGTTTTTTGCGGACGGCTTTAGGACACGCCCGGTTAAGTGTACAGTCACCACTTGTTGCGCTGTGATTGTCGGGTGCGCGCATACTGCCGCGTGTCCGCGAAAGTGCGAAAAGGAGGCGGCTTTTTTTATGGCAACAAATGTAATGAGGATTACGCTTAAGGCGTATGATCACAATCAGATCGATCATGCGGCCGGAAAGATTATCGAGACGGTGAAAAAAACGGGCGCGAAAGTCAGCGGACCGGTGCCGCTTCCGACGAAAAGGGAAGTGGTTACTATTCTTCGGGCCGTACACAAGTACAAGGATTCCAGGGAACAGTTCGAGCAGAGGACCCACAAGAGGCTGATAGACGTCATTTCGCCTACGCAAAAGACTATTGAGGCTCTTACGAAGATGGAAATGCCGTCGGGCGTGGCCGTGGATCTTAAGATGAAGGAGAAATGATTTTGACGCTTTTTGAGGCCTGCGGGTACGGCTTTTGGAACAGGCCTTATTTTGAACGGAGGTACGCTTTATTATGAAGAAAGCTATTTTAGCTACGAAAATCGGCATGACGCAGGTTTTCAACGAAAACGGAACATTGACCCCTGTTACGGTGCTTCAGGCGGGTCCTTGCTACGTCACCCAGGTAAAGACCGTCGACAATGACGGATACAGCGCCGTCCAGGTAGGATTTGTGGACAAGAAGGACAAGGTTGTGACAAAGGATGCCACCGGCAGGAAGGAAGTAAAAAGAATACACGGTGTGAATAAGCCTATGCAGGGCCATTTCGCGAAGGCGGGCGTTTCCGGGAAAAGGTATCTGAAAGAATTTAAGCTCGACAACGCGGAAGAGTATACGCTTGGACAGGAAATAAAAGCCGACATATTTGAGCCGGGCGACAAGGTCGACGCGACGGGAACGTCTAAGGGCAAGGGATTCCAGGGCGCCATAAAGAGGCACGGCCTTCACAGGGGGCCCATGGGCCACGGTTCGAAATTTCACAGACATGCCGGATCGAACGGCGCGTGCTCCGATCCAAGCAGGGTGTTTAAGGGCAAAAAAATGCCGGGCCGCATGGGAGGAGTGAGAGTAACGGTTCAAAACCTTGAGGTCGTAAGAGTCGATGCTGAAAAGAACCTGATTCTTGTAAAGGGCGCCGTTCCGGGACCTAGAAAAGCCTGCGTGGCGATAAAGGAAGCCGTCAAGTCGGCTAAATAGATTGAAGGGAGGAATACGCGAGATGGCCAGCGTATCAATTTACAACATGGAGGGCGGCGAAGTCGGAAAGATTGATTTGAGCGACAAGGTGTTCGCCGTTGAGATAAACGAACATTTAGTGCATATGGCCGTAAGGCTTCATCTTGCCAACAGGCGCCAGGGGACGCAGAAGGCAAAGACGCGCTCGGAAGTAAGGGGCGGCGGAAGGAAGCCATGGCGCCAGAAGGGAACGGGCCACGCGAGGCAGGGTTCCATAAGGGCTCCCCAGTGGAGGGGCGGCGGAGTCGTGTTCGCGCCGACGCCAAGAGACTATTCGTTTAAGATGAATAAAAAGGAGAAGGCGGCCGCAATCAAGTCCGCGCTTACAAGCAGGGTAAACGAGGAGAAGTTCTACGTAATGGACTCCCTCAAATTCGATGAGATAAAGACTAAGAAGATGGTAAAGGTTTTAAATGCCTTGAATCTTAAGAAGGCTTTGATAGTCCTTGACGGGAACGACAACGCGAACGTGGAGCTTTCCGCAAGGAACATTCAGGGAGTAAAGACCATAAAGGCCAATTCAATCAATGTGTACGACATATTGAAATATGATTCGGTAGTTATTACAAAAGACGCCGTGTCACAGATAGAGGGGGTGTATGCATAATGGCTGATTTAAAATATTACGATGTAATTTTAAAGCCCGTCATTACTGAAAAGTCAATGGCTGCCATGGACGAGAAAAAATATACGTTTATAGTACACAGAGATGCCACAAAGGTGCAGATTAAGGAAGCCGTGGAAAAGCTGTTTGAGGGAACCAAGGTTGAAAAAGTAAATACCATGAATATCAAGGGAAAGAAGCGCCGCCGCGGAACGACTGTCGGCAGAACCCCAAGCAGAAAAAAAGCGATAGTAAAACTTACTCCGGACAGCAAGGAAATAGAGATATTTGAGGGGCTGTAATTATGACGGCCGCGCGCAATTTGGCAATTGAAAGGAGAAATTAAGTCATGGGAATAAAAACATTTAACCCATATACGCCTTCCAGGCGGCACATGACTGTTTCCGACAAATCGGAAATAACGGCCGACAGGCCCGAAAAGTCGCTTACGGTGCCGCTGAAGAAGAACGCCGGACGCAACAATCAGGGAAAGATAACTGTGAGGCATCGCGGCGGCGGTTCAAGAAGAAAATACAGGCTGGTTGACTTCAAGAGAAACAAGGACGGAGTTCCCGCGATAGTAAAAACAATAGAATACGATCCGAACAGGACGGCAAATATCGCGCTTATAGCTTATATCGACGGACAAAAGTCCTACATTTTAGCTCCAGAAGGGCTTGAGGTGGGGCAGAGGATAATGAACGGGCCCGCCGCCGAGATCGCGGTCGGCAACTGCCTGCCATTTGAGAATATACCCGTAGGTACGCTTGTGCACAATATCGAGCTTCTTCCGGGAAAGGGCGGCCAGCTCGTGCGCGCCGCGGGAAACAGCGCGCAGCTTATGGCAAAGGACGAAAAGTACGCCACGCTTAGGCTTCCATCCGGAGAGATGAGAATGGTTCCGGTCAAATGCCGCGCTACGATAGGGGTTGTAGGCAATGGAGAACACGCGCTTATCAATATAGGCAAGGCGGGCCGCAAGCGCCATATGGGCATAAGGCCTACCGTACGCGGATCTGTCATGAATCCAAACGACCATCCGCATGGCGGCGGCGAGGGCAAAACAAGCGTTGGACGTCCGAATCCATGCACTCCTTGGGGAAAGCCGGCACTTGGTCTAAAGACGAGAAAGAAGAATAAGAAGTCGGACAGGTTGATAATCAGAAGGCGGGACGGCAAGGCATTGGCCAAGTAGCCCGGCCGCAGGCATCGCAGTTTAAATGGGCCGGCGCAAAGCGCCGGCAGAATGGAGGATATGATGGCACGTTCATTAAAGAAGGGACCTTTTGCCGACGAGAGCCTGTTAAAGAAGGTAGACGCTCAGGTAGCGTCCGGCGACAAGCAGGTTATAAAAACATGGTCACGGCGCTCCACGATTTTTCCGTCGTTTGTCGGCTTGACTTTTGCCGTTCACGACGGAAGAAAGCATGTGCCCGTTTATGTTACTGAGGACATGGTTGGGCATAAGCTCGGCGAGTTCGTTTCCACGAGGACATATAGGGGTCATGGCAAAGATGAAAGAAAGCGCTGACGCGCTGTTTTTGCGTTTTTATAAAAGCTGAAGGGAGGCTTAAAATCAATGGCAAAGGGACATAGAACAAAGATAAAGAGAGAAAGAAATGAAAACAATAGAGATACCAGGCCTTCGGCGAAGCTGTCGTACGCGAGAATTTCCGTGCAAAAGGCCTGCTACGTTTTAGACGCGATCAGGGGCAAGGACGTGGAAACGGCAATCGGCATTTTAACGTACAGCCCAAGGCATGCCTCAAGCGTGATTTTGAAATTGCTGCAGTCGGCAGTCGCGAACGCTGAAAACAACAATGGCATGAACCCGTCGGATCTATATATTGAGGAATGTTTCGCAAACAGGGGGCCGACTATGAAGAGGATACGGCCAAGGGCCCAGGGAAGGGCATACCGCATCGAGAAGAGGACGTGCCATATTACGATAATTCTGAACGAGCATTGATGCTTTGTCTATGAAAGGAGATAAAAATGGGACAGAAAGTCAATCCCCACGGCTTAAGGGTCGGCATTATCAGCGACTGGGATTCCAACTGGTACGCGGAAGAAAACTTTGCGGATTATCTCGTGGAGGATTATAAAATCAGGGAATTTATAAAGAAGAAGCTTTACAGCGCGGGGATATCAAGGATAGAGATTGAACGGCCTACGGACAAAATAAGAATCATAATACACACGGCCAAGCCGGGATTCGTGATTGGCAAGGGCGGCGCCGAGATTGAAAACCTCAAAAAGGATCTTATGAAGATAGTATCAAGAAAAATTGCTCTTGACATAAAGATCATGGACGTCAAAAACCCTGACAGGCACGCGCAGCTTGTCGCGGAAAACATCGCGCAGCAGCTGGAAAACCGAATTTCTTTCCGGCGCGCCATGAAGTCCGCGATGGGAAGGACTTTAAAGACCGGCGCGAAGGGAATAAAGGCAAGCGTTTCGGGCCGCCTTGGCGGCGCGGACATGGCCCGTACGGAGTTTTACAGCGAAGGCAATATTCCGCTTCAGACGCTCCGCGCCGACATCGACTATGGATTTGCGGAAGCTAATACGACATATGGCAAAATCGGCGTAAAGGTGTGGATATATAATGGCGAAGTGCTTCCGGCTAAGGGAGATGCAAAAAAGGAAGGGAGCGATAGATAATGTTAATGCCTAAAAGAGTTAAGCACCGCAAGCAGTTTCGAGGCAACATGAGGGGAAAGGCCCTTAGGGGCAATAAGATAACATACGGCGAATACGGCATTGTGGCTTTGGAGCCGGCGTGGATTAAGTCCAATCAGATAGAGGCAGCCCGTATCGCCATGACGCGTCACATAAAGCGTGGTGGCAAGGTATGGATTAAGATATTTCCAGATAAGCCCGTTACAAAGACTCCGGCGGAAACCCGAATGGGCAAGGGCAAGGGCGCGCTTGAGTACTGGGTGGCCGTTGTGAAGCCTGGCCGCGTGATGTTTGAGATTTCCGGCGTGTCCGAAGAGGTGGCGAAGGAGGCTCTGCGCCTTGCGACGCACAAGCTTCCTATAAAGTGCAAGATAGTATCGCGCGAAGATCTAGAAGGGGGTGCGGACGGTGAAAAGTAAACAGTTTATGGAAGATTTAAGAAACAAGTCCGTTGAGGAGCTTAACGCAGATCTGGAGGCCGCAAAAAAGGAACTTTTCAACCTCAGGTTTCAAAATGCGACGAATCAGCTTGAAAATACCAGCAGAATTAAGGAAGTAAGAAAGAACATAGCAAGGATAAAGACGGTAATAACGGCCCGGTCGAAAGAGTTAGACGCTTAATGCCGCGCGCGTTTTGAGAGGAGATGAAAAAAAGGTGGAGAGAAATCTTAGAAAGACTAGGGTAGGCAAGGTAGTCAGCGACAAGATGGATAAGACGATAGTAGTTGCCATCGTCGACAACGTAAAACATCCGCTTTATAATAAAATCATTAAAAGGACATATAAGCTTAAGGCTCACGACGAGGATAATGCCTGCAGAGTCGGCGACAGGGTGCGCGTGATGGAAACGAGGCCGCTGTCTAAGGAAAAAAGATGGCGCCTTGTGGAAATTATCGAAAGAGCGAAATAACAGTCATATGTCATATGCGGCATATATGATATGCGGCAGAATATGGAGGTAGACATGATACAGCAGGAATCAAGACTCAAAGTAGCCGACAATACAGGCGCTAAGGAGCTTCTTTGCATAAGGGTTATGGGAGGATCGACGAGAAGGTACGCAAGCGTTGGGGACGTCATAGTCGCTTCGGTCAAAGATGCAACGCCAGGCGGTGTTGTCAAAAAAGGCGACGTCGTAAAGGCGGTGGTGGTTCGAACAGTAAAAAGCCTGCGCCGTCCGGATGGATCATATATAAGATTCGATGAAAACGCGGCCGTGATAATCCGCGAAGACATGACGCCACGCGGAACGCGTATTTTTGGACCGGTGGCCAGAGAGCTTAGGGACAAGCATTTTATGAAAATAGTTTCATTAGCCCCGGAGGTACTGTAAGGAGGTAAAAAAGGTGGCAACCAGCAAGATTAAAAAAGGCGATACCGTCAGAGTAATCACCGGCAAGGATAAAGGAAGAGAAGGCAAAGTAGAGGCCGTAAAGGGCAACAAGCTGATCATAGAGGGAATCAATCAGGTCACGAAACACGTAAAGCCGAACCAGTCAAATCCTAAAGGCGGGATTATACAGCAGTCCGCGCCGATCGACAAGTCGAACGTCATGTACGTAAGCAAGGGCAAGATTTCACGCGTGGGATTCAAATTCGTAGACGGCAAGAAGGTCCGCTACGCGAAGGCTACCGGCGAAGTGATTGATTAATTTCAGAAAGGAGGCTGTTGACATTGACTCGTTTAAAGGAAATTTATCAAAAGGAAATAGTTGACGGCATGATCAAAAAATTCGGCTATAAAAACGTAATGCAGGCGCCGAAGCTTGAAAAGATCGTCATAAATATGGGCGTCGGCGAGGCAAAGGAAAATTCAAAAATTCTTGATTCCGCCATGGCCGACCTAGAAATCATTTCAGGCCAGAAGCCTATTGTGACAAAGGCAAAAAATTCGATCGCGAACTTTAAAATCAGGGAAGGCATGCCTATAGGGTGCAAAGTCACGTTAAGGGGCGACAGGATGTACGATTTTCTCGACCGCCTCATAAACCTTGCTCTGCCGCGCGTGCGCGACTTTAGGGGAGTAAATCCAAACGCGTTCGACGGCAGGGGAAATTACGCCTTAGGAATCAAGGAGCAGCTGATATTTCCTGAGATTGAATATGATAAAGTGGACAAAGTGAGGGGCATGGACGTCATAATCGTCACTACGGCCAAAACCGACGAGGAAGCGCGCGAGCTTCTGGCTCAGTTTGGCATGCCATTTAGAAAATAAGGAGGTAAATCCATGGCTAAGACTTCTATGAAAGTTAAGCAGCAGCGCAAGCCGAAATTTTCTACGAGAGAATACAGCCGCTGCAGAATTTGCGGCAGACCGCATGCTTATTTGAGGAAATATGGAATTTGCAGAATATGCTTTCGCGAGCTGGCTTACAAGGGGCAGATTCCTGGCATGAAAAAAGCAAGCTGGTAAGGAGGTAAAACTAAAATGATGACGAGCGATCCTATTGCGGACATGCTTACGAGAATACGTAACGCCAATACCGCGAAGCATGACACGGTTGACGTTCCCGCCTCAAAGATGAAGGTTTCCATAGCGGAAATACTTTTAAAAGAGGGATACATCAGAAAGTACGAAATGGTTAAGGTTGACAACATAAATATGATTCGTATCACGCTGAAATACGGCGCGGACAAAAACGATAAGATTATTTCGGGCTTGAAGAGGATTTCGAAGCCGGGCCTTAGGGTATACGCCGGAAAAGACGAGCTGCCGAAAGTGCTTGGCGGACTTGGCATCGCCATTATCTCTACTAATAAGGGCGTTATGACTGATAAGGAAGCGAGAAAAGAAAACGTAGGCGGCGAGGTTCTAGCATTTATTTGGTAGCAGCGGTCGATTTTTGAAAAAGCTGCACGATTATAACCTAAGAATATGGAGGTGTACGGCATGTCGCGAATCGGGAGAATGCCTATCGCTATACCGGCGGGAGTTTCGGTCGATATAGCAGAAAATAATAAAGTGACTGTAAAGGGGCCAAAAGGCGTCCTTGAAAGGACGCTTCCGGCTGAGATGGAAATCTTAAAAGAGGGAGAACAGGTACTGGTAAAAAGGCCTAGCGACGTTAAAAAGATGAAATCCCTGCATGGCCTCACCAGGACGCTTATCAACAATATGGTAATAGGCGTCACGGAAGGATATACGAAAGAGCTTGAGGTAAACGGAGTCGGCTACAGGGCGCAGAAGCAGGGCAAAAAGCTCGTCCTTTTCCTGGGATTTTCACATCCGGTCGAAATGCAGGATCCTGAAGGCATCGAGGTGGCCGTAGAGGGACAGAATAAAATCATTGTAAAGGGCATCGATAAGGAAAAAGTCGGCCAGTATGCCGCGGAAATCAGGGAAAAGAGGGTTCCAGAGCCGTATAAGGGCAAGGGCATCAAATACGCCGACGAGGTAATCAGGCGCAAAGTCGGCAAGACGGGCAAAAAATAATAAAGGAGTGGATATACGATGATTAAGAAAAAATCAAGAAGCGAGGTTCGCAGGAAAAAACATAGAAGGATTCGCAATCATTTGTCGGGAACGCCGGAAAGGCCGCGCCTGGCCGTGTTTAGAAGCAATAATCATATGTATGCTCAAATCGTAGACGATACCGTCGGCCATACTCTGGTTTCAGCGTCTACGCTCCAAAAAGAGGTAAAAGACCAGCTTGAAAAGACGAATAACGTAGGCGCCGCCGCCAAGCTTGGCGAGGTGATCGCCAAAAGGGCGCTTGACAAAGGCATAAAAACCGTCGTATTTGACAGGGGAGGATATATATATCAGGGCAAGGTCAAGGCCTTGGCCGACGCCGCTAGGGAAGCCGGACTTGATTTCTAGCGCCGCGCCGGATTTCAGACGGATTGGATTTGGATTTTAGGAGGAAGACTCATGAAACGTACAATTATTGATCCCAGCCAGTTGGAGCTGGAAGACAATGTGGTGACGATAAAGCGTGTAACCAAGGTGGTTAAGGGCGGCCGCAATATGAGATTTACCGCGCTTGTTGTGGTCGGCGACAAGAACGGGCATGTCGGCGTAGGTCTCGGAAAGGCCGCCGAAATACCGGAAGCCATACGAAAAGGCAGGGAAGACGCCACGAAGAAGCTTGCTAAAGTCCCGATTGACGAGAACGGCAGCGTTCCGCACGATTTTACGGGCAAGTTCGGCAGCTCTTCCGTGTTGATAAAAAGAGCTCCTGAGGGTACCGGCATAATCGCGGGCGGTCCGGCGCGCGCCGTGCTCGAGCTTGCAGGATATAAGAACATACGTGCAAAGTCGTTAGGCTCCAACAACAAGCAAAACGTGGTGCTCGCCGTAATAAACGGGCTTGGCAGCTTAAAGACGCCCGAAGAAGTGGCAAGGGCGAGGGGCATTTCCGTTGAAGAGCTTTTGAGCTGATGATAGGAGGAAAATTATGGCTGGAAAGTTGAGAATTACATTAGTAAAGTCTACTATTGGCGCCATTCCGAAGCAGCGCGCCACCGTCAAAGCGCTGGGTTTAAGAAAACTTAACAAAACGGTGGAGCTTCCCGACAACGATGCGATACGTGGAATGGTTTGGCACGTAAGGCATCTTGTGAAAGTGGAGGAGATATAGGGCGCGAGATGGCGACGTCGGCTGCATTATAGGAGGTAGGACAATGGATTTATCAAATTTGAGTCCGGCAAAGGGCTCCAGAAAAAGCAATAATTTCAGGAAGGGCCGCGGCCATGGATCGGGAAACGGAAAGACTGCCGGCAGGGGCCAGAAGGGGCAAAAGGCCCGTTCGGGTGCTCCGCGTCCGGGATTTGAGGGCGGCCAGATGCCGCTTTATAGGCGCATTCCAAAGAGGGGATTTACAAACAGAAACGCCAAGGAAATCGTCGCAATTAACGTCGAAAGGCTGGAAGACAAGTTTGCCGATGGAGATGTGGTTACTGTTGCAGCTTTGCTCGAAAAAGGCGTAATTAGCAATCCCAAGGATGGAGTCAAGGTGCTCGGAAGGGGAGAATTAACTAAGAAGCTTACAGTTCAGGTAAATGCATTCAGTAAGAGTGCTGTTGAAAAAATTGAAGCTCTTGGTGGAAAAGCTGAGGTGATTTGAGGATGTTTCAGACCGTACGCAACGCATTTAAGATCAAGGATCTGCGTAATAAGATTTTCTATACGTTGGCTTCCTTGATTATCGTCCGCATAGGATGTCAGCTGCCTGTGCCAGGTGTCGACGCGTCATATATATCTGAATGGTTTAACAATCAGAACTCCCTTGATTTTTTTAACCAGCTAACCGGCGGTTCTTTTTCATCAATGTCTATTTTTTCGTTAAACATAACGCCATATATTACCGCGTCAATTATAATACAGCTTCTTACGATAGCCATTCCAAAGCTTGAGGAGCTCCATAAGGACGGAGAGGAAGGCCGCAAGAAGCTTGCGGAATATACAAGGTATCTTACCATCGGCTTATCGGTATTGGAAAGCGCCGCCATGGCCATTGGTTTTGGAAGGAGCGGATATCTGACCGAGGGCGTATCGTTTACGTCAGTTTCCATTATAGTGGTTTCATTGACGGCCGGGTCGGCATACCTTATGTGGCTTGGCGAGCAGATTACGGAAAAAGGCGTGGGAAACGGAATTTCCATAATATTGCTGTACAATATCGTATCTAGGATACCTGAAGACATGACAAGTCTTTACGAAAAGTTCGTGTCGGGCGCGAATACCGTGACCAACGGGCTGCTTGGGGCCATAATAATTGTTGCCGTGCTCGTGGGCATGGTTGTATTTATCGTTATCCTTACGGACGGAGAAAGAAGAATAAGCGTTCAATATTCAAAAAGGACCCAGGGAAGAAAGCTTGTTGGAGGACAGTCGTCGCATATACCGCTCAAGGTAAATACGGCCGGCGTAATACCCGTAATTTTTGCCGGATCGATTTTCTCCATGCCTATAGTCATCGCAGGCTTCGCGGGCATACAGCCGGCTTCCGGGGACGGAGCCTCGCTTGGACAAAAGATACTAAAAGTTCTTAATCAGAACGCGTGGTGCAATTTTGAAAGCTTCGGCGAGTTTAAGTATACCTTGGGGCTTGTCGTATATGTAGTGCTGCTGATATTTTTTGCCTACTTCTATACATCGATTACCTTCAATCCTCAAGAGATAGCGATGAATATGAAGAAACAGGGCGGATTCATCCCTGGAATAAGGCCGGGCAAGCCTACGACGGACTACCTTACGAAAGTTTTAAACAACATCATATTTATAGGCGCTGTTGGACTTTCTTTTGTGGCCGTCGTGCCAATATTCTTTTCGGGAGCGTTTGGCGCGGACGTATCGTTTGGCGGGACGTCGCTTATCATCATAGTAGGCGTTGTGCTGGAAACGTTGAAGCAGATAGAATCTCAAATGCTTGTGCGCCATTACAGGGGCTTTATCAGCGATTAAGCGCGTCTATAAATTTTTTTATGTGCCTTGTGACGAAAGGCGCGGGTTCCGCTGCGGGAATCCGCGCCTTTTTTGCGGCTTTTAAAAAAGTAAATCGCAAAATACTGTCAGGCAATTATGGAATTTGGATGCCCGTTCAGCCGCTTATACACCCCTGTCTATCTTAGCGTTTTTTCCGTATTTTTCCCTATATTGCTCCAGAATTTTTCGTTCTTTTTCAAGCGAGAAAATAAGTTTTTTGCGATCTTTATTGTAAAGAGCTCCATTCGCGAAACAATAGTGCTTGTTCGAATCGTCTACTGTTATTTCTTTGAGATTAACGCATCCACAAAACGCGTTATACGCTATGCCGTCGACGCTTTCCGGAATGTTTATTTTTTCAAGTTTTTCGCAGTCCAAAAAAGCGGCGCTCCTAATGACCCTAACACCCTGTGGAATTTCCAATTCTTTGATCGCCGTTTCCGCAAACGCGTGTTCTCCGATCGATATGAGACTTTTTGGAAGAATGATTTCTTCAAGGCTTGTGTATTTCGATGCGTAAGCGGTGGAAAACGCATAATCCGCAACAGCCGTCGTTCCTTCGACAAGTTCCAGGCGCCTGCAATTTGGATTTTGCCCGATCATAGCGGTGTAGTCGTCTTTTCCGTTCACTTCATACAGCACGTCGTCGTCAATAAAATAGTGCTCATTCTCTTCCGAAACGTCGTACTTGATTATTGCGGTGTTGCCATATTGCCTGCCCATGATTTTAAGATGCTCCAGACTGGCGGGAAGGTTGATGCATTTTAACTTTGTTTTTGAATCAGAATATGACTGAGCGATACATTCCTCGTCAAATTCCCGCAGTCCCTCAGGCAGTACCAGGGATGAAAGATTATTGCACCAGTCGAATGCATTTTCTGAAAGCGTCCTTACCGTCTCCGGAACGATAAATTCCTGAATAGATTTTTTTACGACTCTTACAACGTCCTCTGTTCCATCCTCGTTTAAATGATAAATCGCAACGCCGTCGCTGCGGTAATGCGTACAGCCTTTTGCCAGCGATATCTTTACGTGCCGCCCGATGTTCTCGAATGCGTTCGGAGCAAAGAATTCGATACTTGCCGGCAGTCTGGCTGTTTTTATCCTGGTCAGCCAAAATGCGTATGAGCCAATAGATTTCAATCCTTTGTTAAGTTTGATTTTTTCAATATTTTCAGCTCCCCTGAAAGCGTTAGAATCAATACGCTCCGTTGTTTCCGGAAATATAATTTCCGTATCGATCCCATCGCCAAGATATTTAAGAACCCGCTTTTTGTCGGCGGTCATAAGCATGTTCGCGTATATAGTAAACGCTTGATTGCCATCGGCGATTTTTATATTTGGCGCAACATTTTCTCCGAGATTCGTATCTCCATGAATTACCAGCGTTGCTCCGCTGCATTGAAAGGCTTCATCGCCAATTTCTCTTACGGAGGACGGAATATCAATTGTCTGAAGATTTGCGTTTTTAAATGCGCGCGCGCCAATTTTTTTACAATTATCCGAAATTGACAAATGACTTAAACCATTGTTTATAATGCTGCTGTAAGCAAAAGCGTCGTCCGCGATTTCTTCCGTTTCCGCCGGCATAACATACTCTTTTATCGGGGCAATATGAAATAAAGCAGTCTTTTTTCCTTTTGTATATAAAACGCCGTCGCTTACTTCCAAAAACGGATTGTCAGACGCGACTTCCACGCCATAAATCCAATGCCATGATGTGCCCGGTATCAACGCCTTCGTATCAATTTTTTGGACATTTTTAGAAAGAACCAGCTTGCGAACAGTGTCTCTGTAGTCTATGCCTCCTTTTTCCCTGCATCCTATTTCCGACACCTTCATGCCTTCAATCATCTCGGGAACGGCAGCTGACGCTCTGCCTCCGACGTGCCCTACAATCGTTATGTGATCTTTCGACTTCGTATACAAGAAATCTCCTGATTGCAATATTATATCCATAGGTAAAGACGCTCCTTTCATAATATCATCGCAAATAGGGGCTTAGCGGCCGCAAGCACTACTATAGCACATTTGGAGAGATATTTGCCACTTGTTTATGATTTAATGCCAGGTACGTAAGGACGGCGATTTTATATTGAAGCCGCATCATTGAAGAAAAAAATTTTTTACGACAGATTAGCACTCACCTCTTGACGTGGCTAACAAAAGATGATATTATGAAAAAAATTAAGACATGTCTTTAACTCATTGAAGTTGATTGTGAAAATCATGCTGGGAGGGGATCGTATGAATATTGGCAAATTTACGCAAAAGTCGCAGGAAGTTATGGAAAACTGCGAAAAAATAGCCTTGGATTATGGACATCAGGAAATAGCGCAGCCTCATCTGCTGGCCTCAATGATGACGAT
>CAZTVO010000033.1:0-17850 GCA_964617075.1 uncultured Jutongia sp.
CCTCAGTGCCTGCCGTGATCAGCATCCACTCGCTGCCAATCTTTTTAAATGGGTTGATTTCCACTATGTCCGACGTTATCTTTTGAAAAGTATGCATATCCCTACCTCCATTATGCTTTTCGCCGCATTCGCAAAATCTTTTATCCTGCCGCAAGTACCATGATAGCACAAAAACGCGGCGAATGGCAAAAAAATGGCTTGCGTCGAAAATTTTGAAATTTTTAAATTTTTTTGCTAAAATTGCCGTAAACGACAAACGTTATGGAAAGGGAATGCCATGAAGATTGAATTGCACGCGCACACATGCCAGGTCAGCCCGTGTTCGCACGTACGCGCCCAAAGAATGATTGACTTATACACCGAAAAAGGATACGGCGCGGTTGTTGTGACCGATCATTACGGCAAATGGATCATGGATCGCGCAAAAATTTCAGACGCGGACGAATTCACCGAATATTTCCTTGGCGGATTCCGCGCCGCAAAGCGGCGCGCTCTGCACACAAACGGCGCGGTCGCCGCGCTTTTGGGCGCGGAAATAAACCTTCTTGAAGGCCCAAACGACTACCTGCTATACGGCGTAGAAGAGGATTTTTTCTACGAAAATCCTCTTCTGTTCCGTCTGTCGCTTAAAAAACTGCGGCTTCTTTGCGAAAAAGAAGGCGCCATCCTCGTACAGGCGCACCCGTATCGGGGATACTGCTCGCCCGCAGATCCGCTGCTTCTGGATGGCCTTGAAGCCTACAACGGCAATCCCCGCCAAAAAAACAACAATGATATGGCATACGAAATGGCATCGCAATACGGACTGATAATGACCTCCGGCAGCGATTTTCACGAGGAAGAGGACGCGGCGAGGGGCGGCATTGAAACAAAAGCCTCCATCTTTGACAGCCAAGGCCTTGCGCGAACGCTTAGGGACGGCAAATACAGCCTGATTACAAGCGATTAAACTTACGGCCGCTTCGCGGCCGGCAAAAAGAAACGAGGAATTTTATGAATCGCAATAAAGCGGCCGGACTGGCACACAAAGCGTACGGGTACGCAAACGCCCTTTCCGACGAGGTCAACAGGGCATGCATCCCCGCGTTTTCAGGACAGTCCGCATTTTTTATGATACTTTCGTTTTTCCCGTTCTTCATGTTCCTGTCGGCAATTTTAAGGTTTACTCCGGTTAAGGAGTCCATGTTTTTGGAATTTATAAAAACCGTGGTGCCCGCGTCGTTTTACGACCTGCTCTCCTCCATCATATCTGGGATATATAAAAGCCAGTCCGGCGCGATACTTCCGCTTACGATTGCCACGTCCATATGGCTAGGCTCCAAAACATTCCTTTCGCTCATAAATGGGCTGAATTCGGTTTACGGGATAAAGGAGACAAGGAATTTTGTCCTTATACGCATATATTCCATGCTGTATATGGTCGTGTTCGCGCTTCTCATAGTGGCGATGCTTACGGTCATGGTATTTGGAAACGCGATATATTCCTTTATATGCAAATATTTCCCGTTTTTTAGCAAAACAGCCATATCCATCATGAATATAAGGCCTCTCGTGGGCTTTCTGCTGATGTTTATTTTTTTCGCCATCATGTACAAGGCCATTCCAAACAGAAAGTGCGCCTTGACAGGCCAGATGCCTGGAGCCGCGGTCGCGGCGGGCGGATGGCTCGTTTTCTCGCGGCTTTATTCGTTTTATGTAGACCACTTCAGCAATTATTCCGCATTTTACGGCGCCATGACCGTCATCGCCCTCTTAATGGTCTGGCTCTACGCGTGCATGTACATATTGTTTCTGGGCGGGATGATAAACTCAATCGGCCTGCGAAAAATATTAAACGCCTTTAAATCTTTGTTTAGCTGACGTTTTTTATCTTGGTTCCGGCAAAATAATGCTTTATGATGTCGGCGTAGGAACTGCCGCCATCGGCCATTGCGGCGGCACCCGACTGGCTAAGTCCGGCTCCGTGCCCAAATCCGCCTCCGACTATCTTAAATCCAGTGCCGCCTCCCGTCGGATCCACATAAAACGCGGCGCTTGGAAGCAGTGAGCTCGGAGACGCGTCCTCACAGCCGTCCCTGCTTATTTTTTCATCCACCGGAGCCAGAACCCTTCTAATGTCGTATTGCGTGCATACTTTTACGACGTTGTTGGAGCCGATTATCGCCACCTCCGTAGCAAGTCCGCTTTTAGCCCTTTTTTCCACTCTTATCGCCTTGACGCGACCCATGCTCTTCAACGGCCTTGATACGTAAGAACCGTCTTTTTTTTGAGTAAGGACGTGAGACTTGTCGTCCATGTAGCATCTAAAAAGTGCCGAATCGATTCTGCGGCTCAGGTTTTTTGCGTCAAGCGTCACGCTCCATCTATACCATGCCTCTCCGCTGTCGTACGTGTCGTATTCGTCAACATCTATGAAATTGCGAAACGCCAGCTCGCTCGACAAGTCCGGCGTCACGCCGTCCCTGGTCTGAAGCCTGCCGCGCAGATATGATATCTCATTTTCCGTGTTCCAGACGTCCTTTCCATCGGCGGTGCAGCCCCAGGACGTTGAAAAGTAATACGCCGTTATTATGTCCCCCGACTGTGTTATGACCTTTCCGCGCGTGGAGTCGACGGCGCGCCTAGACCTCTCGTCTTCAGGGATATTGTTGTATACCTGGCAGGACGCGCTGTCGTCTAAGTCGGCTCCATATTCGTCGTATTTTCCTTCGCCAATCTGGCCGTACGCGTACGTCCTCGCGCAGACGGCCTGCGCCTTGAGCGCCTCCATTGGACTTTTCGTAGGCATCTCGCTTGGAATCACCGCGTAAAGGTACTGCTCAACCGAAACCTCGTTCATTAGAAGAAGCCCTTTTTTCGTCCATTTCACGCACAAAGCGCCTCGATACAATGGATGGGCGCCCTGCCTTTTAAATGTCATGGCTTTCAGACGGGAATTTCCAAGGGAAGTCACCACGATCTTCTTTCCCTTAAGGGATTTGTCTCCAGATCTAAATACGACTCTTTTGCCTGCCCCGTAAGTTCTTTCCGCGCCGTCGATTGAAACGGCAAATCCGCATCCGCAGGAAATCCCGATTTTTTCGTGATAATATCCTGAAAAATCCTCATCCATTATCAAAACTTTGACTTTTTGGGAGCTGCTGTAAGGGACGGCCCACGCGATTTTTTTGTCGCCGCTTCTCTTTTTGCCGCTTTTTTTCTTGCCGCTGTTCTTTTTTTTGACGACATCCCTTTCTTTGCCGTCATTTTTTTCTCCATCGGCATTCTTTTTTGCGGTTTTATCTTCTTTTTCATTGTTTGCCGAATCTTGAACGGCTCCTTTATTTTCCTCAATCGGCGCCCGCGCGCTTCCGCGCCCGTCAACAGGATCCGCTTCTGTCGCGCGTCCTGCGAAAACTGCAAAAGCCACTGTACATAAAACACAAGCCGCCGATGCCGCGATAAATATTTTCTTTTTCCCATCCATGACCGTTTTCTCCGCCACGCTTCTTTGCCGGATTTGGCAAACCCTACCGCGCTTTTTCAGGCTCCGGATACTCCTCGCCGAATAAATCCGCGTAAACTCTTATAATCTGCTGCTTCTCTAAAGGCGCGTCGTTTGAATCTACCGCGGCGTCTGCTATCGCGTCCACCGCGTCCATTCCCTCGATTACCCTGCCGAATGCCGCGTATGAGCCGTCAAGATGCGGCGCGTCGCCATGCATAATGAAAAACTGCGAGCCGGCGGAATCGGGCATCGCGGAGCGCGCCATTGAAATAACGCCTTTTGTATGCTTTAAGTCGTTTTTGAATCCGTTGGCCGCAAATTCGCCCTTTATGCAGTATCCGGGCCCTCCCGTTCCAACGCCGTCCGGATCGCCTCCCTGTATCATAAAGCCTTTTATGACTCTGTGAAAAATAAGTCCGTCATAAAATCCCCTGCCTACAAGCGATAAAAAATTGTTCACCGTATTGGGCGCCGTTTTGGGGTAAAGCTCGACTTTTATCTCGCCAGCGGACGTATCAAAAGTTACAATTGGATTTTTTGCCATTTTAAATTTTCCTTTCTTTAACAAAGCAGGCGCGTGCCGCGCACACTACTCGCCGCCAAAGCCTGCCGCCATCGATCGCAGCGCGGCGTAAAGATCCGACAAGCCCTTTGAATTGTCGATGACTTTGTCCGCCTTTGCAAAAAAAGCCTCCTCAGACATCTGTCCCGCGATAATGGCGCGCGTCCTTTCCCCGCTGTATCCCCTGCTTTCCGCAAGCCTTTCTATCCTAACGTCTTCGGGTACATGCACATACCATATCTCGTCGCACAACGCGTCGCATCCCGTTTCAAACATAAGCGCCGTTTCAAGTACGACGCGGCCTTTCCCGCCCTTTTTGTCCGCGATATATTCTTCGATACGCGCCTTTACCTCGGGATGGACTATTTCGTTGATAGCTTCGCGCGCGGAAGGATCGTTAAAAATAATTTCAGAAAGCTTTTTTTTATCAATACGGCCGTCCCCGTCAAGAATCCTCGCTCCTAATCTTTTTGCCGCAGCGTTCGCGGCGCGGCCTCCCGGCTCCATAACGTCATGCGCAATCTCGTCCGCAATCAAAAGATCGGCCCCGCAAATCCTCGCAATTTCACGCGCGGCAACGGTTTTTCCGCTGCCTACGCCTCCCGTAATTCCTATCACATACATTTCATGTCCTCATTTTTGCGTCCGGCATATATCTAGTGCGCCTCAAACCAGTCCGCGCCCTCTTTTACGTCCGCCTCAAGCGGCACCTTCAAATCGGCGGCTCCTCGCATTTCCTCAAGCATTATTGCCCCTACTTCTTCCTTTTCCTCAACATATGCCTCTACCAGCAGCTCGTCGTGCACCTGCAAAACAATCTTTGACCTCAACCCATTTTTATCGAGCCTCTCGGCAACCCTTATCATGGCTATCTTTATTATGTCGGCCGCGGTTCCCTGTATCGGGGAATTCATCGCTATGCGTTCCCCAAGCGAGCGCTGCGAAAAATTTTTCGACTTAAGCTCCGGCACCGGCCTTTTTCTGCCAAACATCGTTTCGGCATATCCTTTTTCTTTCGCGCTTTCAACCAGCGAGTCAAGAAACGACTTGATTCCAGGATACGTCTCAAAATACCGTTTTATTATGCCATCCGCCTCTTTATTGGAAATATTTAAGTCTTTGGCAAGTCCAAAGGCGCTTATGCCGTATACGATGCCGAAATTCACCGCCTTGGCGCTGCGCCTTTGAAGCTGCGTGACCTCGTTAAACGGCGTATGAAACACCTTAGAAGCGGTAATCCGATGTATGTCCTCGCCGTTCCTGTATGCCGCGATAAGCTCCTCGTCGCCCGACATATGGGCAAGAACCCTAAGCTCTATCTGGGAATAGTCGGCATCAAGAAAGACGCACCCGTCCTTTGGAATAAAAACTTTTCTAAGCTGCCTTCCTGACTCCATCCTTACGGGAATATTTTGCAAATTGGGATCCGCGCTGCTTATCCTGCCTGTGGCCGTAACGGTCTGATTGAATCTGCCGCGTATGCGACCGTCGTCTTCTATGTATGCCGGCAGGCCGTCGGCATATGTCGATTTAAGCTTGCTTATCTGCCTGTATTCGAGTATCCTCGGTACAATAGGATCTTTTTCCCTAAGCTTTTCAAGCGTCTCGGCGGAAGTTGAATACCCTGTTTTCGTTTTTTTGCCAAACGGCAGCTTAAGCTTCTCAAAAAGCACATAGCCAAGCTGCTTGGGAGAATTTATATTAAATTCGCCTCCCGCAAGGTCGTAAATGTCATTTTCCAAATTGTCGATCTTTTCCCCGAACATTTTCGACATATCGTTCAATGCCTTTTTATCGACCCTGATTCCTATAATTTCCATTTGATGCAGATAATACGCCGTCGGCATTTCTATATCCCTGAAAAGATCATACATTCCTCGCTCTTTAAGCCGCGACATAATCGGCGAATAAGCCATGCATGAAACGCGCGCCATATCCGCTACGCATTCCAAAAGGGACTGCTCCGCCTCTTTCGCCTCATTCCCCGCTAAATCCCCAAAAGCTTTGGCATATACGGCGTCAGGCGCTTCCTTTCCAAATCTGTCCGCGTACGACAACATTTCGATATCAAGATAATCCATTGAAATATCGTCAAACGCGTAGGAATCCTTTAGAGGGTTTAAAAGATACGCGGCTATCGCAAGATCCGCGGTTCCCTCAAAAATCTTCTTTCTCAAATCCGCCCCAGCGCCTCTAAACGCCGTAAGATGCATTACGTTTTTTAAGTCTATCAACGCTATGTTCGGCGCCTTTTTCGCGAGTTTTTTATATAATTCAATAATGAACTCCCCGTCAAGCTCCCCTTGCTTAAGCATGCACGCCGTCACGTTCTCTTCGCCCTTTTGAAAGCTCGCCGCAAATCCGACAAAAGACAGACCGTCGCTCTTCTCATTCCCTATAAACGATATCCCGATGACATCAGGGCTCGCGCCCGCGGCCTCTTCGATAAATTCGGCAGCCCGCGCCCTGTCTCGAATATATACGTAATTTTTTTCTTCATTGCCGACGTCCGACGTCCGCGGCACGAATGCCTTAAAACGCCTGATTATCGACTTTAGCTCAAGCTTTTTTAGCCACTCAAAGGCTTCCCGCGTAAAAATGTCGCCAAGCTTTGCCGCCTCGAAAGAATAATCGATGTCGCAGTCCGTCTTTATGGCCGCAAGCCTCTTACTCAAAAAGGCTTTATCCCTGTTTTCCATCAAAAGGGTTCGCGCCCTTTTAGGCTCGACTTCGTCTATATGGCCATATGCCTCCTCGACCGTAGGAAATTTGGCAAGTATCTTTACGGCCGTCTTTTCTCCGATTCCCGGCACGCCCGGTATGTTGTCGGACGCGTCTCCCATAAGTCCTTTTAAATCGACTATCTGGGCGGGAGCGACGCCAAACTTTTCAAACACGTCGTCGGCGCGGTACTCCTCCATCACAGAACCGCCGCGCCCGGACTTTGGCATAATTATCCTTACGCTTTCCGACGCCAGCTGCAGCAGATCACGATCTCCCGACGCCAGCGCGACCTGCATGCCCCGCGCCTCGGCCGTTTTTGCTATCGTTCCCAATATGTCGTCGGCCTCAAGTCCCTCCTTTGTGACGACGCATATCCCCATTGCCCTCAATACGTCCTGAACAACGGGAACCTGCTCCAAAAGCTCGTCCGGCATTTTTTTTCTCGTTCCCTTGTACTCCGCGTACATTTCATGACGAAAAGTAGGAGCCGCTACGTCAAACGCCACGGCAAGATAATCCGGCTTTTCCACATCAAGCAGTTTAAACATAATATTTAAAAAACCTAAAACGGCGTTTGTGTGCAGCCCCTCTGAATTGGAAAGCTCGGGAACTCCGTAAAACGCCCTGTTCAATATGCTGTGTCCATCGATTAAAACAATCTTTTCGCTCATCTCCCGGCCTCCGTGGCTAACTCATAAAAATTATCACGCCCGCCAAAAATATGACAAGCAGCACCATTTTCTCCGCCTGCAGGATTTTATATTTCAGCAGGTAATCCTCCGCCTCTTTAAGCTGCTGCTCGGCGTCAATTTTAAACTCCCCCAAACCGTCGCTTTCAAGATAGCGCATGCCCATTATCATGGAATAATATATGTCATATTCCTCCCTGCATTCCCTACACCCGCGCACGTGCCTCGTGAATTTCTCAAGTTCCTTGGCGTCAAGCTTTCCATCGATGAACGGCATAAACTTCGCCTGAACGTCCTTGCATCTGACGTTGTCCGCTTCGCCGCCGCGAATGCCCGCGCCCACATGAACGCTTCCTTTGCGCATTTATACCGGCCCGCCTTCCCCTGCAAATTATTCCTTGACATAGTAACATATATTATAAATTTTATCTAATTAAATAATTTTTTTTATGCTATTCAAAAAATAACTTGACATGAAAAGGCGCGCTGGCGGGGCGATGCCCGGCCTGCGCGCCTTTAATGGCATAAATTTTCTAATCGGCGAAAAGAGCCGTAGAATAATACCTGTCGCCGCTGTCGGGCAGCAGTACCACCACGGTCTTTCCTTTGTTTTCAGGCTTTTTAGCCTCTCCAATGGCCGCGTGCAGCGCGGCGCCGGATGAAATTCCCACAAGTATTCCCTCGGCCTTGGCAAGCTCCTTGCTCTGCTCAAACGAATCCTCGTCGCTTACGGCCACTACTTCATCGTAAATGCTTGTATCCAAGGTCTTTGGAACAAACCCCGCTCCTATTCCCTGGATTTTATGCGGTCCCGCCGTTCCCTTCGAAAGAACGGGAGACGTTTCCGGCTCGACCGCCACCACCTTGATGTCTGGCTTTTTCTCCTTAAGGTATCCGCCGGCGCCGGTCACTGTTCCGCCGGTTCCGACGCCGGCCACAAAAACGTCCACCTCTCCGTCAGCGTCGTTCCATATCTCAGGTCCGGTCGCTTCCCTGTGCGCCTTAGGATTGGCGGGATTTTCAAACTGCTCAGGCATAAAGCTGTCCTTTATCTCTTTTGTAAGCTCTTCAGCCTTTGCAATGGCTCCTTTCATGCCTTTCGTTCCGTCGGTAAGCACAAGCTCCGCCCCATATGCCTTAATGATGTTTCTGCGCTCCACGCTCATGGTTTCCGGAAGCACTATTATAAGCCTATATCCCTTCGCGGCCGCGATTGCCGCAAGACCTATGCCCGTATTTCCAGACGTAGGCTCTATGATGGTCGAACCTGGCTTTAAAAGCCCCTTTTCCTCGGCGTCTTCTATCATCGACTTGGCAATCCTGTCTTTGACGCTTCCAGATGTGTTAAAATACTCCAGCTTTGCAAGAAGCCTTGCCTGCAGGCCGTATTTTTCCTCTATGTGCGAAAGCCTTACCAAAGGCGTGTTTCCAATAAGTTCCAATGCTCCACTATATATTTTAGACATATCTCTACCTCCGAATTTTACTGAATCGCTTTAAACGCTTCGTCAAGATCCTCAATAATGTCATCTATATTTTCAGTACCGATGGACAGACGCACGGTATTCGGCTTTATTCCCTGATCCGCCTTCTCCTCGTCATTAAGCTCGGAGTGGGTGGTGGACGCCGGATGTATCGCTAGCGACTTCACGTCGGCTACATTTGCCAGAAGCGAGAACAGCTCCAGATTATCTATGAAATCCTTTGCCCTCTTTTCATCGCCCTTTATTTCAAAAGTAAATATAGATCCTCCCCCGTTAGGGAAATATTTCTTATAAAGCTCCTGCTGCCGCGCGTCCTCTGAAACGTAAGGATGGTGTATCTGCTCAACCAGCGGCTGCGACTTGAGATAATCTATGACTTTTATGGTGTTCTCAATATGCCTCTCCACCCTAAGCGAGAGCGTCTCAAGCCCCTGCAGGAATATCCACGCGTGTACCGGCGACAGTGTGGAACCGGTGTCGCGCAGCAGAATCGCCCTAATCCTTGTGGCAAATGCCGCGGGCCCAGCCGCGTCCGCGAAGCTTATTCCATGATAGCTCGGATTTGGCTCGGTAAGCTGCGGGAATTTTCCCGAAGCCTTCCAGTCAAACTTTCCGCCGTCCACAATCACGCCGCCTATGGTCGTTCCGTGTCCGCCTATGAACTTGGTCGCGGAATGGACCACAATGTCGGCTCCGTACTCGATAGGACGCACAAGATAAGGCGTTCCAAACGTGTTGTCGATTACAAGCGGAATGCCGTGCGCGTGCGCTATCTTGGCTATAGCCTCTATATCGGACACCTCCGAGTTGGGATTTCCAAGCGTCTCGATATAAAGCGCCTTCGTATTATCCCTTATCGCCGCCTCGAAAGCTCCGGGATCAAGAGGATCTACAAAAGTCGTCTGTATGCCATAGTCAACAAGCGTATGCGCCAAAAGATTGTACGTTCCCCCGTATATGTTCTTAGCCGCCACTATATGATCTCCGGAAAACGCAAGATTTTGAATCGCGTACGTGACCGCGGCGGCGCCCGAACTTACCGCGAGAGCCGCAACTCCGCCCTCAAGAGCCGCCATTCTCTGCTCGAACACGTCCTGAGTAGGATTGGTAAGCCGGCCATATATGTTGCCCGGATCTTTAAGCCCGAACCTGTCCTCGGCATGCTGTGAATTATGAAATACGTACGACGTGGTCTGATAGATGGGAACGGCCCTGGCGTCCGTGACCGGATCGGCCTTTTCCTGCCCGACGTGCAGTTGCAGCGTCTCAAATTTAAAGTTTCTGTCCGAATATTTTTTCTTTGCCATAATATCATCCTCCTAAAGTCTTTTCGTTTATCCAAAAAGGCCGCGTTGCTATTGATGCCCCATATAATAATCCTATTTACCTACTTTGTCAATAGGTAAATAGGATTATTATTGGCCCAAACCGCGATTTTCAATCCAGCCGCCCGCGTATACGTACCCGTCCCTATAAAAAACGGCCGCCTGTCCGGGAGCAGGCGCCCGCTGCTTTTCATAAAATCTGCATTCAAGAGCGCCGTCCCCTAATGGAACGGCCAAACACTCGGCCCCCTCGTGCGAATATCTTATCTTGACGTAAAGCCTTTCAGGCCCTTTCATCTCCTCAACCGCCATGTAATTTACATCCTTTACGTATATGACGTCCCTAAAGGCGCTTTTTTCGCCTCCAAGCGTTATCTCCCTCGTTTTAGGATTTATGCTTTTCACATAGTAGGGACTTTTCGCGGGCAAATTAAGCCCCCTCCTCTGTCCTATCGTGTAGCGTTCTATTCCGCGGTGCGTTCCAATTACTTTTCCGTCCTCGTCAATAAAGCTGCCCGGCCTGCACTCTTCGCCGGTCTCTTTTTCTATAAAGCCCGCGTAGTCGCGATCCGGCACAAAACATATGTCCTGGCTGTCGCTTTTATCCGCCGTCTCAAGACCGGCCTTTCTCGCGATCTCCCTCACTTCATCCTTGCTGTACTCGCCAAGCGGCATAAGCGTACGCTCAAGCTGGCGCTGGTCAAGGTTAAACAGAACATATGTCTGATCTTTTTTCCCGGCGGCCGATTTGCCCACCGAATATCTGCCGTTCTCAAGCTTTACGATTTTTGCGTAATGCCCGGTCGCAATGTAATCCGCGCCGATTTCCACGGCGCGCCTAAGCAGGGCGCCCCATTTAAGATACTTGTTGCACGCAATGCATGGATTCGGCGTATTTCCCATCCTGTACTCATTTATGAAATATCTTATAACCTTGTCGTAAAATTCGTCCTTAAAATTCATCACGTAGTACGGAATGCCTATGCGCTGGGCGGCCCTTCTCGCGTCGTCCACAGCGTCCAAGCCGCAGCATCCGCCTTCGCGTTCCCTGTCCTGCGGCCCCGCGTCCTTCCATATCCGCATCGTCGCGCCAATAACGTCATACCCGCTCTCTTTAAGCAGATACGCCGCCACGGACGAATCCACGCCGCCGGACATTCCCACTACAACCTTTTTCTTTGCCACTTTCAATAAACCTCTTCCACGGCCTCTTCCTTTTCTCCTATGTCGTTGACCGGCTTTTCAAGACCCTCTATTACGATGCCGTGCTTGCTGGCGTAATCCCACAGCGCGGCGTGTATGGCCTCCTCCGCGAGCAGGGAACAGTGCACCTTGACGGGGGGAAGCCCGTCAAGCGCCTCCATCACAGCCTTATTTGTAACCTGCAGCGCCTCGTCTATCGTCTTTCCTTTTACAAGCTCGGTCGCCATGCTGCTAGTGGCCACGGCCGCGCCGCATCCGAAAGTTTTAAATTTACAGTCCTTTATTATTCCTGTTTCCTCGTCTATGTCCAGATACATCCTCATTATGTCGCCGCATTTGGCATTTCCTACAGTGCCAACCCCGCTGGCGTCTTCAATCTCGCCCACATTGCGCGGATTTGAAAAATGATCCATCACCTTTTCGCTGTACATGGCGTCCTCTCCTTTCAAAGTCTGACAAACCAAAGATACGTCAGGCACCCTCTTTTTTTACAAAATCCTCATACAAAGGCGACATGCTCCTTAGCCTCTCCACTATGCCCTTTAATTTGTCGACCGTGTAGTCAATCTCTTCCTCCGTATTTTCCTCAGACAAAGTAAGCCGCAAAGATCCGTGCGCTATCTCGTGCGGAAGGCCTATGGCCAAAAGCACGTGCGACGGATCAAGCGAGCCTGACGTGCATGCGGAGCCGCTCGACCCGCATATGCCGTTTTGGTCAAGCATTATCAGAAGGGACTCGCCTTCTATAAACCTAAAACAAAAATTCGCGTTGTTGGGAAGTCTCTTCTGCCTGTGCCCGTTGAGCCTCGAATACGGCACTTCGGCTAAAACCCTCTCTATCAGCCGATCCCTAAGCCGCGCTTCATACGCCGCCCTTTCTTCCATTCCGGACGCGGCAAGCTCCACGGCCTTGCCAAAGCCCACAATGCCCGGCACGTTGTGCGTGCCGGCCCTTCTCTGCCTTTCCTGCGCGCCGCCGTGTATAAAAGAGCCTATCTTTACGCCGCGCCTGATGTACATCAGCCCCACGCCTTTCGGGCCGTTAAGCTTATGCGCGCTGGCGCTGAGCATGTCAATGTTCATTTCATCCACGTTGATCGGAACGTGCCCGAACGCCTGAACGGCGTCGGTATGAAACAGTATCCCCTTTTCCTTTGCAAAGGCGCCGATCTGGGCTATCGGCTGTATCGACCCAATTTCATTGTTTGCCGCCATAACCGATATAAGGATAGTGTCGGGCCTTACGGCCTTTTTTAACTCGTCAAGCTTTACTATGCCATCCTCGTCGACATCGACGTAAGTGACCTCAAAGCCCCGGCTTTCAAGAGCTTCGCACGTGTGAAGCACCGCATGATGCTCTATCTTTGTAGTAACTATATGCCGGCCCTTGCCGGCATACGCGCTTGCCGCCGCCTTCAGGGCCCAGTTGTCCGACTCGCTGCCGCATCCTGTAAAATATATCTCCTCCGTCCTTGCCCCAATAAAGCCGGCAATCAGCGCCCTCGCGTCCTCTATGGCTTTTTTTGCCTCGCCCGCGAAGCTGTATATGCTGGATGGATTGGCATAGCATTCAGTAAAATACGGCTCCATAGCCCGCGCGACCTCGGGACGAACCCGCGTGGTGGCCGCGTTGTCCAAATAAATAAGTTTATCCATAACTGCCTCCGACTCGCGTCACGATTATAATTCCTAGTAATTTCCTATGAATTATTATATCATCGCTTTTCCCTTTGTCAAGGCCGCCCGTCCGGCGCGCGGCGCGTCCCGTCTTTTAATCTTTCAAGCCCGTCTAAAAGCGTTTCTTTTGGACATGCCGCGTTCATGCGCAAAAAATTCTTTCCATTGCCGCCGTACTGGCTTCCGTCCGACAGGTACAGTCCCGTTTTTTCCCTTATTTGCTTCGCCGCGCGTGACGGATCCTCAAACGCCTCAGAGCAGTCGATCCACATAAGATAGGTGGCGTGCGACTCCACGACTTTTAGGCGCGGGATGTGCGTCTTTATAAATTCGGACGCCGTCCTTTTGTTTTTGGCGATGTAGGCGCGCAGTTCGTCAAGCCAGCCGTCGCCTTTTGTAAACGCGGCTATAGCCGCCGCCGCGGCAAAAACATTCGGCTCCGCCGCCTCGTCGGTATTTAGCCCGCGCCAAACCCTGTTCCTAAGCGCCCTGTTTGAAACCGCCACCGCGGAACTTTGAATGCCCGCCAAATTGAACGCTTTTGACGGAGCAATGCATGTAACGCTGTTGTCGCGGCATTTTTCAGAAACAGAGGCAAACGGAACGTATCCATACCCGGGATCGGTCAAATCGCAATGAATCTCGTCCGACAAAACGATTACGCTATATTTAAAACAGAGCTCCCCTATCCTTTCAAGCTCCTCTTTGCTCCAAATTTTTCCTACCGGATTATGGGGATTGCAAAGTATCATCATAGCAGTCTGCGGATCCGAAAGCTTTTCTTCAAGATCGTCAAAATCAATGGCGTATTCGTTTTTTTCGTACCTGAGGGGACACTCCAGCACCCTTCTGCCGTTATTTATGATCGAATTAAAAAAAACGTTGTATACCGGCGTCTGGATTAAAATCTTTTCGGCGGGAGTAGTAAGCTTTCGCACGATGCTTGAAATCGCGGGTATTACTCCTGTCGCGAATATAAGCTGGCTTTTTTCCATCTTGTACCCATGCCTTTTTTCCCACCATCCGATATATGCCCGATACCATTCATCCGGAATTATGGAATACCCGTATACTCCCTTTTTGGCTATGTCGCAGACGGCCTCTATAATCTGCGGCGCCGTTTTAAAATCCATATCCGCGACCCACATCGGAAGCTCGCCGTCCCCGACGTCCCATTTCAATGAATTGGTGTTTCTCCTGTCTATAATCGAATCAAAATCATATTTCACGTCCGTCCATCCTCCTTCTTTCATATCTAAGCGCATCCTTTTTAACATTATAGACAAACGCGGCGTTCTTAACAAACTTAAAAATATATGATATCATATGCCTGATTTTGGCGCCTTGTCAAACGCGCCCGTATTTTTCGCGGAAAAGAAAGGATTGATGTTTCGATGGAGCATAAAGAGCATTTTCACGGAAGCGATTTTGAAAAGATAGAGGCCTTGTACGGCGTCAGAAAAGAAGATATCGTAAGCTTTTCAGCCAATGTAAATCCTCTTGGCATATCGCGCAAATTAAAGAAAGAGCTTGCGTCGCATATTGACGAAATCGCGTCGTATCCGGACAGGGAATACACCGATCTGCGCAAGTGCATAGCGGAATACGCGCGTACCGACTACAGGAATGTGCTTGTTGGAAACGGCTCAACAGAACTTATCTCCCTCGTCATACAGATTCTAAAGCCGGCGAAGGCTCTGATAATAGGCCCCACATATTCGGAATATGAGCATGAAGTTTCCCTGCAGGGAGGCCGCTCGCATTATTTTAGGCTTCAGGAATACGACGACTTTAACCTAAATCTGGAAGCGCTGCAAAATTCTCTGGCCGCGGACGTCGACCTGCTCGTGATATGCAACCCGAACAACCCAACGTCCACGCAAGTCGGCAGATCCACAATGCGCAAGATTCTGGATACGTGCAAAGAAAAGGATATATTCGTAATGGTCGACGAAACTTATGTGGAATTTTCGGACGACTATCCCAACATAACGTCCATACCGCTTACGCAATACTACAACAACATAATCATTCTTCGCGGCATTTCAAAATTTTTCGCGGCGCCAGGCCTAAGGCTCGGATACGCAATATGCGGCAGCCGCCGGCTCCTAAAAGAAATCGAGGGCCGAAAAAATCCCTGGACGATCAATTCGCTCGCGGCGGCCGCGGGCGAAATAATGTTTAAAGACGCGGAATATATAAATGAAACTACCCGCCTCATCTCCTCCGAAAGGAAACGAATTTGCCAAATCCTGTCTTCAAAAAGCGAAATTAAATTCTACAAACCCAGCGCTAATTTCGTCCTCATACGCATTTTAAACGAGACAACCTCGGAAGAGCTGTTTGAAGCCGCGATTAAAAAGGGGCTCATGATACGCGACTGTTCTACGTTTCCATTTCTTGACAACAAGTATATACGTTTCTGCTTCATGAGGCCCGAGGACAACGACGCCCTCCTGGACGCGCTTTTTGAGCGGCTTTGCGGCTGATCCACGATCCGCCGCAAAAGAGGCGTCATGGCGCCGGCTTATTTCATGTTCGCAGGTTTTGCGCAGCTGTTCCTGACCACGAGCCTGCCCTCTACCTCTATCCTCACATTTCCCTTGTGCCCGCCCTTTATCCTGTCAAGAAGGATGTAAAGCGCGAATTTGCCCATTTCTTCCTTGGGCAGGCTTACCGTCGTAAGCATAGGGGTGACGTTTTGCGCGGCAGCTATGTCGTCGCTTGCTATGATCGCCGGCGTGTAATACGCGCTCTTGTACGTACTTAGACACTTGAGCATGCCTATGGCGGTGATGTCGTTGGCACAGTAGATTCCCGTAGGCGGCGAATCCAATTTTAATATCCGCTTCATGGCGTCGAAGCCCTCGGCTTCGGTTTGATTTGTTTCAATGACATAATTAGGGTCGCGCTCAATTCCGTTTTTATTCAACACTTCCAAAAAGCCCTTGTAGCGCGACTCGTTTTGGCAGCTGCCTACGTAGGCTATCTTGGCGTGCCCAAGCTTTAGAAGATATTCTACGGCAGTCGCGGCCACCTTCGCGCCGTCGCAGACCACTTCGTCTACTTCGTAATTTGTCGAATTACGGTTTACGGAAACCACATTCCGATAGCATTCTTTTAATATCTTAAGAGCCTTTTTATTGCACTTTCCTATTATTATAAGCCCGTCACATTTGCTGCCCGAATCCCTGTGCATATCCCCAATGATTTTCTTTAAATCCGCGTTATTGCACTTTTTATCATTTGAAAACATGGACATATACCACACCCGCGACAAAATGCACACCTGGGCGTGAACTTCCGACTCAATGCAGTGCAAAAGCTCGGTAAAGAACGGATCTGTCTGCAGATCGTCCATCCTGGTCATAAGCACGTTTATATAATATGTTTTCCCCGCGTTCGAGGCAATTCCCTTTTTTAAATTTCTTGCCGCCTCATTTGGCACATAATTAAGCTCCATCGCGACTTTCCAAATCCTGTCGCGCACGTCCTCCGACGAACAGCGGTAGTTTGGATTATTAAGAACCCTTGAAACTGTCGCCGGCGAAACTCCCGCCATTTCCGCTATCTTTTTGATTGACATAGCGCCGCTCTCCTCTTCTGCATGGCCTATCGTCCCTTATCATTCAAACGCCATAATATATTTATCGACATATTTGTCTAGTATTTTACTATGTTAAAGGGTTTTAAGAGCCTAACTGCACAGAAAAAGCGTTCCGACGGACTTGTCGTCAAACAGCTCATAAAGCCTCTCCGGGCGCTCGCCATTCATCAGCACCGCGTCAATTCCCGCTTCATACGCTATTTCCACCGCGTTTATTTTTGTGGCCATGCCTCCAGTGCCAAATTTAGTAGCCACGCCTCCCGCCAGCGATCTTATTTCGTCCGTTATTTCTCCGACCACAGGAATAAGCTTAGCGTCCTTTGATTTATGCGGATCTTTGTCATACAGGCCGTCTATGTCCGACATCATGACAAGCAGATCCGCTTTTGCCAAAGTCGCCACCATGGCGGCAAGCGAATCGTTCTCCCCGACTTCGAGCTCCAGCTCGTCTATCGCGACTGTATCGTTTTCATTTATAATCGGAACAACTCCAAGCTCGATAATCTTTTCCATTGCGTTCTCAACGTTGCACCTGCGCCCCTCAAGTAAAACGTATTTGGTTACCAGAAGCTGCGCTACCGTTATGCCGTAGTCTGAAAACAGGTTTCCGTAAATGTCCATCAGCTCGCATTGGCCGACCGCCGCGCAGGCCTGCTTTAACGGAGTCTCCTTGGGCCTTTCGCTTAATCCGAGTTTCGCCATGCCAAGCCCTATCGATCCGCTTGAAACCAGTATCACTTCGTATCCCGCGTTATGAAGGTCGGCGAGAGTCTTTACCAGCTTTTCAATTCGCCTTATGTTAAGCATTCCGGTCCTATGGGTAAGGGTAGACGTCCCGACCTTTATGACTACGCGCCTTATTTCGCTTATTTTTTTCATGCTTCGCAATTTACAGTTCCCCATTTCCGCGCGTAATGCACCGCGTTTCGCGCCGCTTTTTCTTAAAGCGGCAAATATATTCCAACAAAGGTTCATTATATCACTTCGTATGCGTGTTTGCATCAAAAATCAAGTAAAGGGTGCCGAAAGCGCCGGCACCCCCCCCGATCATATAAACATGCTCATTCTACATATTCCTCAGCCGTGCGGATA
>CAZTVO010000034.1:0-4583 GCA_964617075.1 uncultured Jutongia sp.
CGGGGATTTCGTCAACTATGTACTTTGCCACGGCCTCGTCCACGTCCGTAGCGGCGCCGCCTCCGCCAAGCTCGTCTATAGGAGGGTTTTCGCCTTCGACTATCATGTCTACGTCGCTTATGTGCACGCTCTCCTCAAAGCCGCCAAGGCACCGGGGCATATTTTCATTCACTTCCACGATGATAGTCTCGGCTCTTTCGCATACGGCGGACATGTGCGAGGCGCTTGGGCCGAAGTTGAAGAAGCCGTGTTCGTCCATCGGAGCCGTTTGAAACATGGCTACGCGCGACGGTTCCGCGATTTCGCGGCAGTACCTAGGGAGTTCCGAATACCTTATGGGCGCGTAGTAGGCAAAGCCTTCGGATATCGCCTTTCTTTCTATGCCGCTCATATGCCAGGAATTCCACGTGAAATGCTCGGATGGATTTTCTATTTTGAAGATTTCGGGCACATGGGCGAGAATGCCGCCTCTAAATTTCACGTCTTCAAGGTCGGGAAGCCTTTCGGCCATGGCGGCGTCCAAGGCGACCGGCGTGCCGACAGACCACCCGTAATCCACCCAGTCGCCCGATTTGACGACTTTTACCGCGTCTTTTGGGGAAACAAGCTTTTGGGAATACATTTTCTTAAAGTCCATAATCAACCTCCTAAAGTTTAATTTATGTTGTCTTGGTCCTAGCTTTTTTACATAAGCGCAACGTCTTTTCGCTAAAGATAAGATATCATGTTTTTAATGCGCGCGTCAACGCCGGCTTTTTTGTCAAAAACAATGTTTTATGGTGAAATTTGTGTATTTTAATCAATTTTTTAATATAAAACGCGAAAAAAACTTGCTAATTTACATAATTTGATTTATTATCATATAAGTAGATTGAACAGATTTACGGATTTTGAACTAAATGGCGGCGGGGCATGATGGCCTTTTTTGCCGCGGCGTCATTAAAATATTTAAGGAGGATTATAAGATTATGGCAAAGAAAGTAGTTTTAGCAGGCGCTTGCCGTACTGCGATCGGAAAAATGGGCGGAGGTTTGGGAACGACCCCGGCTCCGGCTTTGGGCTCCATAGTGATTAAGGAGGCCCTAAGCAGGGCGGGCGTGCCGGCGGACAAGGTTGACCACGTCTATATGGGATGCGTCATCCAGGCGGGCTTGGGCCAGAACGTGGCGCGTCAGGCTTCGATTAACGCGGGCCTTCCGGTCGAGACCCCGGCGGTTACGGTAAATGTCGTGTGCGGTTCGGGACTTAACTGCGTCAACATGGCCGCGCAGATGATTCAGGCGGGCGACGCCGACGTGGTAGTCGCGGGCGGCATGGAGAACATGTCGATGGCTCCTTACGCTATGATGCAGGGCCGCTATGGATACCGCATGAACAACGGCGTATTGGTCGACACCATGATTAAAGACGCGCTTTGGGACGCGTTCAATCAATATCACATGATGATTACAGCTGAAAATGTTGCCGAAAAATGGAATCTTTCCCGCGAGGAGCTTGACGAATTTGCGGCAAACAGCCAGCAAAAATGCGAAAAGGCCATTAAAGAGGGCAAATTTAAGGATGAGATTGTTCCGGTTGAGGTAAAGTCGAAAAAGCAGACCGTCATATTCGACGCGGACGAAGGCCCGCGCGCGGGCACGACAGTAGAGTCCTTAAGCAAGTTGAAGTGCTGCTCGGGAAAGGAAGGCGGCGTCGTCACCGCGGGAAACGCTTCGGGCATCAACGACGGAGCGGCGGCTGTAGTGGTAATGAGCGAGGATAAGGCAAAAGAGCTGGGCGTTTCCCCTATGGCGACTTTTGTGGCGGGAGCCCTCGGCGGCGTCGATCCGGCAATCATGGGAGTAGGACCGGTTGCGTCGACTAAAAAGGTTCTTGCAAAGACCGGCCTTTCAATAGACGATATGGATCTTATAGAGGCAAACGAGGCGTTCGCGGCGCAGTCCGTAGCGGTAGGAAAAGAGCTTGGATTTGATTTGAACAAGCTAAACGTAAACGGCGGAGCGATAGCCCTTGGCCATCCGGTAGGCGCTTCAGGCTGCCGCATACTCGTTACGCTTCTTCATGAGATGAAGAAAACCGGCGCGGGAAGGGGCTTGGCTACCCTGTGCATCGGCGGCGGAATGGGATGCTCTACGATAGTTGAGAAATATTGATGCACGGCGACGCAGATAAATCAAAGGAGTAGGCAAAATGGAGTTTATACTATATGAAGCTAAAGGCATGATTGCCACGATTACGATCAACCGTCCGAAGGCTCTAAACGCGCTAAACAGCCAGGTGCTGGACGAGCTTGACCAGACGCTGGACGGCGTGGATTTGAACGAAATCAGGTGTTTGATACTTACCGGCGCGGGCGAGAAGTCGTTCGTGGCCGGCGCCGACATAGGCGAGATGAGCACGCTTACAAAAGCGGAAGGCGAAGCCTTCGGCAAGAAGGGCAATGACGTGTTCCGCAAGCTTGAGACGTTTCCAATACCTGTAATAGCCGCCGTGAACGGATTCGCGCTCGGCGGGGGATGCGAGATTTCCATGAGCTGCGACATCCGCCTGTGTTCCGAAAACGCTGTTTTTGGCCAACCCGAGGCAGGTCTTGGCATTACGCCGGGATTTGGCGGCACGCAGAGGCTCGCGAGGACCGTCGGCATAGGCATGGCCAAGCAGATGATCTATTCGGCGAGAAACATAAAGTCGGACGAGGCGCTTCGCATAGGCCTCGTAAACGCCGTGTATCCGGCCGATGAGCTTATTCCGGCCGCCGAGAAGCTCGCAAATACTATAGCGGCCAACGCGCCTATCGCGGTGCGCAACTGCAAGAAGGCGATTAACGACGGCCTTCAGGCAGGCATGGACGAAGCCATAGTGATCGAGGAAAAGCTTTTTGGCGACTGTTTCGAGACGCAGGATCAAAAGGCGGGCATGGCTAATTTCCTTGAAAAGGACAAGGAGAAGAAGCTTAAAGTCGTTCCTTTTAAAAATTGCTGATTTGTATAAAGCCGGGGCGGATGGCGCGCCCCGGCGCGGGCATTTGGGGCAGGAGGCGGATTTTTCCGCCGTCTTGCCGTCAAAAATTGCAGTCACGTAAATATATTTAATGATGAGCATATGGAGGTTATGAAATGAAAGTTGGAGTAATTGGCGCGGGAACTATGGGTTCAGGCATTGCGCAGGCGTTTGCGCAGACGGATGGATACGAAGTATATTTGTGCGATATCAACGACGAGTTTGCCGCGAATGGAAAAAATAAAATCGCCAAGGGATTTGAAAAGAGGATTGCAAAAGGCAAGATGGAGCAGTCCGACGCGGACGCCATTCTTGCAAAAATCACTACCGGCACCAAGGAAATCTGCACGGACTGCGATTTGATAGTTGAGGCGGCGCTTGAAGTCATGGATATCAAGAAGCAGACTTTCAAGGAGCTTGAGGAGATCTGCGGCAAGGACGACTGCATTTTCGCGACGAATACGTCGTCGCTTTCAGTCACCGAGATCGGCGCCGGCGTTAAAAGGCCGGTAATCGGCATGCACTTTTTCAATCCCGCTCCTGTCATGAAGCTTATCGAGGTTATTAGGGGCGAGAACACGACGGACGACGTCACAAACAGGGTAATTGAGATTTCAAAGGAGATAGGCAAGACTCCTGTGGAAGTCAAGGAGGCGCCTGGATTTGTTGTAAACAGGATACTTATACCTATGATAAATGAAGCCATAGGAATTTACGCGGACGGCGTCGCTTCGGTAGAGGGAATTGACACGGCCATGAAGCTTGGCGCGAACCATCCGATGGGACCCCTTGCCCTGGGCGACCTGGTTGGTCTTGACATCTGCCTCGCGATTATGGACGTGCTCTATAACGAAACGGGAGATCCTAAGTATCGCGCGCACACGCTTCTTAGGAAGATGGTACGCGCGGGCAAGCTTGGACAAAAGACCGGCATAGGATTCTATGATTACAGAAAATAATGACATATTTTAAATTATACAGGCAATACATATTTATGAAAGGTGGTAAATAAAGGCATGGATTTTACATTAAGTAAAAAGCATGAGATGGCTAGGCAGCTTTTCAAGGATTTCGCCGAAACAGAGGTTAAGCCTATGGCCCAGGAGGTTGACGAAACGGAGCATTTTCCAATGGACAACGTCAAAAAGATGGGCAAGTACGGATTCATGGGCATTCCCATTCCCAAGGAGTACGGCGGACAGGGCTGCGACATTTTGACATATGTCATGTGCGTAGAGGAGCTGTCTAAAGTCTGCGGCACGACCGGCGTCATAGTATCGGCCCATACCTCTCTTTGCTGCGATCCGATTTTGACATATGGAACAGAAGAGCAGAAGAAAAAATATCTCCCGGATCTTGCGAGCGGAAAAAAGATAGGCGCCTTTGGCCTGACCGAGCCAGGAGCCGGCACGGACGCGCAGGGCGTCCAGACGAAGGCCGTTCTTGACGGCGACGAGTGGGTGCTTAACGGCTCAAAGTGCTTCATCACGAACGGCGAGGTTGCCGACGTCTATATAATCATCGCTTATACGGACATCACGGAGGACAAGAGGGGAAGAAAGGTCAAGAAGTTTTCCGCGTTC
>CAZTVO010000034.1:4593-17783 GCA_964617075.1 uncultured Jutongia sp.
TCATAGTGGAGAAGGGAACTCCTGGATTTTCATTCGGAACGAAGGAAAAGAAGATGGGCATACGGGGCTCGTCCACATACGAGCTGATTTTTCAGGATTGCCGCATACCTAAGGACGCTCTTTTGGGCCCGCAGGGCAGGGGATTTCCGGTCGCCATGCATACGCTTGACGGAGGCCGCATAGGCATTGCCGCGCAGGCGCTTGGCCTCGCGGAGGGAGCGTTGGAGAGGACCATTGACTATACAAAAGAAAGGAAGCAGTTCGGACGCGCCATCTCAGCGCAGCAGAACACGCAGTTCCAGATTGCCGACATGGCCACGAAGGTAGAGGCCGCCAAGCATCTCGTGTACAAGGCGGCGATGAAGAAGCAGGAATTTGCCGAGGGAGCCAAGGTTTCATATTCCGTAGAGGCCGCGATGGCCAAGCTTTACGCGGCGGAAGTAGCCATGGAGGTTACGACGAAAGCCGTTCAGCTGCATGGAGGATACGGATACATCAGGGAATATGACGTGGAGCGCATGATGCGTGACGCCAAGATTACGGAAATATACGAAGGAACGTCGGAAGTTCAGCGCATGGTTATTTCCGGAAGCTTGTTGAAATAGTATGGCGTGAACGATTTTATCGGGCAAATACTTAATATATAAAAATATGACAAGGAGTGACAAAGCCGTGAAAATAGTAGTATGTGTAAAGCAGGTTCCGGATACTAAGGGCGGAGTTAAATTCAACCCTGACGGTACTTTGGATAGAGGCGCTATGCTTGCCATCATGAATCCGGACGACAAGGCAGGCCTGGAGGCGGCGCTTAGGTTAAAGGATGAATATGGCGCGGAGGTTACCGTCGTTACCATGGGACTTCCAAAGGCGGAGGAGGTTCTTCGCGAGGCCATTGCCATGGGAGCCGACAAGGGCATTCTGGTGTCGGACAGGCGTCTTGGCGGCGCGGATACGTGGGCCACTTCGACGACGATTGCCGGAGCGTTAAGAAATATCGATTATGACCTGATTATTACCGGCCGTCAGGCCATCGACGGAGATACGGCGCAGGTCGGCCCCCAGATTTCAGAGCATCTTGACATCCCGGTCATTTCGTACGCGAAGGACATCAAGATTGAGGGAGACAGCGTAGTGGTTCAGCGCCAGTATGACGACAGATATCATGTCCTGAAGGCCAAAATGCCTTGCCTGATTACGGCTCTTTCGGAATTGAACGTGCCGCGGTATATGACTCCGGGCGGCATCTTTGATGCTTACGACGCGGAGATTACGGTATGGGGACGGGACGATTTGAAGGATGTGGACGACGCCAATATTGGACTAGCGGGCTCGCCAACAAAAATCGCCAGGGCTTCCGACAAGGTAAGAAAAGGAGCGGGAGAGAAAAAGACCGATCTTGACGCGGATGGAGCGGTTTCATATATCATGGACAAGTTAAAAGAGAAGCACGTAATCTAATATAGAAAAGGAAAAGTGGTGGCTAAAATGGGTTTAGAAGAATATAAGGGCGTCTATGTCTTTGCGCAGCAGGTAGACAATGAATTAAGCGGCATCGCTTTTGAGCTGCTCGGGAAAGCGAAAGAACTTGCAAAAGATCTTGGTACCGACGTTTCGGCTATACTTGTCGGATCCGGCATTAAAGGACTTGCGGACAAATTGGCCGAATACGGCGCCGACAAGGTAATAGTGGTAGACGATCCTGAGCTTAAGGAATACAGGACGGAGCCGTACGCCCATGCTGTTGCATCGGTGATAAATGAATTTAAGCCTGAAATCGTGCTGGTAGGCGCTACGGCGATTGGAAGGGATTTGGGTCCTAGGGTATCGGCAAGGGTTGCGACAGGCCTTACCGCCGACTGCACGATGCTTGAGATAGGGGATTTTCCTATAACTCCGACGCCTGGACAGGAGCAGAAGCACAATCAGCTTTTGATGACGCGTCCCGCGTTTGGCGGCAATACGATAGCGACGATCGCCTGCCCGGATCATCGTCCGCAGATGGCCACGGTGCGCCCCGGCGTTATGCAGAAGCTTGAGCCGACGGTCGGCGCGAGGGCCGAGGTTATAGAGTATAATCCCGGATTTGTTCCAAATGACAAATATGTTGAAATCGTAGAAATTGTCAAAGAGCTTTCAGATACCGTCGACATCATGGACGCAAAAATCCTCGTGTCGGGAGGACGCGGTGTGGGAAGCAAGGAAAACTTTGCCATACTTCATGATCTGGCCGATGCCATCGGCGGCACGGTAAGCTGTTCGCGCGCCGTAGTAGACAGCGGCTGGATGCCTAAAGAGCTGCAGGTGGGCCAGACGGGAAAAACAGTGCGTCCTAATGTATATTTCGCGATAGGCATTTCAGGCGCCATTCAGCATGTAGCCGGCATGGAAGAGTCTGACATCATTATTGCCATCAATAAGGACGAAACGGCCCCTATTTTTGATGTGGCTGATTATGGCATTGTGGGCGACCTTAATAAGATAGTTCCAAAGCTTACAGAGGAATTAAAAAAAGTTGTTAAGTAACCGGATATTGAAAGCCTTTGCAATTCAATGATTGATATAAGAGGGGGCCGCGGGTTTAAAATCCAGCGGCCCCCTCTTCATCTCAAAATGCCGTTTTTTCTTGCAACTGTTTTACAATAGTGATATACTACGGAATGTATTGCGCGGGCGGCAGCCGAGACTTCTGAAAAGCTTGTCTTATTAAGGCGGGTTTTTCAGTTGTTTCGGACGGGCCCGCCAAAATTTATGAAAAAACGGGCATGGATGCTCAAGAAGGGAGAAGCTATGTCATATAATTCTTATTCCATGGAGCTGGCCGGAAGGACGCTGACCGTCGACGTCGGCCGTGTCGCGAAGCAGGCAAACGGCGCGGCGCTCATGCATTATGGAGACACGACGGTGCTTTGTACCGCGACCGCGTCGGAAAAGCCGAGGGAAGGTATAGATTTTTTTCCGCTTTCGGTTGAGTTTGAAGAAAAAATGTATTCCGTCGGGAAAATACCGGGCGGCTTTAACAAGCGCGAGGGAAAGGCGTCTGAAAATTCGGTTCTTACGGCCAGAGTCATAGACAGGCCGATGCGTCCTCTTTTTCCTAAGGACTACCGCAATGACTGTACGCTGAACAATCTGGTGCTTTCGGTGGATCCCGAATGCCGTCCGGAAATAGTGGCGATGCTTGGTTCGTCCATCGCCGCGAGCATATCCGACATCCCATTCGCGGGGCCCTGCGCCATGACGCAGCTTGGAATGCTTGACGGCAGCTTCATCGTAAACCCAGGCCAGGAGGCGTGGGATAAGGGAGATTTAAGGCTTACGGTCGCCTCTACGAGCGAGAAGGTAATAATGATAGAGGCGGGCGCGAACGAAGTGCCCGAGGATAAGATGATTGAGGCAATCTATATGTGCCACGACATCAATCAGACCATCATCGAATTTATAAATGATATAGTCGCGAAGGAGGGCAAGCCGAAGCACGAATATACGAGCTGTGCCGTTCCTGAAGAAATGTTTGACGCAATCATGAAAATTGTGCCGCCCGACGAAATGGAAAAGGCCGTATTTACCGATGACAAAAGCGTGCGCAACGAAAACATACGGCAGCTGACTGAAAGGCTTGAGGAAAGTTTTTCGGATAACGAAGAGTGGCTTGAGATGCTTGGGGAAGCCGTCTACCAATATCAGAAGAAGACCGTGCGAAAAATGATTTTAAAAGACGGAAAGCGCCCGGACGGCAGGCGTATTGACGAGATAAGGCCTCTCGCGGCCGAGGTGGACATTATACCGCGCGTTCACGGTTCGGCCATGTTTACTCGCGGACAGACGCAGATCTGCACGATTACCACGCTCGCGCCGCTTTCCGAAAAACAGAGGGTGGACGGGCTGGATTTAAATACGACTGAAAAGCGCTATATGCATCATTATAATTTTCCGTCATATTCGGTTGGCGAAACGAAGCCGAGCAGGGGGCCCGGAAGGCGCGAGATAGGGCACGGCGCCCTCGCTGAAAGGGCTCTTTTGCCGGTTCTTCCAAGCGAGGATGAGTTTCCGTACGCAATACGAACCGTATCGGAGACATTTGAATCGAATGGATCCACGTCTCAGGCAAGCATCTGCGCCTCGACGATGTCGCTTATGGCGGCAGGCGTTCCCATAAAAAAGCCTGTCGCGGGCATCTCGTGCGGCCTTGTGACCGGCGAAACGGACGACGACTACATAGTGTTGACCGACATTCAGGGCCTTGAGGATTTTTTTGGCGACATGGACTTTAAGGTTGCCGGCACAAAAGACGGCATCACGGCCATTCAGATGGACATTAAGATACACGGCCTTACAAGGCCTATAGTGGAAGAAGCGATAAGGCGCACCCGCGAAGCCAGGCTCTACATCCTCGACAACGTGATGCTTCCTGTAATTGACAAGCCCCGGCCTACGGTTGGAAAGTATGCTCCTAAGATTATCCAGATGCATATCGACCCGCAAAAGATCGGCGACGTTGTGGGCCAGCGCGGGAAGACGATAAATGCCCTCATTGAGCGCACTAACGTAAAAATTGACATTTCAGACGATGGAATGGTTTCAATTTGCGGCGAAGACGAGGAAATGATGAATGAGGCAAGAAGGCTTATAGAAGTTATCGTCACCGACTTTGAGGAGGGGCAGGTTCTCGAGGGCAAGGTAGTCAATATAAAGGAGTTCGGAGCCTTTTTGGAATTTGCTCCAGGCAAAGAGGGAATGGTGCATATCTCCAAGATTTCAAAGGAGAGGATCAACCGCATAGAGGACGTGCTTACGCTAGGCGACAAGGTAAAGGCGGTGTGCCTTGGCAAGGACAGGTTCGGCAGGCTCAGCTTTAGCATAAAGGACGTCAAGTAGCTTTTTTGCGCGGCTGATGTTATAGGTACGCTCCTTATGGATAGTAGAAAGATAGCGAGAACCGGCCTGATGGTGGCGGCTGCATTCGTCCTAAGCTACATAGAATCCTTGCTGCCGCTGGACATAGGCCTGCCGGGGGCAAAGGTCGGGCTTTCAAACATTGTGGTCATATTCTGCCTTTTCAAGTACGGCCCCGCGTTCGCGTTTAAAATCGCCATGGTAAGGATTGTGCTGTGCGGCTTTACATTTGGAAGCCTTTCCGGCATGATGTACAGCTTCGCGGGCGGAATTCTTAGTTTTGTCGTGATGCTGGCGTTAAAAAAGACAAAAAAATTTTCCATATACGGAATAAGCGCCGCCGGCGGAGCCGCCCACAACATAGGGCAGCTGATTGTGGCGGCGCTTGTGGTGCGCACAAAGGCCTTGGTGTTCTATCTTCCCTTTTTAATGATCGCGGGCGCGGCCGCTGGAACGGCAATCGGCTTATTTGGCGGAATGCTGTTTAAAAGGCTTAAGAATGTGGAAATTTGACGTCAAAATTGCTTCCGGCGATGCCCGCCGCGTCCATGCCTTTGAAATTTTTGGCATATGGATTTTTGTCGTCGTATTTTATCTGCGTCGTCGTTTCTCCGCCTGAAACGTAGGTCCTTCCGCATTCAGGGCACACCGACGTCTTGATTCTTACGCTTGCCCGAACTACTTCTCCATCGTTGTTGCCGGCCTTTTTATAAGCGTTTTTCACATGCTCCTGTTCGTGCGCCATAACGGCAGCGGCGGCTGACTGCGGGGAAATGTGCGTTGGAGATTTAAAAGACACCATTTCGTCCGATCCGTCCTGATATTTGCGGTTGGCGCAGGTTTCGCACTCGATTTTTCCCGAACGCATCATTTGATTGATTTCAAGTTTGCTGTATCCGTCGCTTTTCGCCTCTCTTACAGTATGAGGCAAACTGCCTGGCAGCGCGCCTAAATCCACATTTACTTCACTCACATTCATAGAAGCGCCTCCATTCTTCGCTGTTTTTGTCGCAAAAAACTTTTTCACGCTCTTTATTTCGTCATTTTAGGCGCGTTTGTTTACGCCTCCCGCTTTATAAAATTAAGCAAAAGGCGTAAAAACTTTATTTGATAACGCATATTTGCCAAATAATTTAAAAAAATTAGCCTTTTGGCAAAAAACGTATTGCAAAGCATACATATGTGTTATATACTTTGTGTGTTTTGATGAGCGAAGGGGTTCAGCATTTTTGCTGAATCCTTTTTTTATTTTACGGCAATGCCGCCATTTTTGCGGCATGCCGCGTATATGCCGTTTTGCACGGCGGAATGGAGGATAATTATGGCCATTGGCAATAAAAGCGGCGCTTTTGAGGCGCTCGACCATGAAAAAAAGGGGCTTTACGACCCGCGCTTCGAACATGACGGATGCGGCATCGGGGCCATTGTAAACATTAAAGGCAATAAAACGCATGATACGGTTTCCGGCGCGCTGGACATAGTTGAAAAGCTGGAGCATCGCGCCGGCAAGGATGCCGAAGGAAAAACCGGCGACGGCGTCGGCATCCTTTTGCAGATATCCCATACCTTTTTCAAAAAGGCTGTAAAGCCGCTCGGATTTGACATAGGAGATGAAAGGGACTATGGCGTGGGCATGTTTTTCTTCCCGCAGGACGAACTTAAAAGAAACCAGGCGAGAAAGATGTTTGAAGTCATAGTTGAGAAGGAAGGCCTGGAATTTTTGGGGTGGCGCGTCGTGCCCATTGTGCCGGACATATTGGGGCATACGGCGCTTGAGTGCATGCCATGCATCATGCAGGCGTTTGTGAAGCGGCCGGAGAATATCAAAAAAGGGCTTGATTTCGACAGGAAGCTTTACGTCGCGAGGCGCGTATTCGAGCAAAGCAACGACGACACGTATGTAGTGTCATTTTCAAGCCGGACGATCGTATATAAGGGAATGTTTCTGGTAGGGCAGCTTCGTCAATTTTTCCTGGATCTGCAGGATCCGGACTACACTTCCGCCATAGCCATCGTGCATTCAAGATTTAGCACAAACACCAATCCAAGCTGGATGAGGGCGCATCCAAACAGGCTCATAGTGCACAATGGCGAAATCAACACTATTGTAGGAAACGCTGACAAGATGCTTGCCCGCGAGGAGACGATGGAGTCGCCGTATCTTTCAAGGGATTTTAACAAGGTTTTGCCGGTCGTAAATCCAAATGGGTCGGATTCGGCAAGGCTTGACAATACGCTTGAATTTTTGGTAATGAGCGGCATGGAGCTGCCGCTTGCCGTCATGATTACCATACCGGAGCCTTGGGAGCATGACATGAGCCTAAGCAAAAGCAAGAGGGACTTCTATCAATATTACGCTACCATGATGGAGCCTTGGGACGGACCCGCGTCGATTCTTTTTTCCGACGGCGACCTGATGGGGGCCGTGCTTGACCGCAACGGGCTGCGTCCGTCGCGGTACTACATTACCTCGGACGACCAGCTTATACTCTCGTCCGAGGTCGGCGTATTCCAGATTCCTCCGGAAAAGATAGTAAAAAAAGACCGTCTAAGGCCTGGGCGCATGCTTTTGGTGGACACTGTAAAGGGCGAGCTTATCGCGGACGACGTCCTAAAGGAAAAATACGCGTCGCGCCAGCCGTATGGCGAGTGGCTTAACAGCAATCTCGTTACATTAAAGGAGCTGCGCATACCAAATAAAAAAGTGGACGAGTATACGGACGAGGAGCGGTCAAGGCTGCAGAAGGCGTTTGGATACACGTTTGAGGAATATAAGACGACGATTCTTCCAATGGCGCAAAACGGAGCCGAGCCTACCGCGTCCATGGGCACCGATACGCCGCTGCCGATGCTGTCTAAGCAGCCGCAGCCGCTGTTCGGATATTTTAAGCAGCTTTTCGCCCAGGTTACCAATCCGCCAATCGACGCCATAAGAGAGGAAATAGTCACCTCCACGAGCGTATACATAGGCCAGGACGGAAACCTGCTTGAGGAAAAAGCGGACAACTGCAAGATGCTTAAGATAAACAACCCCATACTGACCGATACCGATCTCTTAAAAATCAAATGCATGGATCGCGACGGCTTCAAATGCGAGGTCATCCCGATCACGTATTATAAAAATACCTCGTTAAAAAAGGCGCTCGACAGGCTCTGCCTTGAGGCGGACCGCGCGTATAAAGAGGGCGTGAACATACTCATACTTTCCGACAGGGGCGTGGACGAAAACCATGTGGCGATACCTTCGCTTCTTGCCGTAGCCGCCATGCAGCAGCACCTCGTCACCACGAAAAAAAGGACAAGCGTCGCGATGATACTTGAATCCGCCGAACCTAGGGAGGTGCACCATTTCGCGACGATTTTAGGGTACGGAGCCTGCGCCATAAATCCGTATCTTGCCCACGCCACCATAAAGGAGCTTATAGAAAATGGAATGCTTGACAAGGATTATTACGCGGCGGTCGACGACTATGACGCGTCGATTCTGCATGGCATAGTAAAGATTGCCTCCAAGATGGGCATTTCGACCATCCAGTCGTATCAGGGTTCGAAAATATTTGAGGCGATAGGCATTTCAAAGGACGTAATCGAAAAATATTTTACGGATACCAAGTACTGCGTGGGAAGCCTTACGCTAGAGGACATACAAGAGCAGGTCAACAGGCTCCACTCGACGGCGTTTGATCCGCTCGGACTGTCGGTCGATTTGACGCTTGAGAGCTGCGGCAGGCACAAGGCGCGCGGAAACAAAGAAGAGCATCTTTATAATCCCGAAACCATCCATCTCCTTCAGCAGTCGGTATGGAGGGGAGATTACGAAATGTTTAAGAGATACTCCAAGACCGTGGATGAAAAAGAAAGCAGGATGACCCTAAGGAGCATGCTCGACTTTAAGTATCCCGAAAAAGGAATTTCCATCGATGACGTTGAAAGCGTTGACGAAATTGTAAAAAGATTTAAGACCGGGGCCATGTCATACGGCTCGATTTCGCAGGAAGCGCACGAAACGCTTGCCATAGCCATGAACAGGCTTCATGGAAAATCAAACAGCGGCGAGGGCGGAGAAAGCATAGAGAGGCTTCTTACGTCGGGAAGCGAGGAAGACAAGTGCTCGGCAATAAAGCAGGTTGCCTCGGGAAGATTTGGCGTGACGTCGCGCTACCTGGTTAGCGCGAGGGAAATTCAAATCAAAATGGCGCAGGGAGCAAAGCCTGGCGAGGGCGGGCATCTTCCGGGAGGAAAAGTATATCCGTGGATAGCAAAGACAAGGCATTCAACGCCTGGAGTGACGCTTATTTCGCCTCCTCCGCACCACGACATATATTCTATCGAGGATCTGGCGCAGCTGATATACGATCTCAAAAACAGCAACAAAGACGCGAGAATATCAGTCAAACTTGTTTCAGAGGCGGGCGTCGGCACGGTGGCGGCGGGCGTCGCCAAAGCGGGAGCGGCGGTAATACTTATTTCTGGATACGATGGAGGAACCGGTGCCGCGCCAAGAAGCTCTATTTACAATGCCGGACTGCCGTGGGAGCTAGGCCTTGCCGAAACGCATCAGACGCTCATTATGAACGGCCTGCGCTCGCGTGTGCGCATAGAAACGGACGGAAAGCTGATGACGGGGCGCGACGTGCTTGTCGCGAGCCTGCTTGGCGCCGAGGAATTTGGATTTGCCACCGCGCCGCTTGTCGCCATGGGCTGCGTGATGATGAGGGTATGCAATCTAGACACATGCCCGGTAGGAGTGGCTACGCAGAATCCGGAGCTAAGGAAGAGATTTAGGGGGAAGCCGGAATACGTCGAGAATTTCATGCGTTTTATCGCGGAGGAACTTCGGGAATACATGGCCAAATTAGGAATTAGAAAAGTAGACGACCTGATTGGACGCACCGATTTGCTTAAGGTAAAAGAAAGCGGGGATGTGGCGGCTTATAATATTGACTTTTCGGAGATTTTAGATCCTTCTTTTGCGAAAGAAAGAAAGGAAAATAAGTTCAACCCGAAGAACGCGTACGACTTTGAGCTTGAAAAGACAATTGACGAAAAGGTTTTTCTGCCAAAGCTTAAAAAAGCTCTTGAAACGGGAGAAAAGACAAGGATTAAGGCTGACGTCACAAATATGAACCGCTCGCTTGGGACCATCTTAGGCTCCGTCATCACAAAAAAATACAGCGATTCCCTTGAGGAGGACGCGATAACGATAGAATGTCATGGAAGCGGCGGCCAAAGCTTTGGGGCGTTTATTCCAAAGGGACTTACGCTTGAGCTTATAGGAGATTCAAACGACTATCTTGGAAAGGGCCTTTCGGGCGGGAAAATAGTCGTCTACCCTCCAAAGGGCTCCGGATTTAAGCCGGATGAAAATATTATCATAGGCAACGTAGCGTTTTATGGAGCCACGAGCGGAAAGGCATTTATAAACGGCATAGCCGGCGAACGCTTCTGCGTAAGAAATTCGGGATGCACCGCGGTCGTAGAGGGAGTGGGCGACCACGGGTGCGAATATATGACGGGAGGACGAGTGGCGATACTAGGCTCCACCGGCAAGAATTTCGCGGCCGGCATGAGCGGCGGAATCGCGTACGTGCTCGATGAAAAGAGCGATTTATATCTTAAATTAAACAAGGAGCTTGTTTCATCGACGCCCGTTACGGACAAGTACGACGTGCTTGAGCTTAAGGAAATGATCGCGGAGCATGTGGAGGCGACAGGCTCTGAAAAGGGCAGGAGGATTCTTGAAAATTTCAGCGAGTATCTGCCTAAGTTCAAAAAAATAATTTCGTACGACTACAGCAGGATGCTGCAGCTCATCGCGCAGATGGAGGAGCATGGATTAGGTTACGAGCAGGCTCAAATTGAGGCGTTTTACGCCGGCAAAAAGTCTAGAGCGTAAGGAAAGGTGTGATTATTGCTATGGGTAAGCCAACCGGTTTTCTGGAATATGACAGGAAAGACAACAAGGCCGTCGAGCCTTTGGAGAGAATAAAGAACTTCGATGAATTCCATGTGCCAATGAGCGGCAGGGAAAGGAAGGAGCAGGCGGCGCGCTGCATGAACTGCGGCGTTCCGTTCTGCCAGTCCGGCATGATTATTAACGGCATGGCATCGGGATGCCCCTTGAACAATCTTGTGCCCGATTGGAACGACCTGCTTTATCTTGGCAACATGAAAAAGGCCCTTCAGATGCTTAGGCAGACTAATAATTTCCCCGAGTTTACGTCAAGGGTGTGCCCGGCCCTTTGCGAGGCGGCCTGTACCTGCGGCCTTAACGGCAGTCCGGTCGCGAGCAAAGAAAATGAAAACGCGATAATTGAATACGGATATGAAAACGGCCTCATGGACGCGGCTCCTCCCAAGGTTCGCACCGGCAAAAAGATAGCTGTCGTCGGCTCCGGCCCGTCCGGGCTGGCGGCCGCGGACCAGTTAAACAAGCGGGGGCATTTTGTGACGGTTTTTGAGAGAAGCGACCATATAGGCGGACTTCTTATGTACGGAATACCAAATATGAAGCTTGAAAAATGGGTCATAGACAGGAAGCGGGCCGTTATGGAGGAAGAGGGCGTTGAATTTAGGGTAAATTCGGACGTGGGAAAAAACGTTGACGCGAAAGATATGCTTAAGGAATATGACTGCGTAATTCTTGCGTGCGGCGCCTCAAACCCGCGGGACATAAAGGCAAAAGGGCGGGACGCGGAAGGAATATATTTCGCTGTAGACTACCTGACCAGGTCGACGAAGCACGTTCTTACCGGCAAAAAAGACGGATGGATAGACGCGAAGGGGAAAAACGTCGTAGTGATTGGCGGCGGCGACACCGGCAACGACTGCGTTGGAACGGCTGTCCGTCAGGGCGCGAAGACCGTTGTGCAGATAGAAATGATGCCAAAGCTTCCTGACGAGAGGAGCGCCGACAATCCATGGCCCGAATGGCCGCGCGTATGCAAAACCGATTATGGACAGCAGGAGGCCATTGCCGTATACGGGCACGATCCTCGTATATATAAGGAAACGGTAAAAGAGTTTATCGCGGACAAAAACGGCAGGCTTAAAAAAATAAAACTGGTAAAGCTTGAGCCGAAGAAGGACGACAAGACAGGCAGGATGAATATGGTTGAGATAGCTGGAAGCGAATACGAAAAGCCCGCCGATCTCGTCTTTATAGCGGCGGGTTTTCTTGGAGCGCAGGATTACGTCGCGAAGGCGTTTGGAGTTAAGTTAGACGGGCGGACAAACGTTGAAACGCACGCCGGCTCCTACAAGACGTCGGTGGAAAAAGTTTTTGCGGCAGGCGACATGCGCAGGGGACAGTCGCTCGTCGTGTGGGGAATAAACGAGGGAAGAGGGGTCGCGAAAGAAGTTGACAAATATTTGATGGGATACACGAATTTATAAGGCCTTTCGCGGCGTCACGCCCGAAAGCGCGGCCAGGCAAAAAGCCGCATGGAATAACTTGGGCGCCGTCCGGCAAGTGGCGGCGCCCATGCTGCGTTTTCGCCCATATGTCAGCCTTTGAAAGCTTGCATTTATTGGCAAAATCGTATATAATCGTTGCGAACGCGACGTAATGGAGGAAATGAATATGTGGTGTCCAAAGTGTGGGATTGAATATCAGGAAGGGATCGCCGTGTGCGCCGAATGCGGCTCCGATTTGGTGGACGGCGACGAGGACGATTTTTTGACGGTCGACTTGTGCGAATTTAAGGACGAGTCCGCCGCCGACGAGCTGATTAAGTATTTAAGCTTTTCTGGCATTGAAAAGGCCGCCAAAAATCCTGACGACGGCATTTTCGTAATAACGGTTCCCAAAAGGGAGGCAAAAAAAGCTGAAAAGCTGCTGCGCGGGTTTGTGATCGCCATGGAAGAGGATGAAAAAAAACGGCGCGAATCAGGCGTTAAAGAGGTTTTGGACGAAGACGCGGACGATGTTTTTTTTGACGAAAATGAAGATGAAATTCCCGAGGACGTGCTGTTTGAAAAGAATAAAACATATACGAAAAAATCCGATGAATACAGGGACGCCAGGTTTTCGGGCATGTTGTTTGTGATATTTGGAATAGCCGGCGCGGCCTACCTTTTTATGTGCAAGTCCGGCATATTGCCTATCGATTACGCCAATTTTGTTTTTGTCGGCCTGGCGTGCATATTCGCGGCCTTTGTGGTTGGCGGAGCCGCGACGCTTGTCAAATCCCGCAGGCTTAGGGAGCAGATTGCGCAGGAAGAGGATATGACGGCGCAAATAAAGGAATGGATTGAAAAAAATATTACAAAAGAGTCGATCCTTGAGTGGAGGGATG
>CAZTVO010000035.1:0-16879 GCA_964617075.1 uncultured Jutongia sp.
ATCTTTGGCCAGCCGCGGGAACCACTTAAATATCTCCAGCGGGCGCCTCAGGCTAAACGCAGCGCCGTCTTTAGGCGCGTACTGGTCTGAAAAGCTGCCTGCCTCGTAAAAACTGTCGTTTTCAATCATAAATATCCTCCTAAGTTTTCACATGGCGCATCACATATTTATCACATGGTACAACATGCGCACAAAATTTGCAATCAAAAAATGCTATTTTGTATTTTTTGTTCCATATGACTGATTTTCGCGCGTTTTTTCATTCAAATTGCATGGAATTTCCACGCAATAAAAAAAGACTGAAAATAAAACTTTTCAGTCTATATGCAATATCAAATATTTCTTATTTCAAATCAATAGTCCATGATCTCGGAAACCATTTCGCTCAAATTTCCATACGCCCTATAGTTGGCGGCATCGTCGCCCGGCGTTTCCACTGTATTTAGCAGTATCATCTTGCTGCCGCCGTAATACTTTATTATATACCTGCAAAGCGAGGAGTTTATCGCGGAGCCGATGATTAACAAAATATTGGCGTTTTCCACCGCATAGCTGGCCTTCGTAATCTTTCCATTGTCCACCATCTCGCCATAAAGCACAAACCCCGGACGGAGCGGAACGTTGCATATCTCGCACTCGGGTATGCCTACCGCCTTTTTGATATAGCCGGCGCCGTAGGTGCGCCCGCATACGGGACAGACATTTTTTTCCACCGACCCATGCAGTTCTATGACCTTTTCACAGCCCGCTTTCTGGTACATGCTGTAGACCATCCTTGTAACGACGGCGTCAAGCCTGCCCTCTTCCTCGAGCTTGGCCACCCCCCTGTGAACCGCGGTCGGAGCTATTTCCTTGTTCAATATGATTTCTTTGTAGTACTTGTAAAATATATCCACGCGCCTTGAAAAAAATAATGAAGACACTATCTCATCGTTTGAATATCCGTACTCCTGCTCTATGTCGTACGCTATGTGCTCCGCGCTCACGCCATTTAGTCCGGTTTCCCTCATAACCTCAATGCCGCTCAGAACGACGATGTTTTCCCCATTTTTTACAATTTCCTTAATCGCTTCAAGATTTTTATCCATAGACTGCGGCCTCCCTTCCTGCCGTGGAAAAATTAATTTATTGTTAATCCCGCCATACGGCAGCCAGAAAAGCCGCACGGCTATCTTCCAAGATAGGCGCAAATACATTCTACAGCATTGTCAATCCCCATCAAATCGCTTCTTATGACTAGGTCGTAATTATTTAAATTAAGCCATTTTTCGCCAACATGATAATTATAATAATTGGCCCGTCGCTTGTCATTCTTTAAAATAACGTCCGGCGCCGAATTAGGGTCGTCGTTATATTGATTGACCGCCCTTTCCAATCTATAGCTCATTGAAGCCCGTATAAAGATGTTGCATACGTTCTCGTATTCTTTAAGGACGTAATCGGCACATCTTCCGACAATTACGCACGGTCCTTCATCCGCCACTTTTCTTATGACATCCGACTGCGCCAAAAATACTTTATCGTCAAGCGACAGGCCGTTAAAACCGAAATCCTGATTGGCATACACGTTAATCCCCATCGCTATGGAATAGAGCAGGCTGTTCGTGGCCTTTGACTCCGCTTTCTTAAACATCTCCTCCGCAAAGCCGCTCTCCTTGGCGGCTCTGGTAATCAGCTCGTTGTCATAAAACTTAATGCCGTAATGATCGGCAATCTTTTGTCCGATTTCCCGTCCACCGCTTCCGTACTGCCTGCCTATCGTAATGATTTTATCCATGTGGCCTCCTCCCGGCAATCACAAAAATCGCGTTTGACACCAGCGTCAATACATATCATTATACTATCTTTAAAAGCTTTTAACAAGCGCGGCAAACCGCCATTTTAAGAAATGCTTGGAATCTTTTTCAAAATATCCACGTCGGCGTCATAATCAACGCCGTCTACGCCGAACCCAAACATCTCGTAAAAATCCTTCCAATATCCATCCATGTCCGCTATGTCACCTATGTTCTCGTCCGAAAGCTTTTCCCACGCCTCAAATACTTCCTTTTGGACGTCTTCGCGCATTTCATAATCGTCCATGCGTATGAGGCGCCTCTCGTCCACCTGCGCTTTCGCGCCATTTCCAAGCTTGTCATGCATCAGCCTGTACATCTGCTCTATGCATCCTTCATGGATTCCCTTTTCCTTCATAATCTTGAAAAGAATGGAAATATAAAGAGGAACTATTGGTATAGCGGCGCTTGACTGCGTTATCAGAGCCTTGTTGATGGAAACGTACGCGTTAAGGCTGGGATATTTTGCGTCCATTTCGTCCGCCGCTTTATACAGGTCGGCCTTTGCCATTCCGATAGTCCCGTTATAGTACAGGGGATAGGTAAGTTTTGAGCCAATATAGGAATATGCCACAGTAGCCGCGCCGTCCTCAAGGGCGTCGGCGTCTTTTAGCGCCTCTATCCAAAGCTTCCAGTCCTCTCCGCCCATAACCTTTATCGTGTCGTTTATCTCCTCGTTGGTAGCGGGCGGAATAGAGACCGTAATAAGCTTATTTGTGGACAAATCTATGGCCTTGTTGGAGTACTCCTCCCCCACCGTTTTTAAAACCGACTTGTACGTGTTTCCATCGGGGGCTTTTCTTCTCGGCGCCGCGATGCTGTAAATAACCATGTCCGCCTTTCCCCAGTCCTTTTTTATGAGGCTTATGGCCTCGTCTTTAACCTCTCTGGAGTATGCGTCGCCGTTGATTGATTTGGCGTAGTGCCCGTCAGCCGCGGCCATTTCCTCAAAAGCGGCCGTATTGTACCATCCCGCCGAGGCCGTCCGCCTCTCCCTTCCAGGCTTGTCAAAAATTACGCCGATGGTATCGGCCCCATATGTATACGCCGCCGCAATCCTGCTCGCCAGTCCATATCCCATGGAGGCTCCTATTACAAGAACCTTTTTAAATCCTTCCGTCTTGGGCATGCCCTTTACATAATCAATCTGCGATTTTACCACCGCCCCGCATCCCTCCGGGTGCGCCGTCGTACATATAAAGCCCTTCACTTTAGGTTTTACGACCATTTTCGTCCTCCAAATCAAACATTATTTATTACTTAACTCGCTTAATTCCTTAAGCATTTTAGGAAGATCCTCATCCATCTCCTCGTCGCCAAACTGGCACGTTCCAACTTTTTTATGCCCGCCGCCATGGTATTTAAGCATAAGGCTTCCCACGTCAACGGTCGCGGTCTTGTTTAGGATGCTGTATCCCACCGCGGCGCTGCACCCCCTGCCGCCTTTGCCGCTCACGATCCACGCCGAAATATTCTGCTCCGGGTACATGCTGTATATCATGAACCTGTTGCCCGAATAAATGGGATCGACTCCTCTCAAATCTGAAATTATGAGATTTCCGTCTACAGTAGTATGCGCCGTTACCATTTCCTTGAATTTCTCCGTCTGCTCAAAATAAACGTCTATTCTCTCTTTTACATCCGGAAGCGAGAGAATCTCGTCGGTAGTCATAGTGCGGCACGCGTCTATAAGCTTTTCCATCAGCTGATAATTTGAAATGGTAAAATTGCGCCAGCGGCCAAGGCCGGTGCGAGGATCCATAAGAAATCCCACCAAAATCCAGCCGACGGGATTTTGCACCTCATCGATAGTCAAGTTGCCCGAATCGACTTTGTCCACGGCAACCATCATGTCGTCAAATTGCGGAAACCTTTCCCTGCCGCCGTAATACTCGTAAATAATCCTTGCGCATGACGGCGCTATGCGGCTCTCCCCTTTGTATTTTCCCTCAAGCTGCAGCCTTTCATGCTCGCTGGAGTGATGGTCGAACCACAGTCCGCACCCCTCTACGAAGGGAACATTGGCAAGGCAGTCGTTTTCAGTTACCGGAACAAGTCCATCCTGCAAATCCTTAGGATGCGCAAACTTCCAGCTGTCAATGACGCCGGCCTCTTTAAGCAAGGCGCCGCATGCAAGGCCGTCAAAATCCGAACGCGTAATCAATCTCATCAAAAAACCTCCTTATAGTCAACTCCTGCGAAATGTAAAAAGCCCGCCGCCTTTTCATTAAAAAAGACTGCCTTACGGTTTATTATAAACGTTTGCGGCACATTTTTTCAACCTTTTTTCCGCCAAAAACAAAACTTGCGGCCATTCTTGTAAACCGCATATGCGCATACTATAATAAAAGCGGCAAATATTTTTGCGAAAGGAGGTGCCTGATTATGCCTAAATTTAAGCTTCATGCGCCATTTAAGCCGACTGGAGACCAGCCCCAGGCGATAGACTCCCTAGTCAAAGGCTTTAGGGACGGCATGCAGTTCCAAACATTGCTTGGCGTCACAGGCTCGGGAAAGACGTTTACAATGGCAAACGTCGTACAGGCCTTGCAAAAGCCGACGCTTGTAATTGCGCACAACAAGACGCTCGCGGCGCAGCTGTACGGAGAATTTAAGGAAATGTTTCCGGAAAACGCGGTAGAGTATTTTGTAAGCTATTATGACTATTATCAGCCCGAGGCCTACGTACCGTCATCGGACACCTATATCGAAAAGGACTCCGCCATAAACGACGAAATAGACAAGCTTAGGCACTCCGCGACGGCCGCGCTCACAGAACGCGACGACGTAATAATAGTTGCCAGCGTTTCATGCATTTACGGCCTTGGCAGCCCTATAGACTACCAGAACATGACGGTTTCTCTCCGGCCCGGCATGACAAAGGACAGGGACGACGTCATGCGCAGACTTGTAGACATGCAGTACGTCCGCAGCGAGATGGATTTTAAAAGAGGTTCTTTTAGGGCGCGCGGCGATGTGCTTGAAATTTTCCCCGTCTCCGAATCGGAAAAGGCCCTGCGGGTGGAATTTTTTGGAGACGAGGTTGACAGAATTACGGAAATAGACACGACCACCGGGGAAGTAAAAGCTGAACTTGAGCACATGGTCGTATTCCCGGCCTCGCACTACGTCGTTGACCATGACGAAATGGAGAGGGCAATAAAAGACATTGAAGCGGAACTTGCCAAACGCGTAAAATATTTTAAAAGCGAGGATAAGCTTCTTGAGGCCCAAAGAATTGCCGAAAGAACCAATTTCGACATAGAAATGATGAGGGAAACGGGCTTTTGCTCAGGCATAGAAAATTACTCAATGCATCTGTCTGGATTAAAGCCTGGGGATCCGCCGCATACCCTTATGGACTATTTTCCAGACGATTTCCTTATAATCGTCGACGAATCGCACATCACAATACCTCAGATAAGGGGCATGTTTGCCGGAGACCGGTCAAGGAAGTCCACCCTGGTAGAATACGGCTTCAGGCTCCCGTCGGCGCTCGACAACAGGCCGTTGAATTTCGACGAGTTTGAAAGCCACATCAATCAAATGCTGTTCGTGTCGGCTACGCCAAACATATACGAAAAGGAACACGAGCTTGCCAGAGTCGAGCAGATTATAAGGCCGACCGGGCTTTTGGATCCGGAAATATTTGTAAGGCCGGTAAAAGGCCAAATCGACGACCTGCTTGGCGAGATTAAAAAAACCGTCGACAAGGGCGACAAAGTGATGGTCAATACGCTTACAAAGCATATGGCGGAAGATTTGACGGGATATTTAAGAGACGTCGGAATCAGGGTAAAGTATCTTCATTCCGACGTAGATACGCTTAAACGTTCTGAAATTATAAGAGATCTGAGGATGGACGTATTCGACGTGCTTGTGGGGATAAACCTTTTAAGGGAGGGTCTGGACATACCTGAGGTTGCGCTCGTGGCAATACTTGACGCCGACAAGGAGGGGTTTTTGCGCTCCGAAATATCCCTTATACAGATTATAGGACGCGCCGCAAGAAACGTAAACGGGCGCGTCATAATGTACGCGGACTCCGTCACCGAATCAATGCAGCTGGCCATCGACGAGACGAACCGCAGACGCAAAATACAGCGCGAATACAACGAAAAACATGGAATAACGCCGCAGACTGTAAAAAAAGCTGTAAGAGACCTTATAAGCATTTCAAAAAAAGTCGATGGCGGCGCCAAGGAGATACTAAAAGACGTAGAGTCTATGAGCCAAAAGGAAATGGAGGCTCTTGCCTCAAAACTGAAAAAAAGAATGAATGCCGCCGCCGCGGAATTAAACTTCGAACTTGCGGCACAGCTTCGCGACGAGATAATAGAAATAAAAAAAGCAATGTCCAAGTGAGGGACGCGCCGGCAAAAGTGCCAAAAAAGCCCGAAAAATCAAGTGTTTTCTTTTTTCGCAAAACCCGAGCTCCGTCTTATATTGGAGTCCAGCACGCGGTTGAATCCAAGCCATGACGCCTCGGGCTCGGCCCTGTCGTAAATTTCGGCTATCGTCTCCAGCCTGGCGTCGGCAATGTCCGCGAAATAAAGCGCGTACGCCTCAGCGATGGCGGGCTTTTTGGGCGAACCGTATTCCAGCTCCCCATGGTGCGCCAGTATGCAGTGGCGCAGCTCGGACGCCAATGCGGGCGGAAATCCCGAAATCTGCTCGATCTTTCTCCCAACGAGCTCCGCTCCCAAAAAAATATGCCCCAGAAGCTGCCCATCGTCCGTATAGTCGTTTTTGGGAAAATCCGATATCTCATATACTTTTCCTATGTCGTGCAGCATCGCGGCGGTAACAAGGAGATCATTGTCAAATATGGGGTAATTCTGCGCCATGAAGCGGCACATCTTCGCGACGCCAAGCGTATGCTGCAAAAGCCCCCCAAGAAAGCCGTGGTGAATCGACTTTGCGGCGGAATGCTCTTTGAATTTTTTAACGAAATCCGCATCGTCGACAAGGCAGCTCCTAGCCAGCCGCTTCAAGTGCGGCTCCCCTATCTCGTCGATCATGCCTTTAAGCTCTTCGTACATATCGTCGATATCATATTTCGACGAAGGTATGTAGTCGGCAGAATCATATTCGCCCTCCTGCGCTTTTCGTATTCTGCTTATATTTACCTGCCTGCTTCCCTGAAACAGCGTAACCGTGCCATCGACCGCAATAAAGTCCATGCTCTCAAAATTTTCTATGCCATTGTTTAAGTCCCATACCTTGCCGTCTATTATGCCCGTCTTGTCTTGAAGCGTCAGCGAATAGTAAGTCCTTCCGGACTTTGTCTTCAAAACCTGCTTCGACTTGCAAAGGTATATTCCCGAAAATTTGTTTCCCTCTCTATATTCGCTCAAGTATGTCATATGCCGTGCCGCGAACAGTTCGCCGCGCTCCTTTCTACAGTCTAAGAACAGCTTTGATGGACTTTATTACCTTTTCCGCCTCATACGGCTTTACAATAAAATCCGTGGCTCCAGCGGTAATGGCATCCACTATCTTCTCCTGATATCCAATCGACGAACACATTATGATGAGCGCGTTCGCGTCATATTCGCGAATTCTTTTTACGGCGGTGATTCCGTCCATATTTGGCATGGTTATGTCCATGATGACTAAATCAGGCGAATATATCTTATATTTTTCAATGGCCTCTTCCCCGTCTCCGGCCTCCACGTATTCAAAATCATACCCGGAATCATCAAGAATCTTCTTTAATGACATCCTTACAAAAGCGGCGTCATCAACCAATAGAATCTTCATATTTACCTCCTCGTGCACGTCCAAATTGCTGCCTAAATGTCAAAGCCAGCCTGCCGTCAATATAGATAATAGCATAATTGCCATTTCTAGACAAGCAATTAGCGCCATATTTACTTGTTGAGAATGGGAATCTATGATATCATAGCCGTATAGAAGTTCACTTAAAAATAAAAGCGTTTTTTACGCTGCCGGCTATCGGCGGCGATGGAGGGGAATAATGAAAAAAGCTGTTATCTTTCTTGCGGAAGGCTATGAAGAAGTAGAGATGCTTACGGTAGTGGACATGCTCCGAAGGGCGGGCATCGAGATAAAAATGGCGGCGATCGCCCAAAACCTCTGCGTCACGGGATCGCACGGCGTAACCATAAAAGCCGACGAAATGTTTGAGGACGCCGATTTTAAGGAGGCGGACATGCTCATACTTCCGGGAGGAATGCCTGGCGTTAAAAATCTTCTAAAATGCGGGCCTCTTGGCGAAAAACTGGTCGAGTTCAACAATGACGGCAAATTCATAGCGGCCGTGTGCGCGGCGCCAAGCGTTCTCGGTGCCCTAGGCATTTTGAAAGGCAAGACGGCGACATGCTATCCCGGCTTTGAAGACAAGCTCGTCGGCGCAAAGTACGTGAAGCGCCCGACGGCGGTCGACGGCAACATAATCACCAGCCGCGGCATGGGCACCTGCATAGAATTTGCCGCCGCGATAATAACCGCGCTCGAAAGCCGGGAAAAAGCGGAGGAGGTAAAAACTAAAATCATATACAACGACGAATATTAGGCCGCGCAAAAATCACAATTTAAACCTGTACCCCACGCCCCATATCGTTTCTATATACTGGGGATTTGAGGTGGACTCTTCTATTTTTTCGCGTATCTTTTTTATATGCACGGTCACGGTGGCTATGTCGCCAACAGATTCAAGCTCCCATATTTCTTTGAACAGTTCTTCTTTCGAGTAGACATGATTCGGGTTCTGCGCAAGAAACGAGAGCAGGTCGAACTCTTTTGTGGTGAAGCTTTTCTCTTCTCCATTCACATACACGCGACGTGCCGTTTTGTCAATTTTAAGCCCGCGAATCTCAAGGACTTCATTCTTTTTAATGCCCGTCTCCGTCAGGCGCCTGTACCTTGACAGATGCGCTTTGACGCGGGCCACAAGTTCGCTTGGGCTAAACGGCTTAGTAAGATAGTCGTCGGCGCCCGCTCCAAACCCGCGTATCTTGTCTATATCCTCTTTTTTGGCGGACACGACGATTATTGGAATATTCTTTTTTTCCCTGATAAGGCTGCATATTTCAAACCCATCCATCCCTGGAAGCATCAAATCAAGTATTATAAGGTCAAAATCATCTTTGATGGCGCGCTCGGCCCCATTGCCTCCGTCCGGTTCGATGGTAACCTCAAAATCGCTCAACTCCAAATAGTCTTTTTCAAGTTCCGCAATAGAAGACTCATCTTCTATTATCAATATTTTGTTCATATATACCTCGTTTCCAAGCACACTCCGCTTTATAAAAAGTTCCTTTATCCTGCAAACTGGCCGAACCGCCGGAGATGACCGTCAGCGGCCGTGTTTTTTTGCGCAAAAGCCTTCTTCCTTAGCGTAAATGATATCTTTGTCCCCTTTCCTGGCACGCTCTGCGCCCAAATAAACCCGCCATGATCCAAAACAATCTTTTTGACTATCGCAAGTCCAAGCCCGCTGCCGCCCTTGGAAGAATTTCGCGACTCGTCCGCGCGATAGAACTTGTCAAATATGTACGGCAGCGCGGATTCGTCTATGCCGGGCCCGTTGTCGGATATTTCTACTCGAATAAATTCGTCTTTTGCCCTCTGAAGCGCGTTATCCGCGTCCTTCTCGCCGTTTTTCCCATATATCGGCGTTTTCGCCGAATCTACGTCGTCTATGGATATCTTTACGACGCCCTCCTCCTTATCCATATACTTTACGGAATTTTCAGCTATATTTCCAATTACCCGCCTAAGCTGCTCCGGATCGGCCGTTATTAACGTATACGGAGCAGTATTGTTTTCGTAGACAATCTTTATGTTGTGCGCCTGAAGGTCGAACGTTATATCATAGATGCAGTCGTTAAAATATTCGTCAACATTTAACGCGACAAAATTATACGGCATCGCGTTCTGCTCCATTTTCGAAAAAAGGGAGAGTTCATCAACTAAATATGTCATGTCCGCCGCTTTCGAAGCTATGGTCTTTAAGTACCTTTCCTGCTTGTCGGGAGTAGACGCGACGCCGTCCATGAGCCCTTCGGCGTACCCCTTGATGGCGGTCAGCGGCGTCTTTAAATCATGCGATATGCTCGCGAGCATATCGTGAGCGTTCTGTTCATATTCGAGCAGCTCCTCCATCATCGACTTTAAGCGCACCCTCATCTCCTCAAAATCGCGGCACAGCTTTCCTATCTCGTCGGACGACGCTATTTTGATAGGATTGTCAAGATTGCCCTCGCCTATCTGCGTAGTCGCGACATGAAGTACTTTAAGCGGCTTCTCAATTCCTTGATAAAGCCACAGTATAAGAATCGCACCCATAATGACAATGGCTATAAGAAAGGAAAACATAAGGCAGCGAATAGAATTTTTCCAATACGGCATAAGCCTGCCCATGTCAGTTATAAGAAAAACCTGCCCAATCGAATTGTCGCTGAAATAAAAATCCTTCTGACGTATAAGAACTGAATTGTTTCTGTCTAAGGATACCTTGTCGTTGACTCCTTTTTTATACTCCAAAAAACGCGGCAGCGGCGAGAGCGACATATATCTGTCCCTATCGCCTATATAACGGTCCATGTCGTTTTGCCTGACGACTATGAAGGAATCCCTTTTTGAAATCTTTTCTGAAATCTGATCAAGAAACTCCTTATCCATCAAACTGTCGGGACTGTCGTCGGCAATATCCGCTATGCCGCTAAAATCCTTAAGCGACAGGCTGTATAAAACCTTTATAGGATCAAGCATCGACCCGTAGCTTTCGTATTCGTACGGACTTAGTCCGTACGAGGCGACAAGCGATCCCGTCTGCGCCCGCATGGCGCAGCGGAAAGAAATAAATCCGATGAACGCTGGCAGAATCGTCATCATGATAATGGCAATTATAAGCCGGCTGCGTATCTTCATAGAGGCCCCTTCCGCGCTAATAGGCGTTTTTATTTACTTTATGTCCAAAAAAAGTCAAAAACAATATTTTAAAATCAAGCATCATCGACCAGTTTTCCACATAGTACAGGTCGCATTCGATACGCTTTGTAATGGATGTATCTCCCCTATATCCATTCACCTGCGCCCACCCCGTCATGCCTGGACGAACCTGGTGCTTAATCATGTACCGCGGTATTTCCTCCTTAAACTTATTTACAAAATAAGGACGCTCGGGCCTTGGCCCGACAAGGCTCATGTCCCCTTTCAGCACGTTGACAAGCTGCGGCAGCTCATCTATGTTAGTCTTGCGCATGAAACGTCCAAATTTGGTCACGCGCGGATCGTTTTCGGTCGTCCACGCCTTCTTTTCCGCGCCCTCCTCCTGCACGTCCATAGAGCGGAATTTATATATCTGAAATTCCCTGTTGTGAAAGCCTATCCTCTTTTGTTTAAATATAAGCGGCCCCGGAGACGTAATCTTTATGATGGCCGCCGACGCCGCCATAGGCACGGCAAAAATCACAAGGGCGACTATCGATCCTAGTATGTCGACTCCTCTTTTTAAGACCTTGTTGAAAGACGAGCTTAAGGGGACGTGACGCACGTGTATCACGGGAATCCCATCCAGATCCTCCGTATACGGCTTTGTGGGCACGATATTGTTGTAATCCGGCACGAACTTGGTATGCACTCCCGATTTTTCGCATATCTCAACTATCTTCTCAAGTTTTCCGTACTCATCTATGCCGAGCGTTATCGCTATCTCGTCATATTCGTTCGAGCTTAGCAGTTTACGCAAAGAGTCTATACGGCCGACAACCTTGACGTTTTTGTACGACTCGCCGATTTGTTTATTGTCGTCAAGCATTCCATGTATCGAATATCCCCATTCCGGATGGGCCCTCAGCCTGTCAATGTATCTTTGCGCCGTGCGGCTATAGCCGACGAGCAGCACGTGTTTTAAGTTTTTCCCCGCCTTTCTCATGTTGCGCAAAATCTTTATCAACGCCAGCCTAAAGGCATAGTCGATGGTAATGTTTAGCAATACGAACAGTCCCAGAAAAAGTCGGGCATAGTCGCTTTCCTTTAAAAGAAAGTAAAGTATCGCGACAGTGTAAAACATTCCGAAAATGCTCGATTTGATGAGCCTGTAAAGTTCGGCGCGCCTTCCGCTCGTACGTTTGGAATCATACATTCCGCACATATTGTATATGATTAGATATACAGGTATGAGCATAATGAGCATGTTGCGGTATTCTTCAAACGACCTGTAATACCCTATGGGCGGCGGTATGATTTCGTATTTTATCAACGGGCTCCACGTATCGTCAAACCTAAGCTGGTACGCCAACAGAAATGAAATCGCAATAATTGCCGCATCTACAACCACATGCAGTACATTAAGTAATTTCTGGTTTTCGCGAATCAAGCCTCCATCCTCCTTGCCTGAAACCCTAAAAACATAAACCGCCGAATCGCGCGGCTGCGTAAAAACTATCAAAACGCCTATACATTATATCCGCTTGGACAATTTTTCGCAATAAATAAATTTGTTTTTGCCATGTTTTCACAACTTTTACACAAATGTGCGCTACGATTATAAAAGTATTTTTTAAGCCCGCCCATGGCGCGAACGCGCGGACGGGAGTTTCAAAAACGAGTTGACGCGTCCACACAAAAGTAGGATAATGACCATGTTGATTTTTGTCAAAGAAAAGAAAGGCACGGGTGCATATATGGAAGAAGAAAACAGCAGCGAAACGCATAACGAGGGTCGCGGCTCCTACACCGGCGAATATGGAAATTCCGTCAAGGAAGGCGATTCTCAAAATGGATCCACATACAGCTACTCATACAGAAACGGCGCCAGCGACGCCACCCGCTCCGGAGACTATGACGCTAAAAGGGACGATATGCAAAAAAGCGGAGCCCGGCGCGAAAATGTCGAGTACGAGAATTTGTCCGAAATGCATATAGCCAATAACGTGGGGCCCGACCGCAACTACGACCAAGGCTACAAACAGGGCTATGGCCAAAACGGCCAATATGGCTCCGGCGGGCGCGGCCCCGGAAATGCGGATGGCGGCGGCAAGAAGCCTATGGGCATGGGAAAACGGCTTTTGATAACGGCCGTATGCGCCGTTTTCTTTGGAATAATCGCGGGCGTATGTTTCGAGGGGGTGCGCTACGTCTCAAACAGCGCGCTCGGTCTTGACGCGCAGGAAAAAAATTCCGGAAAGCAGGTGGGCTCCGCTTCGGGTTCGGACAGTTCCGCGGGCGGCACGGGCAACGGCGACACAGGCTCCGCCTCTTCCGGAACCGCCGCCAAGAGGACGTCAGGCGACGTATCCGCGATAGTGGAACAGACTATGCCCGCGATAGTGGCCATAACAAGCACGTCGGAAGGCGCTAACTACTACGACCTGTTTGGAAAGTACTACGAGGGCAACGACGAAACGAGCAGCGGTTCGGGCTTCATAGTAGGGCAAAATGACAAGGAACTGCTTATAGCTACAAATAACCACGTCATTGAGAACGCGAAGACCATTTCGATACAGTTCATAGACGACGAGGTATATCAGGCGGCAGTTAAAGGAACGGATGTAAGCAACGACCTCGCGGTTGTTGCCGTAAATCTAAAGTCCATAAAATCGTCTACGCTGGACAAAATAAAAATTGCCGATTTGGGAAATTCCGACGAGCTAAAAGTAGGGGAGATGGCGATCGCGATAGGAAACTCCCTAGGATACGGCCAATCCGTGACGGTTGGATATATAAGCGCGAAGGACAGGGAAATAGAGGAAACTTCCGAAGAAACCGGCGTGACTACAAAGATTAAAGCCATTCAGACGGACGCGGCCATCAACCCCGGCAACAGCGGCGGCGCCCTTTTGAACATGAATGGGCAGGTAATAGGCATTAACGCGGCAAAAATCGCAAGCTCTTCCGTAGAGGGGGTAGGGTACGCCATACCTATCTCCGTCGCAACGCCGATAATCGACGATTTGATGAACAAAGAAATACTTTCCGACTCCGAAAAAGGATATTTGGGCATTTCCGGAAAAACGGTTACGGACGCCGTGGCGGCATATAATATTCCGACCGGGGTATATGTGGCCGAAGTGGCAGAGGACGGCGCCGCGGATAAAGCCGGGATAAAGTCCGGGGACATCATCACCGGCATAAACAATATGGAAGTTACAACCATTGAAAGCCTGCAGGAAAAGGCAAACAGCTACCGCAAAGGCACAACCGTAAAAATAACGCTGCAAAGAAGCGACAATGGCGCGTATGTTGAAAAAAAATTAGACGTAACCCTTCAAGGCGAGTCTTCTCTCGACGGCCTGTCTGACGAAAGCAGCGGCAGCCAAAATCCAAACGATGGAGGCGCGGGAAACGGCGGATATGGCTTTGACGACGGCTTTGGCTTCTTAAATCCATTTTCAAATTAAGTTCCATACCGTCAATGCGGCCGACAATTTTTTGCATGAATTTAAAGGCAAAAGCATTTCATCTAAACAGCTTGTGATGCTTTTGCCTTTTTGCGTTTTACATAATAAAAGACGGAAAGGACCTGTAGTATGAACGCGCAAAAGATGTTTTGGATATCCCGGATAGCCGACATTTTTTTATTTTTTGGACTAAGCATATGGGAATTCATGTACCTTGAGCTTTTTTTTGACAAGAACTTTAACGAATTTCCACTGGACATAATCGTAAAAAACGTACTCCTCATAATGACTTTCAATCTTGCGCTTCTTAGCCTCATTCGCAGCTTTAAAACAACGTTTGCGATATCGTGCGCCTTAGCTCTCATCATTGGGGCGGCCAACTATTTCGTAATATCGTTTAGGGGCTACGGAATAGTGTTCATGGACTTTTACGCAATAAAAACCGCGGCAAATGTGGCCGGCAGATATTCCTACGCCGTCGACAAGAATTTCATTCTCGGCACGGCGGCCGCGCTGGCGGGAATTTTCGCGTCCCTTCTTGCTCCAAAAAAAGTAAAGGCCGACAAAGAGGAATCGAATAAAAAAATTCGCAGGTACGCGGCCTTTTTTGAATCCGCCGCGGGAATTCTTACATCCATATTTTTTTTGCTATGGATAAATTATGACGCGACGTTTTTTAGAGGGGTAAAATCCATCACATGGGACCATAGCATAGGAATGAACGACTATGGATACCTTCTTTATTTCGCCGCGAACGCGGGAAAAGCCAAAGTTGATGAACCTGATGGATATTCGGCGCAAAAAGCGGACGAGATACTCTCAAGATACGAACTGGACGCAAAAGACGGAGAAAGAGAAAAAAAACAGGCTTCGGACAATAAAAAAAATCCCAACGTAATAATGATAATGAACGAATCTTTCTCAGACCTGCGCGTCCTTGGAGATTTGTCCGCCAGCGAAAACGTGCTGGATTTTTACGACTCCCTTGATGAAAATACAATCAAAGGATACGTGCAGTCTTCTGTATATGGGGGATATACGGCAAACTCGGAGTTCGAATTTTTGACGGGCAGCACAAAGGCTTTCCTCCCCGGCAACCCGTACCTGCAATATATGGACGACTACCTGCCATCGATTATAAGCGTCATAAAATCTCAAAAAGGATACGGCGAGGCCGTGGCGCTTCATCCATATAATCCTTCGGGATACAACAGAAACACGGTATATCCTCTTCTTTACTTCGACAGGTTTATCTCCATCGACGATTTTAAAGATCCTATAACATACAGGGGATACATAAGCGACATGTCCGATTATCGCAAAATAGAAGAGCTTTATGAAGAGAAGGATGAGAACTCGTCTCTTTGCGTCTTTAACGTAACTATGCAGAACCATAACCCTTACGACTACACCGGAAACGATTTTAAAAACGACGTAAAAGCATATGAATACTACTCCTTACAGCTTAACCAATATCTCTCTCTCATGAAAAAGTCGGACGAGGCCCTAGAACAGCTTATCAAATATTTTGAAAATGCAAACGAACCCGTGATCGTGCTTTTATTTGGGGATCACCAGCCGCATCTGCCGGATTCTTTTTACCAAAAAATAAAAGGAAAAAATCCGCTTCAGTTTACCCAAAAAGACACTATGGAAAAATACATGACTCCGTTCCTCATATGGGCAAATTACGACATACCCGAAATGGATATAGGCCGTACGTCGATAAATTTCCTTTCCTCAATATTTCTCAAAGCGGCCGGATTAAAAATGAGCGACTACAATAGATACCTACTGGATCTTTACAAAAAGCTTCCCGCCATAAGCGCAGTGGGAATCTTTGACGAGCGGGGAATACTGCACGATCCATCGAAAAATTTAGGAAAATATGCCGACCTTATGAATGAATACGAAATAGTACAGTACAACTACCTGTTTGACAAAAAAAATCGGCTCGACAGGCACTACTCAATAAATTGACGGCCTATAGCCGTGAAAAAACCTCGCCCAGACCGCATTGAAGAAGCAGATCAGCCCTGCTGTCAAGCGACGTGGCGGACTTGTTTATCAGTACGAGCCTGTTTCCGCCGTAATACCTTAACAGGCCTGCCGCGGGATAGACGGCGAGGGAAGTGCCTCCAACTATCAGCACGTCCGCGTTTCTTATGGCTTCTATGGAACAGCTCATGACGTGTTCGTCCAAAGGCTCCTCATACAGGACGACATCCGGCTTTATCTCGCCTCCGCACTCGCAAAGGGGAACGCCCGCGCAATTCGCGATGTCTGAAATGCCATAGCTTTTATGACACTTTACGCAGTGATTTCTATAAATAGATCCATGCAGCTCGTACACTTCCCTGCTTCCGGCTTTTTGATGGAGACCGTCTATATTTTGCGTAACGATAGCTTTAAGCTTTCCTTGTTTTTCCATTTCAGCCAGCTTTATGTGGGTTATGTTTGGCTCCGCGTCGGAACTGATCATTTTTTCGCGGTAAAATTTATAAAATTCGGCGGGATTGCTTAAAAAGAAGGTATGGCTAAGAATTGTCTCCGGCGGGTAGCTGTATTTTTGATTGTACAAGCCGTCCACGCTGCGAAAATCCGGTATGCCGCTCTCGGTGGACACACCCGCTCCGCCGAAAAAGACCATGCGCTGTGCCTCATCGACCCATG
>CAZTVO010000036.1:0-16760 GCA_964617075.1 uncultured Jutongia sp.
TTAGGATTATATATCGGTTCTCGTACAATTTGCCATAATCGACGTCGTCGTCGCGCTCTCCCCAGTCTAGAGCCTCAACATCCTCTTTGTCGACCAGCCCTTCTTCAATAAGCATGTCCAAATCAATGAAGTACGGATTCCCCGCGAAAGTCGAAAAAGATTGATATGGACTGTCGCCGTAGCTTGTAGGGCCTACGGGCAGCACCTGCCAATAGGACTGTCCCGCCCTTTTAAGCTCGTCGGCAAATCTATAGGCCTCCCTGCCCAAAGACCCTATGCCATATGGCGAGGGAAGGCTGCTTATCGGAAGGAGCACGCCCGCTCCCCTTTCTAATCTCTGTTCCATTTTTTCAATGCGCTCCTCTCTGTAATAACGGCGTCAGCCTCATAAAAGCGCCGCGACGGCCCCAAGCGCCAAAAGATGCAGCGGATAAAACGCGTAATACGCATACTTTGGCAGACGATCGCGCCTCTTTTCATTATAGCACCAAATGCCATAAAACGCCAATGGTCCCGTTATATACAAAACGCTCACAATAATGCCCAACACAGTCTTTAAAACATTCCTTGAGTAAAAAATATAAAATATCGCCGTCAGCAAAACCATGGCAACTCCGTACTGCGTACGCAAAAGAACGGTCCAAAGAGCCGCCGACACGACGACGGCGCATTCGGCAGCCTTATATAAGACGCCTTTCCTGTCTTTTAGCATTCTCAAAAAATAAAGCATCGCCAGGCAGACGCACATGGACACAAGCGCGTTCTGGCCGGACGGGTCCACAATTTTTTTTTCCATTGCAAAATCGAACGGTATCTCGGCAAGCACGGCAAAACAGGCCATAGAAAGCAGATATTTTTTGTAGCTTGACGTATTTCTAAAGCCCTCTACCAAAAGGAAGGCAAATATCGGAACGGCAAGACCGCCCACAAGCTGCGTCATTACGCCCACGCCGACAAGAACCATAAGCCTAGAATCGTCCGCCAGCGCCTGCGACAGCTGCGCCTGCGTATACTGCGTAAAATCAACAATGCCCCTTTCAATAACTATTACGCCTATCGACTGGAGCAGCATGGCCGCGCACGCGAAAATCTTTAGCCCGTCCGCCGTCACCGACGGAGTCTTCCATACGACATTTCGCCTGCCCAAATAAGCGTTCATATTTTTAATCTCCAAAATTTCGCGAGCCGGCCGTCAAAAGACGGCAGGCCCGCGTTTAAGTCGTCATAATGTGGCGTCAACCCTTTACGGCTCCGCCCGTAACACCCTCGACGTAAAATTTCTGCATGATCACGAACAATATCGAAATAGGTATGGATACAAGGACGCCTCCCGCGCAGAACTGCGCAAAGTATGAATTGATGAGGCTCTTGTCAAGCATCTTGTACAAGCCTATGGCCACCGTATACTTCGATGAAATGCCTGAATTTAGTATCATCTTCGCGAATACAAAATCCATCCAAGGCGCCAAAAAGCTGTTGATGACGGTATAGACGATGATAGGACGGCTTATTGGAACGACTATCTGCATAAAGATTCTCGCCTCGCTGCATCCGTCGATTTTGGCCGCCTCGCACAGCGCCCTGGGCACCGTGTCAAAAAAGCCCTTCGCTATCAAATATCCAAGTCCCGACGACGCGGAATAAATCATTATGAGCCCCGCGTAGCTGTTCGTCAAATTAAACGTCTTAAGTGTAAAGTACACCGCAATCATTGAAAGCATCCCCGGAAACAGGTTCAGTATTACGCCCACGTTCATAAGAGGCTTTCGCGCCGGAAAGCGCATGAACGACATGGCGTACGCGACCATCAGCACGAAAAACGTGGATATAACGCAATTGGCACACGCTATGACAAATGTGTTTAAAAACCATCTCGGGAACTGCGCTACCGAATCCGGATGAAAAAGCTTAACGTAGTTTATTATGCTCCATTCCTTAGGGAAGAAAGTACTGGTATTCATGCCCGCATAAGCGCCAAACGACGTGCAGATAAGCCAAACGATGGGAATCAGCCAAACGATGGCAACTAGCGCAATGAGCAGATTGTGCGTAAAAACGCGAAAATGTTTTTTCTTTTTGCCATTCATTATTGATATTCCTCCTCCCTGTTTCCGGCAATCATGCGATTGAATGCAAACAGCGTAAATACCGCGCATATGACGAATACCACTATGCCTATGGCGGACGCCATCTTATAGTTGTAATAATCCTGCGTCAGCCTAAACAGCCAGGTCACCAGCAAATCAACTTCCTTTGCCTGCGAATTTGCCATGGCCTGATCCGTCGTGGTGTACACGTCTTCCGTCAGCAGGTATATGACGTTGAAGTTGTTGATGTTTTTGACAAAATCGGTAACTAACGACGGCCCTGTCACGAAAAGCAGATACGGCATGGTGATCTTTGCGAAAATCTGACGCGGCTTCGCTCCGTCGACCCTCGCGCTCTCAAGCTGATCCGACGGCAGATTCATCAGCACGCCTGTCGCTATAAGCATCTGGTAAGGCACTCCCACCCATATGTTAATCAATATTATCATAACATGGGCCCAGCCGGGAGCCGACAAAAACGGTATGTACGCGGTCTTAATCAGGCCTATGCTGCGCAAAAAGTCAGTAACGCCGATATTTTCAAAAAACGTGTTCGCGATGCCGTTGTTAGCAAAAAAGTTCCTCACCAGCAGAAGCGAAACGAACTGCGGCACGGCAATAGTCACCATGAACATGGTCCTCCACAGCCGCGTGCATCTAGTCTTTGAGTTGTTCAGCCAAAGCGACAGGAGAATGCCGCCTATATACGTGGTCAAAGTCGAGAAAAACGCCCATACAAGCGTCCACCCAAGCACGCGTATAAACGCGTATCCAAAGGTGACCGTCAATCCGCCGCCGCCGAACAGGTTTATGAAATTGTCAAGGCCCACCCAGGTAAACAGGGCCGTAGGCGGCATATGCTGCTGATCATAGTTTGTAAATGCGACGAAAATCAGCAAAAGAATCGGGATTACCGTAAACACCACTATGCCCAATACGGGAAGGAACAAGAGGACAATATGGAATTTTCCTTCGATGTACTCGTGCAGATCCTCCTTAAACGTGTTGATATGCTCGCCGTTTTCGTCCATCTTCTGCAATTTGTAAACGCTTACAACGTTCCTCATCCAAAAGACGAGCGCGGCAAACCATACCACGAAGCTAAACAGCGAAAAAAGCAGTATCTGGAACGAATTGTCATAGTCGTTCCACTCGCTCTGCATAGTATTTACGTTAAAGACCATTTCGGCCTGCACCGTTCCCAAAGAGCCAAACTTAGGCACGTAGTCCATCGCAAAAGCCGCTGAAAACCATATAACCGCGGCTTCCAAAACAGTAACTATCACAGCCTTCGCGTATTGCCTGCGGCGGGCGTATCCGGCGCCCATCCAGAGCAGCGACAGCTTTACAAAAATATCGCCTTTGGCGACGGCGGTTCCAAAGTCGGAAAAAAACTTTCCAATGGCTTTAAAAAAGCCTGATGCCGCCGCGACGGCGGAATTTTTTTTCTGACCTGCCATAAATAATATCCTCCTTTGTCGGAAAAGCCGTCATGCGGCCGCAAAACCTGCTACTCTACAGCCGCGGTGACACCCTCGACCGCCGTATCCAAAGCCTTTTGTATTCCGTCTTGGTCGTTTGCCGAAAGCTCGCCCTGCGCGATCATTTCGCCAAGCGTCGCTACGGGATCCCAGTATTTCGCGCCTACGGACTGAATGACGCCAAAATCGGCCTCGCTAGTAACAGCCGCGATGGCTATATTTTCCTTTACATCGTCGGTATCAAGCACATTCAGGTTTGTAGGGCCTATCTCCCTTTCCGCGAAACGCGTTGCCTGAGACTCCTCATTTGTCAAAAACTCCGCAAGCACGGCGGCCCATCCAACCTGCTTAGAATAGGCGTTAACGCCTATGAACTTATATCCAAAAGCCGGAGCCATCTGAACCTGCTCGCCTCCCAAAGTATACGTAGGAAGCTTCGTGGCCGCGTATCCGTCTCCATACTGCTCCTTTACGGTAGTCGCGTCCCATGTTCCCGATACTACGGCGCAAAGGTCGCCGGAGGAGATGTGGTTTGGCGCCGATCCGTCCGCCATAGCCATGAATGCCGGATTGGACGTGATGTCAAGCATAGCCTGGACAACCTCGACGCCCGTGTGTCCGTCGGCGCTCGTGCCGTTCCAGTCAATGGTCGTCGTTCCGTCTTCATTAAGCCCGGTCGTAAATCCCGCTCCATAGAAAAACGCCGCGTTGTACCATCCGGACGACATCGTAAAGCCAACCTTCTTGCCGGCCTTTTTCGCCGCCTTTAGCAGTCCGTCCCATGTCTTTGCGTCCTCCTCGGATATTACGGAAGAATCATAAAACAGGAAGTAGCTGTTGTCGCCCGCCATAGGAAACGCGTACATGCTTCCGTCTACAGACGCGGCCTCGACCGACGCCTCCGAATTCGCGCTCTTTACATCGTCAAGCGTCTTGTCGGCAAGACTTAAAGCGTCGCCAACCTCGTCGAGATTTGCCAAAGCTCCCGCCCTCACAAGATCGGTAATCTGGTCGCTCGCGAAAGCATATACGTCCGCTGCGGCTTCAATGTCTGTCATAATGGTATCCTTTGCCGTCGATTCCGATTCTACGCCAATCTCAATGTTAAACTTCTGGTCGCTGTGGGCTGCCTCAAACTTGTCGACAAGCTCCTTTAGCAGATCCTGATCCTCCTCGGCTCCCCAAAGCGTAAGGTTTACGGTTTCGTTCGACGTTCCCGCGCCGCTTGAGGCGTCCTGCTTCTGACTGCCCGGCTGAGAGTCCCCTCCGCCACATCCGACGAGCGAACACGCCAAAAGCGCGGCAGCCATGGACGCTGCGATTTTTTTAACATTTTTTCTCATTTTAAAAGCTCCTTTCATGATTTTAGTTGCTTTTCATTATACTATTTTAGGCCATTTTCGTCAACTTCCGCCAAGCCGTCCGGGTATTCAAGCACGTAGCGCCCGCACGCGTTGATTACCGTTACGTCCTGGTGCGAGCTTACGCGCTTCTGCCTGTGGTTGTACGAAAAATGCATATGTCCATGGACAAAATATTTTGGATGATATTTTTCCATCAGGTCGACGAAGCATTTAAATCCCATATGCGGCAGATCCTCGCCGTCATTTATCCCGTACGCCGGAGCGTGCGAAATCAGTATGTCAAGCCCCCTATGAAGAAAAATGCGCAGCTTCAGCTTTCTGACGCGGACGCGCATCTGCTTTTCCGTGTACTGAAAAGTGCCTTTGCGGTACCTCATAGAACCGCCCAAACCGGCTATACGCACGCCCTCAAACTCATACACCCTGTCGTCTATGCAGGTGCAGCCGTCGGGAGGAGTTTCTAAGTAGCATTCGTCGTGGTTTCCATGGACATAAAGAACCGGCCCTACAAAAAACGTCGCCAAAAATGACAGGTACTGCGGCGGAAGATCCCCGCATGAAATGATCAAGTCGATACCCTCAAGCAGGGATCTGTCGAAATGTTCCCACAACATGGGGGACGGCTCGTCTGAAATAAACAAAATCCTTATATTACTCATGCCTTGTCTTCCTCCATGACGCCGCGGGCCCTACTGCGGATCCGTCATGCTTTTTGCCTTTGCCACGCCCTGAATCTCCACGATAGGCTTCGCGTCGTCCACGAACTCGTCCACAGTAGGTATCGAACCTATTATGTTGTCGGCAAGCCAATCCATAGTAACTATTTCCTCCGCCGTAATGACGTCGGACGTCCCGTCGCGGACCATTCCGTCTTGGGAATTGATGATTCCGGAAAACGGCGCAAAATCGCCGGAGCATATGCCCTTCTTTAAAACCTCGACAAGCTTTAGCACGCCCGATGGGAGCCGACTGGAACATATCACGTCAATCATTCCGGAAGACATGCCCCACCAGTAGTTTAACGACTCGTTCTTTCCCTTCGGATCCTGTTTCCAGGCTCCGTTTAAAATGCTTTTCACCGTCTTTTCATAAAAAATTCCCCAGTTCCATACCGGCATGGCCAGGTTTATAGGATCTCCGCCGTTTGCGTCATAAAAGCCAAACCGCGCCGAATCCTCCCCGGGCTTTATAAAATCCCTGTCCGATATAAATGAAACATTGTCGTCTTTGCCGATGCTTGAAAATTCGGGCTTAAGCTTGGACCATTCAAGATAAATCTTTATGTTTGGATTTACCATCTGCACTCCAAGCGCGAACGCGTTTATGTTGGCAATCATCCCGTATATCGGGTAATCGGCGATATATCTTATCTTGTCGGTACGCGACATAATTCCCGCGATGACGCCTATCAAAAACTTCGCCTCGTAAAGCCTGCCGTAATACGTCTTCAAATATTTGCTGCTGGTATTTAACGAGCAGTTAAGTATCTTTATTTTAGGATATTTGACCGCGTATTTGATGCATGTGTCTATATGCCTTGGCGACGTTGAAAAAATCAAGGCGCTGCCGTCCTCAATCGCCTTTTCAAAACGCTCGGCCTCCTCATTTGGCGAATCAGCCTGAAAATATGATTTTATCTTGACCTGGCTGCCAAAAACCTCCTCTAAATGGCCGCGCCCCAAATCATGCCCGTAAGTCCAGCTGGACGTTTCCACAGTTTTTGAATGTATAAAGGCAATTTTTAGCGGTTCCGCGTTTTGCGGAAGTATGCGTTTTACGAGCGGCTTTTTTTCCGATTTTTCTTCCGCGTTCATAATCAGCTTGACCTCGGGCTTTTGCGGGTAGAATACAAAATCGTTCCAGATTTTTGTGATGTCTTGGGAAATGTCGGCATCTGTCTTTGTCTGCAGATCCTCATAGCCGCACATGTCAAGGTAAACTAAAAAAGCGTCTCCGTGGGAAAGCGCAAGCTTGTTGCCTCCCTTCTTTTCAAACGCCTTCGTAAACTGAAAATAAGAAGAGTGGAACTGCTCCCTTTGCAGATCGGTCCAAGGCTTTTCAGGATCCGCGCCTATCTTTTTCGTTATCTTTGCGTAGCTTCCCGGCTGGCCAAAATTTAAATAGTTGATTCCCGTCTTTTCATAAAAATCCAAAAACTCGTAATAAATCCTGCTTTCGTCCGAATCGTCCGGCTGCGGAACGACGCGCGTAACGTTTCCATGGATTGTGACGGCGTCGCAGTATTTCAGCACGCTGACACGCTTGTTGCCCTCCACGACGTAAAAGCGGTTCATAAATTCATACGCTTTTATGGGATCTCTTATGCCCTCTTCAATATGCGCGTCGTAAAGCTGGCACCACTTGGCCGCAAACTCGGTGCCGCGCGGAAGAAGCGGCATGAAATTGCTGGCAAACGCGTTCGTGCGTCCGGCGGATTTAGTTCCCACTATCTGATTAAGCGGTATGTCGACCAGTCCAAGGTTTACTTCGCCCGATACGTCCGTGTACGACAAAATTTCGTCCAGCACCTGAAGATAGGGATGCATTCCCTTTAACGTCTTGTTGCGGAAATCCTTTACCGCAAGCTTGTTGGCCTTTTCATATATTTCTGAAGTCATCTGCCCTCTTCCTTTCCCTGATGCCGCGCCCTGCCTCCGTCTTACTTTTCCATTTTCCAAAATGCCGCGGAGTACGCGGGCAGCTCGCTTCCGCCCCCGAAGTCGTGCGGCTTGCCCGTAATCAAGTCCTGCGCCATGCCGCATCCGGCGTCGAAATGCGCCACATATGGCGTGTCGGCGGCGTTTATTGCCACCAGCACCCTCTCGCCGTCGCAGGCGCGCTCAAATATGCACTGCGCGTTCGTAAGAAGAATGTGGCGGTAAGAGCCGTAATTTAAAGCTTTACTTTCCCTCTTAGCCTTGGCAAGCCTTGATATCCATTCGGCAAGCTCCTCAAACACCGGAGCGTCAAAGCAGGCGCGCAGCGCCGGATCGCCTTCGCTTTTTTTAGCCTCCGCTCCCCATTCGCTCCCGTAGTACACGCACGGAATGCCAGGCATTCCAAATTCAACAGCGTATATCAAAGGCAGGTGCCGTTTATTCGTCAAAATGCTGGCGACGCGCGTCACGTCATGATTGTCAACAAAGCTTAGCAAATGCATACCCTTATAAAGCGTCCAGTCCTCCGACCCATACTGTCTGCCAAGCGAATGACATATTTCGAACATATTCATGCTGTTGAAGCTGGAATATAATCCCTTATAACATTCGTAATTCGTAGCGGAGTGGCACATCTCATCATTTGCCCATTGCTTATAATCTCCGTGGATTGTCTCGCCCACAAGGAAAAAATCCTCCTTCAGCGAATCCGTATATCCGCGCAGCCGCTTTAAAAAGCCGCGGTCGAGGCAATACGCCACGTCCAGTCGAAGTCCGTCTATGTCAAAAGCCTCAATCCAATACTTGACCGCGTCAAAAATATGGGCGACAACGTCCTCATTTGAAAGATTGAGCTTTACAAGGTCGTAGCTGCCCTCCCAGCCTTCGTACCGAAAGCCGTCGTTATAGCTGGAGTTGCCGCCGAAATCGATATGAAACCAGTCGCGGTACGGCGACGCCTCCCTGTTTTTTATTACGTCCTGAAACGCCCAAAAGCCCCGGCCCACATGATTAAATACTCCGTCCAGAACTACTTTTATGCCGGCTTCGTGCAAAGCGTCGCACACCTTTTTGAAGTCCTCGTTTGTTCCAAGGCGGCAGTCGATTTTTTTATAATCCCTCGTATTGTATCCGTGGGTGTCCGATTCAAACACTGGGGAAAAATAGACCGCGTTCGCATTAAGCTTTTTAATGTGCGGAATCCACTCGATCGTCTTTAATATGCGCGGTTTTGTTTCGCCGTCATTTTCAAACGGCGCACCGCAAAATCCCAAAGGATAGATTTGATAAAAAACACTCTCATATGCCCACATACATACTCCTCCATTTTAACTAAAACGACAAAGCTTCAATTTTCGCAGGAACACTTGGCAAGTCCCGCGCCGTCGATTAGTTTCATGTCGCCTTTACATTTTGAGGGCTGCCACCCGCAGACAATCCTAGTCTTTCCCGGATCTACCTTGTCCCTTTCCAAAATAAGCTCGTCAATGGCCTCCGCCCGTATCGTCCCGCCTTCGGGGTTCATGACGCTGTCGATCTTGCCAATGATTTCCGCGTCCACGTCCGAATACTCAAAAGCGAGAGTAGTATTGACGAGCCGGCAGTTCTTCATTACAAGCTCGTCGATATAGCACATTCCCTGCAGGCTTTCCACCGTGCAGTTCACAAGCGTAAGCTTCTTTGCGTTCCACCCAAGATACTCCCCCGAAATAAAAGAATCGTAGACAGTGACGTTTTCCGTGTTCCAAAACGCGTCCTTAGAAAGCATCCTGGCATTGCGGATAACCACGTTTTTCGCGCCATCAAACGAATAGTTCCCGGTCAGCGTAAAGTCGTCGGCCGCAACGTCCTCGCAATTCATCGCAAAATAGTCTCCCTGGGCCGTCACCCTTTCCAAACGGACATTTTTACAGTTCCAAAGCGTCTCCGCGGCATTGGGGAAGGTAACGTTTTTAAGAAATACGCCGCTGCACCTTCTAAAATTTTTTGGCGCCTCTATAACCGCGTCTTCCACAGTAACATTGTCCGAATACCACACGCCCGCCCTGGCCATTTCAAACCATGTACAGTTACGCGCAAAAATATTTTTGCTGTACCAAAGCGGGTACTTCCATCGGAAGAGGCATCTGTACAGTTCTATGTCGCGGCTTTCCTTAAGCGGCGATTCCCCGTCCATGAACACGCTGTCAAAAATCCTAAGCCCCCTTCCCTGAAACAGAGCCCTCTCGCCCGTCAAGGCCTCCTGCCTTATTTCCTTTTTTGAATCCATCAGGCCACCTCCATAGCAAGCCCCCGCGCCGCCACCTCAATCGCGCGCCTCTACAACTATTAAAATCCCGCCGTCAAATGAAATCTCAAGCTCTTCACAGCCGGCGGCGGGTTCGTTGCTTATCCCCCTGCTTTCGCCCGCGTAAAGCGTTTCGCCGGACAGCGGATACTTAAAACCTTTTAGGACGACGTTTTCCACCTTTTGCGTAAACGGAATCAAGGATATATATTTTCCCCACAGCATATCTTTGCGCATGGTAAAACCCTCGCGTATCATATAAATCTTATTCTTTTCATCCGCGATATACGCAAAAATTCCCTTTTTTAAGGGAAGAGCGAGAATATTCAAATTTGCGAGAAAATGGTCGAGCCTCCCGCCGGCGGCACCAAGCAAGGCTATTTCCGTGGGAGAACGCTCCAGCGCCCACTCCATGGCAAGGTGGGCGTCCGTATAATCCTTTTGGGAGGGGTATCTTATATACTCCGCGCCTTCCCGCCGCGAATCCATGTACTCGCGAAGCGACGCCTTTGAAACGCTGTCGAAGTCGCCTATTAAGAAATCGGCCGCAATTCCCATATCCCTTGTCGCGTCTAAACCCGAATCCGCGCATATAACACTGTCAAAGTGCTGGCGTTTTACGTATCTTTTCGCGAAATCGCGATCCAGCGGCCCGCCGCATAAAATCAAAGTCCTGCCAAGCATACGAGAGACGGCCCTCCTTTATTTTAAATCTTCAAGCGTTATTTCAGTCCTTTTTATCCCCTTTACTTTGCGCGCCGGCTCCGCCGCTCCCCCCTTTTGTTCGCCGTCCTTTTTCTTTGTCCGGCCCGGCTGTTTTTTTGACGCGTCCTCACCGCTATTTTGCGGGGCGTCAGCCTTTGCGTTATTTTCTTTTAGCGACTGGATATAGGCCGCTTCCTGCTCTTTTTGCTCCTTCTGTTCTTTTATGGCCTCCCTCTGTATGTCGTATATGTATTTTATGAGCTTATTGTCCGTCTGCAGTATCACGCATCCATAATAATACGCGAATTTATTTCTTGCCGCGTGCATCTCGGTCCTTCTGACCACCTGCGCCCTTACGGTCAGCCTGCCGTACGGCGATGAAATATTTAAAAACATCGCGTCGTCTATGCTAAATTCATAGTTGCTGCATATGCCGACGCCAGTTTCGCTTACGTCGCGCACATAGCCTTTAACAAACTTCGGAATCGTAAGGCTTGCCGGCGCGTATATCTCGTCGCCCGGCAGGAGGCGCTGCATTTCCGAACTCTTCGCGGTAGTGCCATACTGGTCGTAATACCCAAGCATCACGTCTTCATTTATGGAAACTCGGTAGGCGTTTCTTCTGTTAAACGACTTTCCCTTGTCCACTATGTCAAAATAGTGCCTTTGAACGCCATTTACGGCTATAACTCCCGCCTTTACGTTGTTCCACTCCCACATCTGCTCGGAATCTCTGTAAACTATCTTTATCTCGTCGGTAGGCCTGAACTTGAACACCCTGTTGTTGGCCGCAATAAGCGTCACGCAGAGCCTCTTTTTGCTTGTGTCCTCCACCTTGCTTCTTAGAGTATAGCGATATCCTTCCCTGTTGACAAAAATCTCGATCATTCTTCCTAAGGCAAGATTCTCCAAAAGCATACTATAAAACCTCCTCCAAAGAACTAATATTTTTCGATATGTTCCCGTTAAATACCGCCGTGCCCGCGACTACGATGTCGACGCCCGCCATCGCCGCCTCATGTATGTTCTTCCTGTTCAAACCTCCGTCCAGTTCTATCTTGAAAGAAAGGCCCTCCTCTTCCCTGATGCTTTTTAGCCTTCTTGCCTTCTCAAGCGTTTCGGGCATGAACGCCTGCCCTCCGAATCCGGGATGGACGCTCATTAAAAGAGCCATGTCTACCATGCCAAGAACGTCTTTTATAGAATCCACTTCCGTTTCCGGATTGATCGACACCGATGGCTTTAATCCCAAATCCCTTATATCTTTTAACGTCTTCTTTAAATCGGCGCACGCCTCCTCATGGACGGTGATTCCGTCGGCTCCGGCATTCGCGAAATCTTTTATATACCGATCGGGCTCCTCTATCATAAGATGCACGTCGAAAAAAAGGCCGCACTCCTTCCTTATGGACGCTATGAGCGGCATGCCGAATGAAATGGACGGAACGAAAACCCCATCCATTACGTCTATGTGCAGATATTTTATTCCGGCGCCTTCTATCTCCCTTATCTGCTCTCCTAGCCTGCAAAAATCCGCCGCAAGTATGGACGGCGCAATCTCCGTCATATCTCTCCTCCATTCTTTGCCGCATCAAAAGCCCGGCACGCCGCTTCAATATCTTTTCATGCGTCCTATCTCATCATAAAACTGCCTGTAGCCGTCATATCTGCTTTTGGATATCTTCCCGGCGTCTACCGCCCCGCGGACCGCGCAGTCCGGCTCGTCAATGTGCGCGCAGCCGCAAAATCTGCACATTTCGCCATATTCGTCAAATTCGGGATAATGTCTTTTTATGTCGGCTTTTTCAATGTCCGGAAGCCTAAGCGACGTAAAACCCGGCGTATCCATTATATAAACGCCCTCTTTAGGACTAAATAATTCCGAATGCCTCGTTGTATGCCTTCCCCTTTTAATCTTTTCGCTTATTTCTCCCGTTTCCATATTGGCATCTGGAAAAATCCGGTTGACTATTGAAGATTTGCCAACGCCCGAAGGCCCCGCAAATACGGTCGTCTTCCCGCAAAGATCCTCCAAAAGCTCATCTAGACCCTCCCCCGTAACGGCGCTTGTCTTATATACCCTGCATCCGCTCCCGGAATAGGTCCGCACAAGCCCTTCAAGCTCGTCCGCGTCGGAGGCGTCCGTTTTGTTAAAACAAATGCCCGACTCTATGTTTCTAGTCCTCATCATGAGCAAAAACCTGTCTAGTAGGTTTAGGTTTGGCTTTGGAAAAGACGCGGAAAATATCACAACCGCCCGGTCGACGTTGGCCGCGGCGGGACGCTCAAGAAAATTTTTTCTTGGAAGTATCTTTGTGATGTTTCCAAGCATCACGGCGCCGTCCAAAATCTCCACTTCCACGTCGTCGCCAACAAGCGGCTTTATTCCATCGTTTCTAAACGCTCCTTTTGCCCTGCACTCAAGCAGTCCTAAATCTTTGACGTCAACATAGTAAAACCCCGCTATCGCGCGAATTATTTTGCCGCGCGTCATTCGCGCACCCTTTTGAATTCTATGTTGTAGGTATTGCCCGTCGCGACGTCGTCTTTGTATAGTATTATAGTTCCGTTATTTTCGCTCCACCCTGAAATATCAAATTTCCTCGGAAAGTCGTCGTATCCTAGCACGCCCTCCCAAACCGTTTTTTTCTGCCCGTCCTGCGAAAGAACAAGCTTAATGTCCGCGCTTTCGCCCTCATAATCGAACGGATTGCCGCTTATGGTCACGGATCCGACGTAGGAATATGACGGCTCTGGCGTAGGCCTTTGCGTAGGCTTAGGCGTAGATTCCTGTTTAGGGCCTAGGCTTACCGAATAGTCTATCACGGTTCCTATCTCCACGGACGTGCCGTTTGCCACGGACTGGCTGACTACGATGCCGTAAGCGTACTTGTCCGAATATATGTAGCTTACATTTCCGGTATTGCCCTTAAGCCCCTTGTCCTCCAGCCTTTGCAGCGCAACCGACTCTTTCCTGCCCACTATATTCGGCACGGTGGTCATCTTGCTTTCAGGCCCCTTGCTTACGATAATCGTAACGGCGCTGTCCCTTTCCACACCCGATCCAATGACCGGATCGGTCGCGCACACCTGGCCTTCGGGAACCGAATCGCTGTACGCCTCTGTCTGGCCGGCGACCGTAAGCCCCAAATCCTCCAGCGCGGTCATGGCTTCTTCTGGAGAATATCCCACAAGATTTGGGATGGTGACGTCCGTATTGTTTCTGCTGTAGTAAATTGTTACAATCGAGTACTCCTCGACCTCCTCGCCGGCAGCCGGATCCTGATCCGTGACAGTGTTTGCCTTCGCGTCCGAGTCCACGGTCTGAAGCCTCCATTTAAGGTTGCTGTCCCTAAGATGTGCCGTCGCGTCCTCAAGCGTCATCTCCACAATATCGGGCACCTCCACCATAACCAGGCTCTCGCCGGAAGGCATTGGAGAGCCCGCAAGCGACGTGTCCGCGGACGAGCCGGCGTCGTCTTTCGGGCCTCCCCACCATCCGCCTACTTTGCCGATAATAAGAAGTATCACCGCGATTATTATAATGGCGACCACAACGGAACACGCCTTCAATATCTTTTCAAGCTTTGGATCTATTGCGTCGTCCGTCTCGCCGTCCGCGGCAAGGCCATCGGGCGCGGGCCTTGCCGCTTCCTTTATGTCTCCAAGCTCGGCGTCAGAAATCATGATTGTTGGAGACGAATCATAATTCTGAGGCTCGTAAAAAACAAAATCTCCATCAGGCTCTATCAATGAGCGTTTCAAGTCCGAAATAAGCGCCGCGGCCGTCGGATATCTCATGTCCGGCTTTTTTTGCATGCACTTCTGGACTACCATCGACAGGCTATGGGGAATTTCAGGATCTATCGACTCCAGCGTTTCGGCCTCTTCCTGAATATGGGCAAGCGCGACCGTCACCGTGCTTTCCCCCTCAAACGGAACCTTGCCGGAAACCATTTCATATATAGTCACGCCAAGCGAATATATATCGCTTTTCTCGTCGCTGTATCCGCCCCTCGCCTGCTCGGGACTTATATAATGCACCGAACCCATGGCGTTTGACGTTATCGTGTTCGACGTGGCCGCTTTTGCTATTCCAAAATCGGTTACCTTAACCTTTCCTTCCTTTGATATGATTATGTTCTGGGGCTTGATGTCGCGGTGAATGATGTGGTTTGAGTGAGCCTCCTCCATTCCCTGCGCAATCTGTATTCCTATGCCCACGGCCTCCTTTACGTCAAGCCTGCCCTTCTTCTCAATGAATTTTTTCAGCGTAATGCCCTCTACCAGTTCCATAACTATGTAGTAGAGCGCGCCGTCCTCCCCTACGTCATAAACGTTTACTATGTTTGGATGTGAGAGGCCCGCGACAGACTGCGCCTCGGCCCTGAACTTGGCGACAAACTTCGCGTCGTTGCTGTATTCCTGCTTAAGTATCTTTATCGCGACGAATCTATTTAAACGGCGGTCCTTTGCCTTATATACGTTTGCCATGCCTCCGGATCCGACCTTATCTATAATCTCATACCTTTCGCTAATAATCATTCCGGGACTAACCATATTATCCTCCATTCCGCATCCAAATTCATGAATATGCCAAAATCACGGTGATGTTGTCGCTGCCCCCGTTCTCGTTCGCCTTAGCGATGAGCGCGTCGACGGCCTCTTCCATGCCGCCGCTGTGCTTTACGATATATTCAATGTCATCATCCTCTACCATATTTGTCAGTCCGTCGGTACACATAAGAATGATGTCCTTTTCTTTCAGCGTTATCTCAAAATAATCGGCCTGAACCAGTTCGTCGATTCCAAGCGCCCTGGTAATTATATTCTTCTGCGGGTGAATTCTCGCCTCGCTTTCGGTTATGTTCCCGTTTTTTACCATTTCCTCCACAAGCGAATGGTCGCTTGTAATCTGCCTTATGTCGTCGCCGATTATATAAAGGCGCGAATCGCCTATATTGGCAACATAGAGTTTATTCTCAAACAGCGTGCACGCGACAACGGTGGTGCCCATGCCCTCGTATTCCTCGCTTCTGCCCGCTTCCTTATAAACGGCCTCGTTGGCGGCTATTATCGCCTCATCCAAAACGGTAACGGGCGTAACGTGCCTGCTGTGTTGAATAGATTTTACGATGGCGGACACGCAAAGCTTGGAGGCGTAGTCGCCAGCCCTATGTCCGCCCATTCCGTCAGCTACAATAAACAAATTTAGGAAGCTGCCGATCCTGCCGTCGCAGCAATAAAAAAAATCCTGATTCACCGAACGCTTTTTTCCAACATCGGTTTTAGCATATGCCTTCACGTAGCTTCCCTCCTTTGCATTTTATTCCGCAGCTGGCCGCACGCGGCATCTATGTCGCCGCCCAATTCTCTTCTAATAGTAACATTTACATGGTTTTTTTCAAGTCTTAATTTAAAGGCGCGAACTTCCTCGCGTCCGGCGCGCCTTACGGAGCTGCCCTCCACCGGATTTAACCAAATGAGATTTACATGGCAGTTTAGGCCGTTCAAAAGCTTTGCGAGCATGTCCGCGTGCTCGGGCGCGTCGTTTATTCCGGCCGCCAGACTGTACTCGAAAGTGACTCGCCGTCCAGTTTTTTCAACATAATACCTGCACGCGTCCATAATGTCCGATATTGAATACGCGTTTGCCACAGGCATCATGCGGCGTCTTATCTCGTCGCTTGGCGCATGCAGCGAAACCGCCAAAGTGACCGCGAGCCCTTCTTTGGCAAGCATCCTTATCCGGTCCGCGAGGCCGCACGTCGACAGCGTAATGTTTCTCTGGCTGACGTTAAGTCCATGCGCGTCGGAAATCATTTTTATGAACTTTAGGACGTTGTCATAATTGTCAAGCGGCTCGCCTATTCCCATAAGTATTATATTTGATATCCTCTCTCCGGCGGCCCGCTGCATTTTATATATTTGATCAAGCATTTCCGACGGAGCCAGATTCCTTTTTAAGCCCCCCTGCGTGGACGCGCAAAAACCGCAGCCCATGCGGCATCCGGCCTGCGTGGATATGCAGGCGCTGACGCCGTGCCTGTATTTCATCAAAACGCTTTCCACGGCGTTTTTGTCGCAAAGCTCCATTAGAAACTTGCTCGTTCCGTCCGCGGCGGCCTGCCTCTTAACAACCTTTACGCCAGGCAGCGCAAACGCCGCGTCAAGCCTGT
>CAZTVO010000037.1:0-16751 GCA_964617075.1 uncultured Jutongia sp.
CGTATATACAAAAGTCGTTTCAAACAAGTCGCCATGGCTTATGATGGCAGAATTGGGCGGAGTGTATTCAATTCCGGCATCTCACGGAGAAGGGCGTTTCGTGGCGGATGAAAAGGTCATAGAAGAACTTTTTGCGAACGGACAGGTGGCCGCCAGATATGTAGACGTTGACGGCAGGCCCACTATGGATTCCGATTTCAATCCTAACGGATCGTATGAGGCGATAGAGGGCATAACAAGTCCGGATGGCCGGATACTTGGGAAAATGGCCCATTCCGAGCGTATAGGCGACAACGTGGCCATAAATATACGCGGCAGCCAAAATCAGCGCATATTTGAAGCTGGCGTGGCTTATTTTAAATAAGCCGCGGTCAGATGACGGAAATTTTATAAAAGAGGTACGTGTGAAGCATGAAAAAGACTTGGTTTAAACGGGCATTAAGCATTTTTTTGTCAGCGGGCATCGGGTTGACAGGCATGGATTTTTGCGCTGCGGACGCGTCGATATTGTCATCCGGCGCGCGGCTGGCTCCAACCGCGTCTCCAACTGAGGCACCGACCGTGTCTCCAACTGAGGCGCCGACCGCGTCTCCAACTGAGACGCCGACCATGTCGCCGACTGGGGCGCCGACCGCGTCTCCAACCGCCGCGCCGACCGCGTCCCCAACTGGGGCGCCGACCGCGTCTCCAACCGCCGCGCCGACCGCGTCTCCGACCGCCGTGCCGACCGCGTCTCCGACCGGGAAGCCGACCGCGTCCCCGAAACCGGGAAGCAAGCCGCAAAAGGACAAAACGCCGTTTAATATTAAGGTTAAGAAGTCTGGAAAAAACAGACTTGTGATTTCGTGGTCGAAAAGAAAATCAGCCGTCAGATACAAGGTTTCGCAAAAAAAGGGAGCCGCCGGAAAATGGCGAACCATAAAAAAGACAAGGTCGACATCGTGCCGCGTGAAGGTGGATGCCGGGAAATACTATAAATACAAGGTCGCGGCCATTTACAAAAAGAACAAGGTGTTTGACAGAACTAAAAAGATTACGGCATGCATACCTCTCGAGGCGTCCGCAATGTCATATAGGAGGACGGCAAGCAGAAAGGTAAAAATAAGCTGGCAACGAGGCAGGGGCGCCAGGAGGTTTCTCGTCCTGAAAAAGGGGCCAAAAGGAGGTTTTAAAAAGCTGGCAAGCGTGAAGAAAACAAGCTATCAGGACGGGAAAGTGAGGGTAGGAAAAAAATATAAATATAAAATTATATCGGTATACGAAAACGACAAAGTAAGGCTGGACGGAAGAGGTTCCCTAATCAGCGTTCTTTTGGTCAATCAGGTAGGAGTTGGCCATCAAAAATACAGCTACAGCGAGATGTCTGAAGACATCGCCGAACTGCAAAGGCTTTACGGCAGCCATTTTCACTGCAATGTGGCGGGCAAATCCGTCGATGGCAGAAATATTTATGATGTGGTGATTGGCAATCAATACGCGGGAAAGTCCATTCTTGTGGTGTCGACGCTTCATGCCCGCGAGTATATGGCGTCGCAGCTATGTATGAAGCAGATCGAATACTATCTGCAGAACTATTATGAAAAATTTGGCAATGTAAAAATATCCAATGTGCTCGACAATGTAGCCATACATTACGTTCCCATGGCGAATCCCGACGGCGTGGCCATATCGCAGTACGGCTTTTCGGCAATTCGGAGCGAAAAGCTAAGGAAGGGTTTTAAGAAAATGTGGGGAACGCAGTATCCGTCCCTGTGGAAGGCAAACGCGCGCGGGGTAGATTTGAACAAAAATTTTCCATATGCGTATATACCGGACAGGGGAAAGCGCGGCAGGGAAGGATATACCGGCAAAAAAAAATGCAGCGAGCCTGAAACCCAGACAATAAACAGGCTAATAAACAGGCTTAACGACACGACTGATTTGATTGGGCAGATCAACTATCACGCGACAGGCTCTATAATATTTGGAGAATGCAGCGGACCGCTGGAGCCGGTTATAACCGAAATGTATAACTTGGCGCGGGATGTCACGGGATATTCGAGCGCGGCGTCGTATTCGGGAGATTCAAAGTCGGTGGGCAATCTGCGCGAATATGTAATGTATAATAAAAATGTGCCTAGCATAACGATTGAAGTTGGAACCGTTTCATGTCCGCTTCCGGCGAGCCAGTTTGGCGGCATATGGGAAAAGAACAGAATGCTTGTACTTAAAGAAGCTAATCTTTTACTGTCTTTGGGGCGAGCCGGGGCCTAGGGGCCGCCCGCGATACGCAAAATTTAGGCTTGCTAAGAGGCGAATAAAAATATAAAATATCAATTAGACGCGGGGTCGGAATGCGGAGCGGGACGGGAACTCGGAGCCGCCCTAGGGCCTTGAATATAATTTCGTTGATGGCATATGCGGACATGAAGCGTAAAGGATGGTGAATTATTTTATGGACACTAATATTTTGCTGGAAAGCGGAACAAATGAGCTTGAGATTTTGGAATTTATGCTTGGCGGCAATTATTATGGCATTAACGTGGCCAAGGTAAAGGAGATTATGACGTATCAGGAGCTTACCCCCATTCCCAACGGACACAGAAATGTGGAGGGGGCGTTTAGCACAAGAGGCGAAACGATATCCATAGTCAATCTTGCAAGGTGCCTTGGCATGCCCGAACGGGTCGATACCCAAAGGGATATGTTCCTTATCACCAGTTTCAACGACTGCAATGTGGGATTTCATGTACATGGCGTGGAGGGTATACACAGGGTAAACTGGTCGCATATTATAAAGCCCGACAGCATGATAAGCAACGGCAGCAACAGCATAGCTACCGGCATCATAAACCTTGACGGCAAGCTTATTATTCTCGTCGATTTTGAGAAAATCGTGGCGGATATTTCTCCTGACATAGGCATAAAGCTTTCCGAAGTCGACAGGCTAGGCGAGAGAAAGACGAACAACGCCCCTATACTCTACGCGGAGGATTCGCAGCTTTTGAGCAGCCTGATTTACGACGGCCTGACCAAGGCGGGGTACACGAATCTTGTTCCAAATAACAACGGGCTTGAGTTGTGGAATCTTTTGCAGAAATATAAAGAAGAGGGAACAATTAAGGAAAACGTCGCGTGCATCGTTACCGACATAGAGATGCCTCAGCTTGACGGACACAGGCTTCTAAAGCTTGTAAAAAACGATCCCGAGCTTAGGGACATACCGGTGATTATATTTTCGTCCCTCATAAATGACGACATGCGCAAAAAGGGCGATGCGTTGGGCGCGGATGCCCAGCTTTCAAAAAATGAGATGGGAGAATTTATAAAAAAGCTTGATCAGATTCTTTCCGAAAAAACGGCGTAGTTTTTCCAGTCAGAGCATTTTGGACAAAGTTTGCAATAGCGGTTTATGATATGATAGCGATACTTATGGCGGTGCGCGATGGCGCGAAGTTTTTGCCGGAGCAGCTAAAGTCTATAAAAGAGCAGACGTACGGCGACTGGCGCCTGATAGCCAGGGACGATGGGAGCGCGGACGGTTCCTTGGATAAGCTTCGCGCTTTTGCGGGCGAGGCGGAAGGCAAGGTTGACGTATATGTAAACGATCCGCCGACAGGAAGCGCGAAAAAAAATTTCGCGAAACTTTTAAAAGACGCGGCGGGACAGGATTACACGATGTTTTGCGACCAGGACGACGTGTGGCAAAGTGACAAGCTCGCGGTCTGCATGGACGCGATGCGAAAACTTGAAAGCTCATATGGAAAGGATGTGCCGCTTCTGGTTCATTCTGACGCGCGGGTGACGGATGAGAAAATGAACATTGTCGCAAAATCGCTGTTTGAGTATTCCAAAATCAGACGCAGGCCTTCGCTCGCGCAGCTTATTGTTCAAAACAACGCGACAGGATGCACGATGCTTATGAATAATTGTCTTGTTGAGGGAATCGCCGATATCGCGGGCCGGGACGAGATTATAATGCATGACTGCGCGGCCGCGCTTTACGCGAAAGTTTTCGGACATACAGTGCTGATTGAAAGGCCCCTTGTAAGCTACAGGCAGCATGGATTCAACAGCGTAGGCGCGAAGGACGCGGACAGCGGCGCTTATCTTCTAAAAAGGCTTTCGGACGGCAAGGCTAAATACCGCAGGCAGATGGGGGAATCATGCGCGCAGGCGGGCTTTTTTTCCAAACAGTACGGGGAGAGGATGCTTGAAATGGGTCTCGCGGACGAGTATAGGCTTATGGATGAGTATGGGCGGCTTTTTGAAAAAAGCCATGCCGCGAGAGTAAGGTTTTATTTCGCGAATGGCGCGTGGAAACGCGGATTTGCGCGAAAAATAATGCAGCTGATATGGGGGTAGGCAATTGCCGGCAAAAATATTAAAAACTGTCAAGCTCATTGTGAAATATTTTGTCATGTACCTTTCCATGCTTATGCCCAGAAATGAAAAACTTTATGTTTTTGGAGCATGGCTTGGCGAGCGTTTTGCCGACAACTCGAAACAGCTTTTTTTGGAGGCGTGCGGGCGCGATGGCATAAGGGCGGTATGGATTGCCAAGGACGAGGCTGTGGTGAGTGAGGTCAAAAGCCTCGGACACGAGGCGTATAAATGGGGAACCCTAAAAGCCGCCGCGGTTCAGCTAAGAGCGAAGTACGCCATAGTTTCAAATGGAATAAGCGATCTTGAGCACGCTTTTTTGGGCAGGGCGGTCATTATCGATTTGTGGCACGGGATACCTTTGAAAAAAGTGTGCCGCGACGACAGATACGAAAAGGACTGGGACAGCCCGAAGCAGAAATTTAGGGACGCCGTCATAAACGTTCCCTTGGGCAGGATGCACTACGTGGCCTCAAGCGAGGCTTTTGTTAAAATATATCAAAGCGCTTTTGGCGTAAAAAAAGAACAGATAACTGTTCTTGGACAGCCAAGGAACGACGTTTTTTTTTCAGAATCAAAATTTACGCCCTATTTTCCCGATAGGAAAATAATATTATACTGCCCGACGCATAGAAAAGAGGGCAGGGAAAAAATGCGGATGGACGAGCTGCTTAATTTGGACAGGCTCCAGGACTTTCTGGAGAGGTGCGGCTGCTGTCTGGTGATAAAAAAACATTTTTACCATAGGGACGAAAAGGAAAATCTTGACGGGTACAGCCGAATCGTCGACATAACAGGTCTAAACGTCGACGTGCAGCGCTTGATTATGGAATCCGTGGCTTTGATTACGGATTACTCAAGCATATATATAGATTATCTGCTTTTGAATAGGCCGATTTTTTTTTATTGCTATGATTACGACGAATACGTCAAAAAGGACAGGGAGATGTATTTTGAGTATGACAAGGTCGCTCCAGGACGCAAGGCCGCAACTTTTGACGAGCTGCTTTCTTATTTGGAGGATTTTGCGGCAAACGGGGGCAGATACGGCGAGGAGGAGAGGGAGAAGATCAAAAATTTCTTTTACTGCAAAAAGGGGCAGGGGCCTGTTTCCGGCATACTTCTTGACATGATTGAAAACGGCGCGTTTGGGCGTTAGGGAGCGGTCTTTGAGGCAATCCCGGCCACTTTTGTAATTTGACATGCAAGGCGCTAATGTTTATTATATGTTAGATAGGCATATGCGGCGGATGCATCACTGCGGGCGTACGTCCGCAGGTTTTTGTTGTAGGGAGGAAATTTTTATTGAGCGGCTTTAAGAAGTGGGAAAGGGAGCTTGAGCTATTTAAAGAAGGAAAAAGCGAATATGAGTGGGACGAGGCGGAGGAGCTCATTATGAACGAATTTGACGACGGAAATATTACGTCGGACGAATTTGACGAGCTTATGCATACTCTTATGGATTTGGACTGCGGATAGCCATGCCCGACGGCGATGGAGGATGGAGGACGCGTATTGGAAAATTTAACGCAGGAGGAGATTGAGTACAGGAGGTATCTGAAGAGGAGGATAAGGCGGCGAAAAAGGCGCAGAAAGGTAATTATTGCGAGGGCAGCGCTAGGAATTGCCGGCGCCGCGCTTGCGGTCGGCCTTTTTTTTCTCATAAGAGCCGGCGTTACGCGTCTTTTTACAGATAAGCAAAAAGGCGCCGTCGCAAAGGCGACGGTTGAGCCAAGCGCTAAGCCTGACTATATAATTCCTGACGGCTATGACAAAATTTATGATGAGATCCTTGCGCTTGTGGATAAATATCCGGAAGCCGAGAATATTCTTATGAACCTGTCGCAATATCCCGCAAATGTCGCGCAGCTTTTTATTAAAAATCCTGAAACTCTGTCGTTTGTGGTAAATTATCCAAAGCATAAAAATGATGCGGCGTCTTTTGGAGAAATTTCGGAAGAAGAGGTTAAAAGCGGCATACCGCTTCTTAACCAATGGGACGAAAGGTGGGGATATGTAAAATATGGCGGCGACATACTTGCGATTAGCGGGTGCGGGCCGACTTGCATGTCCATGATATATTCGGGTCTTTTAAAAAATACTTCCATGTCGCCCGCCGACATGGCTCAGTATTGCATTGACAACAATTATTACATTCAGGGCGAGGGGACGTCCTGGGATATGATGCTTGACGGCGCCCGCGATCTTGGCCTTGACGCGGAAAGGATCGGGACGGATGCCGGCACGATAAAGGCGGAGCTTGAAAAGGGAAGGCCCGTCATATGCAGCGTGGGGCCGGGAGATTTTACCGATACCGGGCATTTTATAGTTCTTGCGGGCATTGACAAGTCGAGCAAGGCGATTGTGAACGACCCCAACAGCATTGCGCGTTCGAAAAAGCGCTGGAACATAAAGAAAATCCAAAGCCAGATTAGGGCAGCATGGTCTTATGCCGCTAGATGAACGCGGCAGACTGCGATAAAAGGATGGAGGCGGCGCGTATGGCTTATGATGCAGGCGTGGGTGAAACTGAGTTAAAAATTGACAACGGCGAACTGGATACAAGCACTATACCAAGGGATTTTACGGAGCCTGAGGTTTTGTACGATAAGCTTAAAAGCATGATTTTAAGGTATCATCCATCGGCGGATATGTCCATGATAGAGAAAGCGTACAAAGTGGCTTATAACGCGCATGACGGCCAGCTTAGGAAATCAGGCGAGCCTTATATAATCCACCCTTTGTGCGTATGCATAATACTGGCGGAGCTTGAGCTTGACAAGGAAACCATCGCGGCCGGAATGCTTCATGACGTGGTGGAGGATACCGTCATGACGAGCGAGGAGATAGAAAGAGAGTTTGGGAGCGAGGTCGCGCTGTTAGTCGACGGCGTGACAAAGCTTACGCAAATCGACTATGTTGCGGACAAGGTTGAGGTACAGGCGGAAAATCTACGGAAGATGTTTCTGGCCATGGCAAAGGACATAAGGGTCATACTTATAAAGCTTGCCGACCGGCTTCACAATCAAAGGACGATGCAGTATCAGACTCCCAAGAAGCAAAAGGAAAAATCGCGAGAGACGATCGACATATACGCTCCCATCGCCGACAGGCTTGGAATATCGAAAATAAAGGTCGAACTTGACGACTTGGCCTTTAAGTATCTTGAGCCTGTCATGTACGAGGAGCTTGTGGCAAAGATTGAAAACGGCAGGGTAAAACGCGAGGAGTTTATCAAGGAAATAGTGGATGAGGTGGGCTACCACATAAAGGCCGCCGGAATAAAGGCGACTATTGATGGCAGGGCGAAGCATTACTTTAGCATATACAAAAAAATGGTCACGCAGAATAAAAAGCTGGAGCAGATTTACGATTTGTTCGCGGTGAGGATAATAGTTGAAAGCGAAAGGGACTGCTACACCGCGCTGGGAGTGATTCACGAGATATATAAGCCGATTCCCGGTCATTTCAAGGATTATATATCCATGCCAAAGCCAAACAACTACCAGTCGCTGCACACTACGCTGATAGGGCCCGCGGGACAGCCGTTTGAGATACAGATTAGAACTTATGAGATGCACCGCACGGCGGAATACGGCATTGCCGCGCATTGGAAATACAAGGAAAATCAATATGGGGGCAACACCAGCGACGGCGAGGAGGAAAAGCTGGCATGGCTTAGGCGTATATTGGAATGGCAGAGGGAAATGTCGGACAACAAGGAATTTCTTAGCCTCATAAAGAGCGATCTGGATCTCTTTGCCGACCACGTCTACTGCTTTACGAAGGACGGCGATGTCAAAAACCTTCCGGCAGGCTCCACTCCGATCGACTTCGCGTACGCGATCCACAGCGCCGTGGGGAATAAAATGGTGGGCGCGCGCGTAAACGGAAATCTCGTGCCCATCGACTATGAGATTCAAAACGGCGACAGAATAGAAATAATTACTTCGCAAAATTCCAAAGGGCCCAGCAGGGATTGGCTTTTGATAGTCAAAAGCGCCCAGGCGAAAAATAAGATCAACCAGTGGTTCAGGTCGGAATTTAAGATGGAAAACATTCTGCGGGGCAAGGAAATGCTTTCCAACTACTGTAAGTCTCAGGGAATAGCGATGTACGACCTGATAAAGCCGGAGTACACGGAGGCGTGTAAGAAAAAATACGGATTCAGGGACTGGGACTCGGTTCTCGCGGCCATAGGGCACGGAGGACTTAAGGAAGGGCAGGTTATCAACAAGCTTCAGGATGAATACAATAAAAAACATCCAAAGCACGCGACGGACAAAGAAATACTTGAGGCCGTAAACAGCCACGGACAGCCAGGCGAATCAGGAAAGGCCGCGTCAGTCAAATCTAAAAGCGGCATTGTGGTAGCGGGCATCGACGATGTGTCGGTTCGATTTTCAAAATGCTGCAGTCCCGTGCCCGGCGATGAAATAATAGGATTTGTGACGCGCGGAAGGGGAGTTTCGATTCACCGCAGCGACTGCGTCAATATGATGAATCTTTCGGAAGATGACAGGGATCGCATCATAGAGGCCGAGTGGCAGACCGATTCGGTGGAAAAATCCAACGATCTTTACGACGCGGAGATTGTCATTTACGCGCATGACCGCATGGGCATACTATTAGACATATCGAAGGTATTCACCGAGAACGGAATAAACGTGATTTCAATGAATACAAGGACAAGCAAGCAGGGGATTGCCACGATTGACGTCGGTTTCGCGATAAGGGGAGTAGAGTCGCTTAATACGCTTGTAAAGAAGCTTCAAGGCATTGAGAGCATCGAGGAAATAAGAAGGACGCAGTCATGACGGGAAAGAGGGGCGTCATATGGAATGTAAATGCATAGTTGTAGGTCCGGTACAGACTAACTGCTGGATTGCGTATGAAAAGGACGAAAATACGCGCGGGGCGAAAGATTGCGTCATAATAGACCCCGGCGACGACGCCGAAAAAATCATTTCATTGATTGATGAAAAAAATCTTGAGCCTGCGGCAATATTGTTGACGCACGGCCATTTTGACCACATTGGGGCGGCGCGTGATATTAAGGACAGATACCATGTAAAAATATACGCGGCTTTGGAGGAAAAGGAGACGCTTTCAAATCCGGCCGTCAACCTGTCTGTCCAGATGACGGGCGAGGCGTTGACGATTGAGGCCGACGAGTGGCTTGAAGACGGCCGCGAGGTGGATATTATGGGGCAAAGCGTAAGATGCCTGCTTACGCCCGGACATACGGTCGGAGGCATGTCCTTTTATTTTCCGAAAAGCGGCGCGCTTTTTTCAGGCGACACGCTGTTTGCGCAGTCGGTTGGCCGCACCGATTTTCCGGGAGGCAGCATGGGAGTCTTGATTCGCTCCATAAGGGAAAAGCTTTTTTTGCTTCCTGATTATGTGAGGGTGTATCCCGGCCATGGTCCAACGACGTCCATAAAAGACGAAAAGATGCTTAATCCTTTTGCGGTTGAATGAAATTTTTTGGCGGCGCGTCAGATTGATTTTATCGGAAAAGGCGTTTAGGCGGGGTTCGGTGATTCATTATGAAGGATTACATAAAAAGGATATGCGAAAATGAAGATATTCATGGGCAGACGAAAAAAGTCATATGCGATGAAATATATCATGGCATAGAGGTAAGCAACCTGGCGGCGATGATTGCAAAGGAACTTGGCGAGGACGACGCTTTTATAAATGACTTGACTGTCGCGGGAGTTCTTCACGACATAGGAAAGCTGCAGCTTGCCGACTACCTTTTTCCAAAAGGCGACACGCTTGTCATAGAACAGATTAAGTATATGCGGATCCACTCTGAGTACAGCTACCGGATACTTAGGGCTGAGGGGTACCCGGACAATATATTAAAGGCAGTGTATTACCACCATGAAAACTGCAATGGAACGGGGTATCCAGACAGCCTGCACGGAAGCGACATACCTTGGATGGCGAGGATACTTAGGACATGCGACGTTTTTGCGGCTCTTACGAGCGACAGAAGCTACAGAAAGGCTTTTGACGCGTCAACGGCAATGGAGATTATGATAGACGAAATCATGGATTATGACATGGAGGTTTTTTTGGCTTTTCAAAGGACGCTCCACAATGGAAGGTTTAAGGGGCTGGAATCGTTAAGAAGCACAATAAGCCCGCTGCAGATGAGCCAGCTGGCGCTTTTTGAAAAAGAGGCCATGCGTATGTAGGTATGTTATGATTTTGGATTTTGCCGCGGCTTTTTGCCGTGGCGTCGGTATAAATTTGCATTGAGGATTGGAGTTAAAAATGGCTGAGTCAATGAGGGGGTTGAAGCGCACGTGCGAATGCGCGCAGCTTAGCGAAAAAAATATCGGGGAAACCGTTACTGTGATGGGATGGGTGCAGAAGCAGAGGAATGCCGGAGCAATCATATTTGTGGATATGCGCGACCGTTCGGGCATTCTGCAGGCTATATTTGAGAAGGGGGACGTTTCGGACGAATATTTTGCGAAGGCTGAAAAGCTTAGGAGCGAATTTGTCATAGCGGTAAGAGGAAAGGTGACGGCCCGTTCGGGGGCGGCCAATGAAAGTCTGGCGACGGGGGCCATAGAGGTTCGGGCGGAAGAGCTTCGCGTACTGTCGGAGGCGGAGACGCCGCCGTTTCCGATTGAGGAAGGCATAAGAACAAAGGACGACATCAGGCTAAAGTACCGTTTTTTGGATCTGCGGCGCCCCGATTTGCAGAAAAACCTTATGATGCGGAGCCGTCTTGCCATGATAATAAGGCAGTTTTTATGCGAAGAGGGATTTCTTGAGATTGAAACGCCGATGCTTACGAAAAGCACGCCCGAGGGCGCGAGGGACTACCTTGTGCCGAGCCGTATGCATCCAGGGTCGTTTTACGCGCTTCCGCAGTCGCCGCAGCTTTTCAAGCAGCTTTTAATGTGTTCGGGATATGACCGGTATTTTCAGATCGCCAGGTGCTTTAGGGACGAGGATTTGCGCGCTGACAGACAGCCTGAGTTTACCCAGGTGGATATGGAGCTTTCCTTCGTGGATGAAGACGACGTGATGGATGTGAATGAAAGGCTTCTTTCGAGGATTTTTAAGGAGATGCTTGGCATCGACATAGAGCTTCCAATCCAGCGCATGACGTGGAGGGAGGCCATGGACCGGTTCGGCTCCGACAAGCCGGATATGCGTTTTGGCATGGAGCTAAAGGACGTATCGGAAATCGTTAAAGGATGCGGCTTTGGCGTATTCGCGGACGCGGTATCGTCTGGAGGTTCTGTGCGCGGAATAAACGCGAAAGGACAGGCGGGCATGTCCCGAAAGAAGATAGACGCCCTTGTTCAGACGGCGAAGGATTTTGGCGCGAAGGGGCTTGCGTATATGTCCATAAATGATGACGGAAGTTTTAAGTCCCCGTTTGCGAAATTTATGACGGACGATGAGCTTGGCGCGCTTGCGGACGCGCTTGACGGAGAGCCCAGAGATCTGCTTTTGTTTGCTGCCGACAAGGACGAGGCGGTTTTTGCCGCGCTTGGCGGCCTGCGCGTCGAGCTTGCGAGGAGCATGGGAATCATAGACGAGGACGCGTATAAATTCGTGTGGATAACGCAGTTTCCCGAGTTTGAATATTCGCAGGAACAGGGCAGGTATGTCGCAATGCATCATCCTTTTACCATGCCTTACGAGGAGGATATTCCTTTTCTTGAATCCAACCCCGAAAGGGTGCGCGCGAGGGCGTACGACATAGTGCTTAACGGCGTGGAGCTTGGAGGCGGGTCGATTCGTATTCACCAAAACGATGTGCAGGAGGCCATGTTTAAGGCTCTTGGATTCAGCGGCGAGCGTGCGCGCGAGCAGTTCGGCTTTCTGCTCGACGCGTTTAAGTATGGCGTGCCTCCGCACGCCGGACTTGCGTATGGGCTTGACAGAATGGCCATGCTTATCGCGAAGGCGGACAGCATAAGGGACGTCATAGCGTTTCCAAAGGTAAAGGACGCGTCATGCATTATGACCGGCGCGCCAGGACGCGTCGAGGAAAAACAGCTTAAAGAGCTTGGGATAGAAATATCCGGGAAAGATTAGTTTTATTTATGGAGGATATCATGACCGGGAAGCAGTATGATTGCGTCATGAATTTCATAAGCTCCAAAAAGCACGGCGTTGCGGCTTTAAGAATCGCGAGCGCGGCGTTGACGTACGGCGCGGCCATAGCCTACGCATCGACCGCGCTTATCCTTTTGTTTAAGAGGGATCGGCGATTCATAAAGGTTACGGTCTTTCCAGCCGTCGAGTTTGTCCTGCTTTCTTTTTTTAGGGCAAAGATCAACGCGCCGAGGCCATATCAAAAGTACGGCTTTAGGCCGCTTTTGCCTAAGGAGACGATTGGAAAGAGTTTTCCCAGCAGACACGTCTTTTCAATATTTGCGTGCGCCGGAGCTATAGGGTACGTATTTCCCGTGGCGGGCGCCGTCGTATATGTAATGGGATTTTTTCTTGCCGCGATAAGGGTCGCGGCCGGGGTGCATTTTCCAAGGGACGTCGCCGCGGGCGCGATTTTGGCAATTTTATTTAATATTTTGTTTTTTGTTTAATTTGCTGCGTTTACAAAAATGAGAAAGAGGTTGCGTAATGGAAACATATAATCATCATGTAGTTGAAAAGAAATGGCAAAAGATTTGGGACGAGGAAAAGGCGTTCAAAACAGAAAACGATTATTCAAGGCCTAAGTTTTACGCGCTGGTTGAATTTCCATATCCGTCGGGACAGGGCCTCCATGTAGGGCACGCGAGGCCCTACACCGCTTTGGATATTGTGGCGCGCAAGCGCAGGATGCAGGGGTATAACGTGCTTTATCCGATGGGTTGGGATGCCTTTGGCCTTCCAACCGAGAATTATGCCATTAAAAATAAAGTCCATCCAAAGGAGGTCACGAAGAAGAATGTGGCGCATTTTAAGGGACAGCTTAAGTCTCTTGGGTATTCCTTTGACTGGAACCGCGAGATAAACACTACGTCTCCCGACTACTACAAGTGGACGCAGTGGATTTTTTTGAAGCTGTTTAAGGCGGGTCTTGCGTATAAGAAGGAGATGCCCATAAATTGGTGTACCTCGTGCAAAGTGGGTCTTGCGAACGAGGAGGTAGTCGGCGGCGTATGCGAGCGCTGCGGCTCGCAAGTCGTGCGCAAGGTTAAAAGCGAGTGGATGCTAAAGATTACCAATTATGCGGACAAGCTTTTGGACGGACTTGACGACGTTGACTACATAGAACGCGTGAAGACGTCGCAAAGAAACTGGATTGGCCGATCCGAGGGGGCGGAGGTTGATTTTCAAATCAAGGACAAGGACGAGAAGCTTTGCGTATACACCACCAGGCCGGATACGCTTTTGGCGCCACATATATGGTAGTTTCGCCGGAACATCCAATTATCGATAAATATAAGGATGAAATAACGAATCTGGACGAGGTCATGAAATACCGCGAAATGGCGTCCAAAAAGTCGGATTTTGAGCGCACGGAGCTAGCTAAGGACAAAACAGGCGCCCCTCTTTTAGGACTTAGCGCGATAAATCCGGTAAACGGCGCCGAAATACCTATTTGGGTTTCCGATTATGTGCTCATGACATATGGCACGGGGGCCATTATGGCGGTGCCCGCGCATGACGACAGGGATTGGGAATTCGCAAAAAAATTTGGACTGCCAATAATACAGGTTGTAGACGGAGGGGCCGCCGCCAACGTTGAAAATGCCGCTTATACCGATGTCGCGTCAGGCAAAATGATAAATTCCGGATTTTTAAACGGGCTTGGCGTTGAGGACGCGAAGGAAAAGATAAAGGATTTTCTGACGGAAAAAGGCATTGGAAGACGCAAGGTAAACTACAAACTTCGCGACTGGGTGTTTTCAAGACAGAGATATTGGGGAGAACCTATTCCAATAGTGCATTGCGAAAAGTGCGGCTACGTGCCTTTGGACGAGGGGGATCTTCCTCTCATGCTGCCGGATGTGGAAAGCTATATGCCTTCTGACAACGGCGAATCTCCCCTTGCGGCAATGGACGAATGGGTAAACACGACGTGTCCGTGCTGCGGCGGTCCGGCGAAGCGCGAAACGGACACAATGCCTCAATGGGCGGGCTCATCGTGGTATTTTTTAAGATACGTCGATCCCGACAATAAGGAGCGTCTTGCGGACAAGGAGGCTCTTAAATATTGGCTGCCTGTGGACTGGTACAATGGCGGCATGGAGCACACCACTCTCCATCTTCTGTATTCGCGTTTCTGGCATAGATTCCTTTACGACCAGAAAGAAGTGCCTACCCCGGAGCCGTACGCCAAGAGGACGTCGCATGGCATGATACTTGGAAGCAACGGGGAGAAAATGAGCAAATCAAGGGGCAACGTCGTAAATCCTGACGACATCATAAGGGATTACGGCGCGGATACCCTGCGTACATACGAAATGTTTATAGGAGCTTTTGATTTAAGCGCCATCTGGTCGGACGACGGTGTAAAAGGATGCAGGCGCTTTCTTGAGAGGGTTTGGAAGCTTCAGGGGATTATGACGGACGTTGAGGGATATTCAAAGGACATGGAAACAAAAATTCACCAGACAATCAAAAAAGTGGACGGCGATTTTGAAAATCTAAAATTCAATACCGCAATAGCGTCCATGATGTCCCTCGTCAATGATTTCTACAAAAAAAATTCGATTACGAAAGATGAGTACAAGACCCTTATTATATTGCTAAATCCTGTGGCCCCGCATATTACGGAAGAACTTTGGGAGACGATAGGCGGCAAAGGCAGGGTGTATCAGGCATCGTGGCCAAATTACGACGAGGCAAAAACGGTGGAGGACGATGTTGAAATAGCGGTGCAGATAAATGGCAAGACAAAGGCAACGGTTCTTGTTTCAAAGGATGAGGAAAAGGATTCGGCTCTGGCGAAAGCTAAGGAGGCGCTGGGTGCTAAGTTAAACGGAAATATAGTAAAGGAGATATTTGTTCCAGGGCGCATCGTCAATATTGTAGTAAAATAGTATATTAGGGAAGAGAAAATGAAAAAAATATTTAGACCGTTTGCATCTGTTTTTTTTGCCGCGCTTCTTTGCGCGGCTTTTCCTGCGTCCGCTCATGCAGCAAAGATTTCCATGAAGGATGCTGATTCCAAAATAATATTGAACTATGACGACAGGCATTCATTTAAAAGCAAAGTGATGAAAATAAAAAATATCTCGGTGAAATCGTTTAGCGTAAAGAGTGGAAAACGCGACGGAGAGGTGCTTAGACTTTGCGAAGGCAGCAAAAAAAAGGTTGTTGCGTGCGGCTGCGGAAAGGCGGTAGTAGTTTTAAAAAGCGGGAAAAAAATAGGCGTGAAAGTTAAGGCGGCCAAAATCAGCCTGCTGCTTTTGGCGGGGCAGAGCAATATGGAAGGGAGCCATAGCGGCAAAAGCCCTAAAGAGGACTATATGACTGAAAATATCATAAACAGGCAGGGAAAGGCGTATGGCACGTACGGTCCGTCCACTGTTGGCCATTCGCTTGCGAACGGCTGTTTTTCACAGGCATCGCCAAAGCTGACCATATGGAATTGTGCCAATTTTGTCCCTGAAAGCCTTGCCGGAGACGACGGCGCAAATGAATGGGAAAGGACGGATAATTTAACGGATGCGGACGGGGCATGTGGAAAAACGGGACTTGACGGGGCGCTTGCGGATGAATGGGTAAAAAAGACAAAGGAAAAAGTCTGGGTGGTCAATGCCGCGCACAGCGGAAGTTCCATCGATACATGGGTTCCCGGAAACGGGCGTCATAACAACAATTTCTGGCAGGCGGCCATTCTTTACAGAAAGTGCGAAGAGCTTTTGAACAAAGAGATTGAGGCGGGGCATTATAGGCTTAGCCATAAGGGATATTTCTGGCTTCAGGGCGAGACGGACAGGAAAATGTCCGCGTCCGAATATATGAAAAAGTTTATGAAGATGCATAAAGGATTCATGAACGAGCTTGGCGCCAAAGGAGGATCGAAAAATTATAAAAATGTAAACAAAGAGATGGAGTTTGCGGGCATACTTATGGTGCGGGCGCACAAGATTGCGACCGACAGCAGCGATTTATATATGACGGGGCCTAGAAAGGCACAGTACTACATGTGCAACTCTTCTCAAAAGAAGTTTAAAAAGATTTATCTTGCCAGCCATATTGAGGAAGACTGGATTACGGATGACGGAGTAGCGTCATATTTTTTAAGAAAGTACGGCAGCGTGCAAAATTTTATCGCGTTAAACAACATGAGAAAGAAGAATGTGGCCATGCCGTCGACCGTCGCCGAGGTCCATCCGACGGCTCACTACACGCAGCTAGGCTACAATGAGCTGGGAAGGGATGCCGCGGACAAC